>CAIMLG010000184.1 GCA_903842235.1 uncultured Verrucomicrobia subdivision 3 bacterium
CGGGAGAAGGAAGGCAGCGGCTGGGAAGCGCGCCTGATTGAATAAAATTGTTAACTTAAATACCGGTTCATACCATTATTTACTGTGCGTGCCCCAACTTCAAATTCACGGAAATTTTCCACTCCTTGGCAAGCGGGGGTGTTAGCAGTGTTCTTGGCCTTGATTTTTTCCGTTAAGCTTTTCAGTTCGCTGGCAGGCTGGCCAAGAACTTGGTGTGATGAGGTGTGGTATAGCGAGCCTGCAGTCAATTATATCAATCATGGCGTTTACGCTGCTCCCGGTCTGCTGCAGCAAATGGACCAATTGGAGATTGGCGGGTTTGACCAGCATAGTTTCCTGTTTGCTCCGCTGACCGCCTACGCGAGAATTCCCATATACCTGTTGTTTGGAGCGGAGCAGGCGGGGCGACGGATTGCCGACTGCATATTTCTCGCCCTGGCAACCGGGGCTTTGGCCCTTCTGTTACGGCAATGGTGTTCGGTTAGGGTGGTGCTTCTCTCCTGCCTCTTGTTTGCCACCCATAAATATGTTTGGTTGGATTATGGGCGGCCGGATTTGTTATCCCTGATGTTTGGGATCCTGGCGTTGTCGGTTTTAATGCGACATCTGAATGGTCGGAATAAGACGGATCTCCATCCCCCCCTGCAAAAAAACCGGATCGGAAATGCCTTCCTAGTCGGGTTGCTGATTGGGTGGAGTGGACTGTCTCATCAGGTTGGCGGGGTCTTTTGGGGTTTGATCATCATTGCCGCCAAGCTGACCCAGGGGGAGCGGTCGAGGGGCAGAGGGTCCTTGTTGCAATGGCTGGTGTTTTTTGGTTTGGGCGGCTTGGCGGGCGTGGCCTTGTGGCTGCCGCAAATCCTTTCGGCTCCGGCGGTTTGGTGGAGCCAATTTTCCTACATGTTGTCCGTTAAGCATCATCTGATGAAAAGCTTTTCCGGCTCCTTGGTGGAGCTTGGCAATAGCACCATCATCAGAAACCCGTTTGTTTTTGTCCTGCTGGCCGCCGGCTTGCTGGCCAAAAGAAGCTGCTGGGCCATCACCGATATCCGGATGGTTTTGATCGCGTGTCTCGGGTTGCTTGGGATCTGGCGCTGCTGGGCATTTGAACCTTATAATCCGTGGTATTCCATTCATTTTTGGGCGGCGATCTGCATTCTTTTTGCCTTGGCCACCGGCGATCTCATTGAATTCCTGAAGGCACCGCCTCTGACCGGGAAAAAACCATTTGTAAAAAAAGCGGCGGTTGTTTGTGCTATGCTGGCTGTTTTAGCCGGTTTTATTCCCGCCTACAATACCCTTGTTGAGTGCTTTATGCTTCCTTTCCAGGAGACGAGGAGCAATGCCATCGCCTTGCTTCATTCCCACATTTCTGCGCGTGACCGGGTTCTGGTCGAGCCGGCCTGTTTTTTTGAAACCCCCTCTACCAACAAGTCCGTGTGGCAATGGGCGGATAAATTAGACCTGAATGACTTTGATGTGGTGGTCACCCATTATCCATCCAAGGAATCGATCGTGGTGTTCCAAGACCGGGACAGCTGGCTTGATTGGTTTACCCCCTCGCAGGCAAAAATATTTCTCGATAATTTTGAGCTGGTGGCTGGCGTTCCCCCGGTTCCCCTGCCGACGAATTCAGTTGCGGCTCGGATTGACAGTTGCTTTAACAACCTCGCCAAGCACATGAAGATTCCTGCGGCTCATCAGGGCCCACAATTAAGAGGATTCTATATTTATCGGAATAAACATGCGGCCCATCCGGCAATGAACAAAAAATAGCCTCCGGCGCGAAAAGGCTGGCATTAATGTTTGGCAAGGTTTGCCCTCAACTGGCATGCTGACATTGTTGGCCATAAAAAGTTGCCGACATGAGCCATCACAGAATTTGAAAGAATCTCCCCAATTAAGCCTCGTCATTCCCTGTTACAACGAGGGCAAGGTTCTGCCGCTTTTACGTGAGCGCTTGGTGCAAAGCTTGGCCGGCTTGGGCCTGGCTTGGGAAGTTATTTTGGTTGATGACGGTTCTCAGGACGACACCTTTGCCCAGTTGGCGGCCATGCATGCCGCCGATCTGCGGTTTAAGGTTCTGTCATTCTCGCGCAATTTTGGCCATCAGACCGCCGTGTATGCCGGCTTGACCCATGCGCATGGTGATTTTGTGGCGGTGCTGGATGCCGATCTTCAGGATCCGCCGGAATTTCTAGCCCCATGTATTGCCAGGCTGAACGAAGGGTTTGACGTCGTCTATGCGGTGCGCCGCCAGCGGAAGGAAAATCTTTTCAAGCGGGTTTGCTACGCAGTTTTTTACCGGCTGCTCAAGGCGATTGCCGAGGTGGAAATCCCCCTTGATTCCGGGGACTTTTGCGTCATGCGCCAGCCCGTCGTGGCGGTGTTGCGGGCGATGCCCGAACGCAATGTCTTTGTCCGCGGCTTGCGGGCTTGGAGCGGTTTCCGCCAGACCGGGCTGGAGTATGACCGCGCGGCGCGCGCCGCCGGCGAAACCAAATACCCGTTCCGCAAACTGCTCCGCCTGGCGTTTGACGGGGTGTTCGCTTTTTCCCCGCTTCCGCTGCGGCTGGCGACGTATGTTGGCTTTATCAGTTTGTTTATTTCGGTGCTGGCGGCGGTTTTTATCTTGGTCTGGAAAACGGTCGGCTTCCGGTTGTGCGGATATGAGCCATCCTCCGTGCCCGGCTGGACTTCGCTGGTCTGCCTGGTGTTGTTTCTCAACGGCATTCAGTTCCTCATTCTGGGCGTCATGGGTGAGTTCATTGGTCGGATTTACAACGAAACCAAGCAGCGGCCCCGCTGGATCATTCGGGAAACGCGCGGCTTGGATCTTTCCAACGCCCGCCCGCTATGATCTCCGTTTGGTCCAAAGGTTGCGCCGATGACAACATGCCGGAAGCCATGTTGGTGGAAACCCTGGCCCGCGTTCGCCAGCATCCTTGGTGGCGGGCCCGCGCGCGGCTGGCTCTGGCCTTGTTGCAAAAAGGCAACCTCTTTCCCCCCGCTCCCATCTTGGATGTGGGTTGCGGCTGGGGTGTCAACCTGCAGGCCTTGGAAGCCGCCCAATATCAAGCCGCGGGCTTGGATATATCGCGGCAAATTCTCGAATTGATTGACCAACCCGGGCGGCGGTTGATTGAAGCTGACTTGAATCAGCCCCCGCCTGTTGCCCGGGAGTTATACGCTGGCCTGCTGCTTTTGGATGTCCTTGAGCATCTGGATGACGATCGGGGCACCCTCCGCCGGCTGGCACCGCTCGCCCAGCCCGGCGCCCTGCTGGTGGCCAGTGTTCCCGCGCTGCCGGAACTTTTTTCCGACTTCGACGACATTCAAGGTCATCGCCGCCGCTACCTGCCCGACACCTTGCGCGCCGCATTCGATGACACCGGTTTCACTGTGGAAAATATTTTTTGGTGGGGTGGCTGGATGGTGCCGGTGCTCCGCCGGATGCGGCGAAAGCATGCCGGCCAACCGCCCCCCGGCGCGCCGAAAACTTATGCTGATTATCTGCGGCTTCCACCCTGGCCGGCTCCCTGGTTGATGCGGGCGCTGTATGCCTGGGAACATCCCCGCGCATTGGCCGGACGCCTGCGTACCGGCACCTCCCTTTTCGCCGTTGCCCGCCGGTCAGATTGACGGTTTCATCGTCCCTTTTTTCGGCCAAGCAATTCACCCAAACGATTTCAGGGGATATTTTTCAAAACGAGCATTTTCAACAGCCGGTCACGGGATTGCTTTGATAATCAAGTCTTCCGTCTCGTAAACCGTTGGCCAGCCAGCCACCCGCGGGGTCACCTTCGACTTGGCCAACTCGCGCGGGATGCCGGTCTGGCCGGGATTCACGAGCTGGAGGGCGTTCTGATACGGCGACTGGCTGAGGATCACGAGCTTGGTAAAACCTAGTTCCTTCAAGCGCGCGTAGCTGGTGGCGTCTTCAAACACCTTGGCGTTCCAAAGCGACAGCCCGCGCCGTCCGGTGCTGAATAATTCGTCGCCGCCCCAGCCGCCATAGATCACGGCCAGCTTGTCGGCTGGGGTCGTATGCGTGCGGATGGCTTCATTGATCCGGGCTGGATACGGGTCGAGGCTGAACGCTTTCATGCCCATCAAGCCTTGAAACAAGGCCAGCAAAATCAGGCTGGTGGCGCCGAAGGTGATGAGCCCGGAGCGGACGCCGTGCTGCTGGAGAAAAGTTTCAGCCTGGGCCAAGGCTGCCGCGCACAGCAGGGCCACCGCCGGGGCGAACATCAGGTAATAATGGGTATGGTGCAGCACCAGGTGGCTGAAGATCAGCGTGGTCAAAAAAGCGCCCGCCAAAAAGTATTTCGCCGCCGGGTGGATTCGCCGGCTGAACAGCGCATAAGCCAGCAGGGCGATGAGCGAAAAGCTGCCGAACACGGCCGTGGCAAAACGCCAGCCCGCCTTGACCCAGTTGGCCGGGTTGAGCCGGTAATGCCAGTCGCCAAAATACCAGAAGGTCATCGTCATGCCATCCGTGGCCTGGCCGTTCAGCCGCAAATCCACGAACGGAAATTCCGCGCCCCCCTGCAGGGTGTCGGTGTAGTGCGTCCAGGCCAGGAAGGTCATTCCCGCCAGCAGCCCGACGCCGGCCAGGGCTGCCACTTCCCGCCACTTGAGCCCGCGCATTTTGAGCAGCAGAAAAAAAGCGGCCAGTCCCGTGGCCATGAAAAACGGCAGCTTGGACAACGCCACCAAGGCACCCAGCCCCGCCGTGGGCAGGAACCATTTTACCGGGTGCTCGATCAAGCGGACGCAGGCCAGCCAGAACCAGAGGGTCACCGCCAGACTGAAGCCGTCCGTGCCCGCTTCCCCGGCATAGAGAAACACCAGCGCCTGGGACAGGAAAAAGATTAACGTCCACCACGCGGCCCGCTCGCCATAAAACTGCCGGGCAATTTGGAACAGCGGATACAGGCAGGGCAGAAATAACATCAGCGAAACCACATTGGCCCAGCCCCACCAGGCAGTGCCAAACCATTTGAACCCGGCTCCGGCGGCTGCCTGCCAGACCGGCAGCTCCTGAAGGGTGGGCGTCTCGGTGGCATTGAATCCCACGATCACCGTGTGTTGCAGGTCAATTTGCGTTTCGGCATAGTGCAGCGCGGTGCCCAGATGTTGACCGCGGTAACGGCCCTGGCCATGGAGCGCCAGAGCAAGGTGAAAGGCCACCACCAGCCCCGCCAGAAAGATCACCCCGCACATCAGATCGCGGTGTTTGGTTGGCAACAATGAATTATTCATGAGGTTCAAATGCAGGTTGGAGTTTAAGTTTTTGTCGGGCTTGCGCCAGTTCCCCGACGCGCGCCCAGCACTTCCTGATAAATTTCCAAATGCCGCTGCGCCACGGCTTGCGGATGAAACCGCCGCCGGGCTTCCACTCTGGCCGCGGCCGCCAATCGCTGGGCCAACGCACGGTCCTCCAGCAACCGGGCCACGCCGGCAGCAAATGTTTCCGGCCGGGTGGGGTCGCAAAACAACCCGGTCTGTTCCGGCGTAATCAAATCGGGCACGCCGCCAACCTGGGACGCCAGCACGGGCACGCCCGCTGCCATGGCCTCTAGCACCACCATCGGGCAATTGTCTTCCCGCGTGGGCAGGGCGACCAGGGTGGCCGCCTGGAAGAACTCTTTCACCCGTTCCCGGCTGGAAAAGGGGACAGGCTCGCACCACGGCCGGGTTTTGAGCAGTTCACGGAATTCTGCGCCATAAGCGCCGCCGTCCACTTGACCGAGAAAGACCACTTTGAAGGATTTTTGCTTCGCCACCGGGTCCAGCGCCCGGATGAAATCATTTTGGTTTTTGCGAAAACACACCGCGCCGACGCAAAGCACCACGGGTGGTTCTGCCCGCGCTGGTGCCGGTTGCCCGGCAAAGAAGCTGGCATCTACGGCGTTGGGCAAAACCCAGGTTTGCGGCACCAGATCTTTCACCGCGTCTTGCGTATAGCGGCTGATACACACCACGCCCCCGGTGCGCGGCAGGGTAAATCGTTCCAGTCGTGCCGCCAGCCACAGGAAGGAAAGCGGGCGGGCGCGGTTGACGGTGGCCACCAGGCGCATGTTGCCGTGCAGGGTCAGCACATTGGGAAAACCCGAGAGCACCGCGCTGAGGGCGCAGTCGCGTTCCGTGCCCTGGCCGTGGACAATGTCCGGCTGGATTTCGCGGAGCTTCCGGCGAACTGCCCGGACGCAGCCCTGATAAAACGTTCGCAGCCAGCCGATTTTCGGCACGAGCAGACTATGGTAAAAAATGTTGGGGGCGAGACGGGCGGGCGCGGCCAAGGGTTGCTGGGTGCAACTGACCACATGAACCTCCACGTCTGGCAACTGCGCGAAGCCCTGCAAGAGCGCCGCCGGGGCGGTGCCAAATCCCGGCACGGGGTTGGCGTAGTCCCGGTCGTGATCCCGTTTATCGGAGGTAAGGATGGCGACCTTGAGCGGTTTCACGGGACGGTAAATTCCACCAGGATTGAATCCGAACCGCCATTCTCCTGCTGCCGGGCGCGCTGCCGCAGCTGGCGCCAGCCGGCCAGAAACTGCGGGGCGCGGCGGAGCAAATCTTTCAGCAATACCGGCCGCGCCACCTGGACATTCGGGCCATAGGTTTGCAGCCGAAAGAGCTGGAGCGCCTGTTTCAGCGGGCGGTTGCGCGGCGCAAAGTGGCGCATTTTTACGCCAAAAATTTCCGCCAGCTTGCGATAAGCCGCCAGGTTCCAGCGGGTCATGTGATGCGGCGGATGGTTGAGCACGTCGAACCAGTTGCTTTCAAAAGACATCGGGGAATAGGGCGTGCTCAAGAACAATTTTCCGCCCGGTGCCGTTGCCCGGAGCAGTTCGCGGACAAACTCAACCGGTTGGGGCACGTGTTCGAGGCAGTGAAACGAGGTGACCACGGGAAATTCGCCCGGTTTGAGAAATCCGCCCGCGATGGCCGTTTCCACCGTGCCGCAAAAGGCGTTAAACCCCTGCTCGCGACAGGCGCGAATGGCGGGCTCATTCAGATCGAGCGCGTATTTCTGTTGGGCCGGCAGAAAATCCAGCGCCCGAAGGAAGTCGCCCTTGCCGCAGCCCGCGTCCAGCACCTTGAAGCCCGGGGCGGCGCCCTTCCCGGCTTTGAGCATTTGCGCCACCTGGCCGTATTCCCAGCGGAAGCCGGGATAATAGCTGGCGAAACGGCTGACCCATTCGTAGAACGCGGCGTTGCCGGGCAGGGGCGGCTCGCAGAATTCCAGCCCGGTTTCGGCGCAGCGCCAGAGGGAATAATCCGTTTCCACGATGCCGTCCGGGGGCGGCGCGTGAAAATATTCCGCCAGTTGGGCGCGCAAATAACTGCGCGGCAGGTCGCGGATTTTCTCCGGGGGCCGCTGGCTCAAGGGGGAGGGCATGGCTACAGATAAATGTTATTTGACCGCAGTTAAGGTGAACTCAATGACGGCGATGTCTTCGACGGGCTGGCGGCGGGCCGCCGCCCGCAATCGGGGCTGGATGCCCGCCAAATAATTCTTTTCCGCGGTGTGCGTGGCGCGAATTTCAATCTGCGTAAACCCGGCCCGCGTGGCGGCGGCGCGATAGTCGGCCACAAAGCGCCGGGTGTTCCGGTGGTGGGGGGGATACATGGCGGCGAACAGCCAGTCGGGGTAAGTCTGGAAGTCCAGCGGAGGAATGGGCTCTTCAAATTGACCGTGACCGCCCAGATCCACCACATGCAACGTCCGGCCGCCGGGCCGCAGAGCGCGGTAGGCGGAGGTAAACATTGCTTCCAAATCCTCCACGTGCTCCAGCACATGATGGGAAAACACCAGGCCATGCCGGTCGGCCACCTGGTATTTCTCCATCTGATCTTCGAAATAGGAAATGTAACCCGGGTTAAGCGCGTAGCCGCCCGCATTGGCGGAAAGGATGTTGAGGGCAATGGGAAACCCCTTGGTTTTCAGGGCGGTCAGGATGCTGAATTGCTTTTCCGTCAGAACCGGCGGCTGCAGTTCCACCAGATCCACATGGGTGGCCCCTTTTGCGACAAAAAACGCGGCGGCGGCCAGGCAATCCCCCGGGCCGATCTCACAAACCGAATCCCCGTTCAAAACGTAGCCCGCCGGCCAATAATCGGCCAGCCGCCGGCAGATCATCGAATGTCGTTCGATGATGTTCGCGTCCGGTTGGGCAAGTACCGGAGCCTTGGGCCGGCTTTTGATTCCCAGCCGAACCCGCGCCTGGCGAAGGGCATTGCCCTTGAGCGCCTGTAATACTCGCAATTTGTGCAACATGGTCTTGTTGGTGACTGGCGCACGCTAACCGGAAGGAGCGCCGCTTTCAATTCCGGATTTGAGATGTTTCCTGCCGCCGTGGGGAAACCGGCAAAGCCCCATGGTTGGCAAATGAATGCTGGATTGGATTTACGCTGGGCGGCCGCTGCGGCGGCCATTCCCGACCGGCCGCTGACATTTCGACCAGTCGGTCATGCGTCGCCGGGGGGGGGCCTCTGGACACTGTCCTTGGTAGGGCGGCGCGGCGGCGCCGCCGCAGGTGATTTGACCCGCAAACCCAAGCTGACCAGCCGGTCAGCCCGACCGATTCACGTTTTTAAAAGGAAAGGGTCAAGAGGCACCC
>CAIMLG010000185.1 GCA_903842235.1 uncultured Verrucomicrobia subdivision 3 bacterium
AGCCCTACCGATTCACGTTTTTACAAGGACACGGTCAAGAGGCGCCCGCACCAAACCGCACCAAAATTAGGATTTTTTGGACTTGGGGTCACCCTCAAAGATGACAGCCGATGACATCCAATGACAGGTTTTTAACATCTCGGAAACCGGGCTAAGGCGGGTTTTTGGCACCTTTTGGCACCCATTTTTCGGGCGGCGCGCGGGCGACTCTGGAGCCGGGCTGGGGGAAACGTGCTTCGGTGCTTCGGTGCTTCGGTGGGTGGGGACGAAAACTTTACCACCCCACCGGCCAACTTCTGTAAGTGCTTGATAGAACATCTAAAACTTTACCATTTCTTTACCCTTTTTCACGATTTCGGGGTGGTAAAGTTGGGCCGGTTCCGGGGGCGGCCGACAGCCAACCAGCCCCCCGACCCCGACCCGCCGGGCGGGCGCCGGCGAACAAGATGTCAAAGAACCGCAAACCGGATGAGAACAACCCCAGGCTGATTGTCTGTATCTTGTTATTTTATACAGCAGCGTGGGGCGGCGGTCAAGGGGAAAAATCAGAGGGGGTTAACCCGGCGGCTTGCGGGCTCAACTTTTGTTAACGCTCGGGCCGGAGCCAGCGCCGGGACCAGCGCCAGCGCCAAGACATTTTCCGGTTGCGGGGCCAACGGTTCGAGGCGATGATCGGAAACACCGCGAACGGATCTCCCCACGGTGCCCCGCCCCGGCGGGGCGGGTCACGGTGGTCGTCTGGCTCCGCTGCCAGGGCCGAATGACCGTCCGCCCAAACCAGAAACCAAATAAAGGTGGCACCCCTACCTGCAAAATTTGGTCGCATCATTGATTTGGATGCACGAACGAGTGTGCATAGTCAAGAACCGGCCCCTTTACATAAAGGCGGCGCCCCGAACGATGTTCAGATGCACCCCGCCGGACCAGCCGGCGTTTTGCCAGTTGCCAAGTTCGCCAGATTTGGAATAGGATGGAATTGCCTCGCGCTGGGCGCGCGGCCAACCAGGCTACCCGAGCAGAAACCGACAGGCATTGCCAATGAGATCATACTTTCGGCAAACCAATAAACTACAAGGACAAAAATGAAAACCAAACTCCTCCTCCCCTCCTTTACCGCCGTGGTCGCTGCGGCCGCCCTCCTGGGCTGCAATAAAGAAACTTCCTCGACGGAAACCGCCGCCCCGCCGGCCGCTCCGGCATCGGCCCCCGGCACCGAAGCGGTGGTCCCCGCCGCCACGGCGGCGGTGAAGGAGGCTGCCACGGCGGTCCAAGCCAAGGCGGACAGCCTCATCGCCCAGGCCAAGAGTTACATCGCCGACAAGAAATACACGGACGCCCTCAACACGCTGAACAAGGTTTCCGGCATGGTGCTCACGGCGGAACAGCAACAGACCGTGGCTGACCTCAAAGCCCAGGTGCAAAAACTGTTGGCGAGCGGCACCAGCGCGGTGGAGGCCACCAAAAGTCTCCTCGGCAAATAAATTTTAACCTCGGAACCCATGAACGGCCCCGCGCCCGGCGGGCCGTTCCACTTGAAACCATTTCGACCACCCACCGACCATGAGCACCACCACCCACAATTGGAAATTCTTCCGCGCCGGCGGCTTTGACCAGGTTAAGCTGGAAACCGGCGCCGACTTGATGAACCTCGATCAGCTCGACCAAAAACTCTGGGTCGCCCTGGCCTGTCCGACGCGCGGCTTGGAATTCGACAACCGCACGCTCGATCTGATTGACGCGGACAAGGATGGTCGCGTGCGGGTGCCGGAAGTCATCGCCGCCGCGAAATGGGCCGCCAGCTTGCTCAAGAATCCCGATGACCTCATCCCGGGCTCGCCCGCGCTGCCGCTGGCGGCGATCAATGATGCCACGCCGGAGGGAAAACAAATCCTCGCTGCCGCCAAGCAGATTCTGGCCAATCTCGGCAAGGCGGACGCCCCGGCGATCGACCTGGCGGATACGGCGGACACCGCGAAAATTTTCGCCGCCACCAGTTTCAACGGCGACGGCATCATTCCCGCGGAGGCGGCGAGCGAGGCCGCCACCAAGGCGGTGATGGCTGACCTCATGGCCTGTCTGGGCAGCGAGACCGACCGCAGCGGCAAGCCCGGCTTCGGCCAGGCAAAGGCGGACCTGTTTTTCACCGAGGCCGAGGCGCATTCGAACTGGTGGAAGCAGGCCGAAGGCGACCAAAATATTTTGCCGCTGGGCGAAACCACCGCCGCCGCCGCCGCCGCCCTGAAAACGGTGAAGGTGAAAGTTGACGACTTTTTTGCGCGCTGCCGGCTGGCGGCGTTTGACGCCCGCGCCATCGCCGCCCTGAACCGGGAGGAAAAGGAATATCTCGCGTTGGCGGCCAAAGACTTGACCATCACCTCCGCCGAGATCGCGAGTTTTCCCCTCGCTCAAGTTGCGGCCCACCAAGCCTTGCCGCTGGCCGACGGCGTCAATCCCGCGTGGGCTGGGGCCCTGGCAGCGTTGCAGGCCAGCGTCGTCAAACCGTTGCTGGGCGACAAAAATTCCCTGACCGAAGCGGATTGGGCGGCCCTGAACGCCAAGCTGGCGGCGTTTGAAACCTGGTCCACCAGCAAAGTGGGCGCCCTGGTGGAAAAGCTGGGGTTGAAGCGCCTGCGCGAAATTCTCGCGAGCGATGCCCGGGCGATCATCAATGCCCTGATCGCCAAGGACAAGGCGCTGGAGCCCGAAGCCAATGCCATCGCCGCCGTGGAAAAATTAATCCGTTACCACCGCGATCTGCATACGCTGTGCGTCAATTTCGTCAGTTTCAAGAATTTTTACAGCCGCAAAATTCCGGCCATTTTTCAAGCCGGGCGGCTGTATCTCGACCAGCGCAGTTGCGACCTTTGCCTCACGGTCGAAGACGCCGGCAAGCACGCCACCATGGCCGGCCTCGCGGGCGCGTATCTGGCGTATGTGGACTGCGCCCGGAAAGCCACTGGGGAGAAATTGAGCATCCTCGCCATTTTCTCGCAAGGCGACGATGATAATTTGATGGTCGGCCGCAACGGCATTTTCTACGACCGCAAGGGGCGGGATTTTGACGCCACCATTACTAAAATCATCGCCAACCCGATCAGCTTGCGGCAGGCCTTCTGGGCGCCCTACAAGAAACTGGTGCGCATGATTGACGAGCAGGTCGCCAAACGGGCGGCGGATGCCAACACCAATGTGAATGCCCAGCTTTCGGCCACCGCCGTTGGCACGGTCAACGCCCCAACCACCCCGCCCGCCAAGAGTAAAATCGATACCGGCACCCTGGCTGCCATCGGCTTGGTGCTGACCACGTTGATGGGCGCTTTGGGAACCATCTTCGCCAAAATCCTCGGGTTGGAATGGTGGCAGATTCCCCTGGCGTTCGTGTCCATCCTGCTGGCCATCTCCCTGCCCTCGGTCATCATCGCCTGGCTGAAACTGCACAAGCGCAACCTCGGCCCCATTCTCGATGCCAACGGCTGGGCGGTGAACGCCAAGGCCAAAATGAACGTGCCATTCGGCACCAGCCTCACGCAAATCGCCGCGCTGCCGCCCGGCTCGCAGCGGGACCTGGTGGATCCGTTTGCGGAGAAGAAAAAGCCGTGGGGCTTGTATGCCACCCTGCTGGTCATTGCGGGAATTCTCTTCCTGGCACTGGGTTGGTATCTGGGCAAACTCGACGGCCTCCTGCCGCCGAAATTCAAAAGCCTCTCGGTTCTTGGAATCAACGCGCCGGCTTATGTCGCGCCCACCAATGCCATTCCATCGGTGGTTGCAACCAATCTTCCGGCCATCAAAAACTGATCGCTTATTTCCCAAAGCCCGGGCGGGCGCGTCCGGGCTTTTTTCTTTTCCCCAGAGCTGGCAAAATCATTCCGATGCCCCGCGCAACCGCTGCCGCCAAAGCCGAACGCACCCGGAAAATCCTTTCGGCACTGAAGCGCGTTTATCCGGATGCCCATTGCGAACTGCATTTTTCCAATCCATTGCAATTACTTGTCGCCACGATTCTTTCGGCGCAATGCACGGACAAGCGCGTGAATCTGGTCACGGCAGAGTTGTTCAAAACGTATCGGCGCGCCAGGGATTTTGCCGCCGCGCCGCCGGCGAAGCTCGAGGCAGCCGTAAAGTCCACCGGATTTTATCGCAACAAGGCGAAAAATATTCGCGCCTGCTGCGGCGCGCTGGCAGAAAAATTCGCCGGTGAAGTCCCGCGCACCATGGACGAGTTGCACGCTTTGGCCGGCGTCGGGCGCAAGACGGCGAACGTGGTGCTCGGCAATGCCTTTGGCCTCAGCGTCGGCGTGGTGGTGGACACCCACGTCACCCGCCTTTCCAACCGGCTGGGGCTGGCACAGGGCACGGACGCGGTGAAATTGGAGCAGAAGTTGATGAAGCTGGTGCCGCCCAACGACTGGACGCTGTTCAGCCATCAGCTCATCTGGCATGGCCGCCGCCGCTGCGCCGCGCGCGCACCGGATTGTGCGCATTGCGAGATCTCGAAGCTATGCCCGCAAATCGGGGTGGGGATTCACAACCAAGGAACGAAGGAACCAAGATAAGCCGCTCCCAAAACTTCGTTTCTTTGTTACTTTGTTGTCAATGAATTCTTGGTTGCTCCTCAACTCCGGCAAGGGCGACGCGGCCTTCAACATGGCGCTGGACGAGGCGTTGCTGGCCGCCCTGCCGGGTTTGCAAAAACCCGTGCTGCGGTTCTATGGCTGGACGGAGCCGGCGGCGACCTTCGGCTATTTTCAGAAATACGCCGACGTGGCCGCCGCCACGCGCTTGCGGCCGCTCATCCGGCGGCCCACCGGTGGGGGCATCGTGCCGCATGACGCCGACTGGACTTACACCGCCGCCTTTCCGCCCGGGCACGAATGGCATGCGCTCAAGGCCGAGGAAAGCTACCGGCGCATTCACGATTGGCTGCGGCTGGCCTTCGCGGAGCTGCAGGTGGAAACCGAGGTCGCCCCCGGCGGCCAAAAATCGTTGCCGGGCCAATGTTTTGCCGGTCATGAAAAATTTGACCTGCTCTGGCGCGGCAAAAAGATGGCCGGGGCCGCCCAACGGCGCAACCAGTTGGGCCTGCTCATCCAAGGCTCGGTGCAGCCGCCCCCGCTGCCGCTGGCGCGGTTCGACTGGGAAAACGCCATGCGCCTTGCGGCGGAAAAACAATTCTCCGTGGCGTGGACAGACTTCTCGCCGGCCGCGGCGCTCCGCCAGTCGGCGAACGCGCTGGCCCGGGAAAAGTATTCGCAGCCGAGCCACAATCAGCAGCGGTGATCCCCGCCCGCCCGCCGGCCGCGCAAATTAGGGAGCTGGCTGCCGGACGCGGAATTGCCGGGGGCCGGCGTTGGTGGCCGGCTCACTGTAGCTGTGCTGGCCCAGCGTATTGGTGAGGGTTTCCCCTGTGATAAGGTCGGTGCTGACCTGCAAGGCGCGATCCGGGGCGGCCGCCCATGCGATGGTGATCATCCCGTTGGCGGGGGTGCTGGCCGCGAGGGCGAAGTTTTGGAGCGGACCGGGCCAGGCGGCCGCGCGGGTGGCCAGGAGCAATTCGGTTCCCCACGACCGGGTCGTGATCGAGGTCATGATGTTTTTGGCGGCATTGGCATAGAAGGGGAGGGCCAGGAGGTCTGCGGCATCCTGGACGCTGGCAGTCAGGAGCCCGTTGGCCCCGGCGGAAAAGACGCCTTGGCCAGCGTCGCCCTGAACCCAGAAATAGCCGTCGCTGCCAATGACCAGCGGGTTGGCATAGGCGCCAAATCCGTCCCGGCCGTTGAGGTCCACCACCAAGCCGTTCGGATTGGAGATGGGCGTCAATTGCGGCGCGTCATAGGTTATCACCCGCCACGGGCCGGCGGCCTCGCTGGTCGCCAGGCGGGCGGGCGCCTTGGAAAAAATGAGGACGTCCTGATAATTATCGTTGGGGCTGAACGCCCCCTCGACCAGCACCATCAAATCCTTGCCCGCATTGACGAAAAGCGTGCGGGCGTTGGTGGAACTCTGGTCCTGGACGGTGATGTTGATGGCCCCGTTGGTGGCGCTCGTCACCGTGCCGGTGAACGGGCCTTCCATGTTTCCGCTGAAGGTGCCGTTGGCGAGCAGGCTCATCGCGCCGGCCATGGTTTGAAACTGGCCCAGCCCCTGGATGTTCACCACCCGGTTTGACGAATTCTTCTCCAAGACCAGTTGCGCCGGCGTCTGGAAGCCTTGCATGTTCCACCAGCCCGCCAGCTCCGCTGGCGCGATGGCCGTGGGGGCGCGCAGCGCTAAAATGAGATCCTGCGAGCTGCCGCCGAAAACACCCCCCGCCGCCATGAAATCAGCGGCGGCATTGGCGTTGAACGCGATGGCGCCCGGCCCATTGGTGCCGTCGAGATTCAGCACCACCACGCCCGGTGCGCCGGGGACCGCCGTGCCGCTAATCGGGTCCGGCACGTTGCCGGCGAACGTGCCATTGCTCTGCACCGCCAAGGCGCCGGTGGAGTAGCCAAAATTCATCGCCTCGGGAATGTTCACCACCACGCCATTCTGATCCTTTTGCAAGGTCAGTTGGCTGGGGATGGAGAAATTGGCCACGTTCCAGGTGCCGGCGAAATCATTCAGGCCGGCGGCGGTGGCCACCGTGCCGGCAGAAACCGTCAGGCACAGCCAGCCCAGCCGGCTGAAGCAAAAACTTATTCCATTCATAACGTCAGGAATATCCGGTGGGGCCGGCTAATTTAAGAAATTAGCCATGCCCGGCATTGCCCCGGCTGGCCGGAAGCCTTAACTTCTGCGCCGCATGGTTCGGCTTATTCTCTTCGACATCGACGGCACGCTCGTTCACACCGGGCACGCCGGCACCAAGGCGTTTGCCAAAACGTTCGCCACGGAATTCAATCTGCACCACGGCGCGGAGCGGATGAAATTTGCGGGGCGCACCGATGTGAGCCTTGTGCGGGAGTTTTTTCAGATACACGGCCTCGATGAATCGCCCGCCCATTTCCGGGCTTTTTTCGGCCGCTATGCGTTCTGGCTGGATCACATTCTGAACCATAGCATCGGCCACGCTTGCCCGGGCGTCTTTGAATTCATCCGCGAACTACAAGCGCTGCCGGACCCGCCCCTGCTGGGCCTGCTCACGGGCAACCTCCAGCTCGGGGCGGAAATCAAGCTGCGCCACTTCGGCTTGTGGGAGCACTTTGTGATGGGCGGCTTTGCCGACGATCATGAGGACCGCAACCACATCGCCGTGGCGGCGCTGGAACGCGGCCGGCGCGTGCTGGATCCGCATTTACAGCCGCCGGAAATTGTCGTCATCGGCGACACGCCGTTCGATGTGCGCTGCGGGAAATTTATCGGCGCCCAAACGCTGGCCGTGGCCACCGGCGGGGCCAAATTGGACGAATTAAAGGCCTGCGGGGCGGACTGGACGGTGGCCGATCTGACAAGAATCAGCGCGCGGGAAATTTGCCCCCGGTGAAATCAGTGCCCGTGGCAACTGCCGCCACAGCAGCCACCCCCACCGCCGCCCAGGCCGCAGGCGGGCGCGGCATCGCCCCCGGAACTGCCGGCGGCCGCAAAGGTGGAAAATTTCTTGGCCAGCTTGGGGGAACCGCAGTGAGGGCATTTCGTCCCCTTCCAGTCGGCGGACCGGATCAGGATTTCGCTGTCCCGCTCGCACTTCCCGCAATGAAATTCGTAAATCGGCATGGGGCATAATAACCCGGGCGACGGAACTTCTCAAGTCGTAGCAGCCGAGGTGACGAGGCTCAAATTTCCCATCCCAAACGGGATCTCTACAAAAGGGTGGCCGCGACGCCCTCGTCACTTGGGCGACCGGGTAAAACCTTGGCAAAATACAAACACCCGCGGCGCGCAGCGGCGCCCAGCGATTCAGCCCCTCTCCCACCAGCCAGCCGATGCTGGCAAACCAGGCCGATCATTTGGGTTGTCCGCTAAAAGGTTCCCCTTTAATCTCAATTCGTAGCCACGAAAAGCACTGAACCTCCTTTTTTTATTCTAATCTCCATGAATACAAACATTCGCCGGGGGAACCTCCAAGCCTCGCCAATGAAACGGGTTGCGATTCCACTTTTTCTCGCCATGACGCTGGGCACCTCGGCGGCGTTTTCCGAAATCGTCATCCGCTCCGTGGGTGTGGCCGACGGGGCTTCGGAGATTGGCGTCCTCGCCGGAATGGATGGGGCGGGAAATGCCACCGGCACGACGACGGAGTGGACCGTGACCGGTTCGGCGAGCGAGTCCGGGGCTTTCGGGGGCAGCGTGCAGGTAACCTTTGATGCCATGAAGAACGTGAGCACCAATGTGGCGACGCTTGGGAATAAACTCACGGATGGAACGGTGGACCGTGACCCGAACGGATACATTGGGGTTCAGGGAGCTCCAAACTCCACCGGCATCGGGGCTGACGCCATCAATCGTGAGGGCATTCAAATCCGCTTCGACGCCTTCACCGGCATCCCGGCGGGACTCGGCGTGCGGATCACCAAAATCAACGTTCAAAACGTGGGGCGCCCCGGCACAGATCCGGTGGGAACGGAATCCTTCACGATCGTGAACCTCATGACCCGCCAATCAAAGGTGTTTGTGCCCGCTGCGGGCGAGGAAGGGGATTTCGACGTCACCGCGTTGGACTTGGTGAGAGCGGGCAACAATCCCGGCCCCGTGGCGGCGGTGTTCTCGGGCGACACCGGTGGATTCCGGATTGACGGACTGAGCTTTGTGGTCCAGCAGGGCACAAACGATCCGCCGCCCATCGTCAGCTGGTTCACGGTGAATGATCCGGCGATCGCCACGGGCAAAAGTGTCCGCCTGAGCTGGTCGGTTCTGGGGGCCGACTCCATTTCCATTTCCCCGGCACCCGGCGATGTGAGCGGTCAGCCACAGGGCTTCGCGATGGTGAGTCCGACATCGACCACAACATATACATTGACAGCCACGAACGCCGCCGGATCAGCCACGGCAAACGTGCCGGTGTATGTGGACGCCAGCGCAACAACGGCCGAGGGGCCGGTCGGCAACCGTGGGATTCGCTATGTTTCGGGCCAGATCGCCATCCTCGATCCAGCTCCGGCTTCGGTGCGGACGGGAGACGCCGAGCGATACAGCGCCATTCAACTCATTCCCGAGAAGGCGGGCTTGTCTCTGGCTTCCGGTGTGGAAGTGGATCATCTCGTCAACGGGCCGGTCACCCTTCTCGGGACCAACGGGAACCCGGGAACCCTGCCGCAAGGCGTGCCGCTAAACAGCTATCTCCTCCACGGCGATGTGCCCGACGCCGCACCACCGCAAACCATCTTGACCACCACCATCACCTTTGACGCCCCGATCGTCGGGCTGGTTTACCGCACGCGAACGGGTCCCATTTCCGGCTCCTATTCGAATCGGCTCGAACAAACCGACGCCATTTTTGGATTGGACGGAATGCTTTTTGAAGAGGAGGTGCTGTCAACCAATTCCTATCAGCGACGCAGCGTGGACAGCGAGGTGGCGGACGAGATTTCGATCGGACCGGATGGGCTGACCCTGACCGCAACTTTCCGCTTGAACGGCTCCGATCCAAAGAACCTGGACGAACTCCGGGTCATCACCCGGGCTGCGGCCAGCCCGGCCCCCGCCGGGGCACCGAATATTCTTTTCTTCCTCGCCGATGACATGGGGATCGGTGACACCAGCGCCTATCAAGATTGGTCTGGATTGAGCAACGCCGACCAGATTAAAACGCCCAACCTAGAACGGCTGGCTGACCTCGGGCTCCGTTTCACCGACGCTCATGTCCAAAACCGCTGCACGCCGACGCGCTATTCGCTCATCACCGGGCGCTACGCCTGGCGCGCCGGTCTTTTGAAGGGGGTGCTCGATGTTAACGAAAATCCGCCGCTCGTGGAGCGCGAGCGCCCGACGCTGCCGGCCTTTCTCAAGGGCATGGGCTACCTGACCGGCATGGTCGGGAAATGGCATCTCGGCCTGGAATACCGGCAGACGAGCGGATTGCCCGCCAGCGGAGTTTCGGCCGATGGCTATGGCTGGAACCAAGCTGATTTGCGGGTTCTGATGCGCGATACGCCGCTGGACCACGGCTTTGATTTCTTCCATGGATTTTCCCGTTCGCATCTCACTTCGGGCCCCGACGGTCAAACCGACAATGGCCCAACGCAAAGCATCGGCCCCGGGTGGATGGACGGTCGTCGCGTAACGGGGGCGACGGGCAATGGCAAGGAGCTCGATGGCACCTACGACTGGCACAAGATAGGCCAGGCATTGCTCGACCACGCCACCGGCTTCATGAGCTCCGTGGTCACCAATTCAACCGAACGCCAGCGGCCCTTCTTCCTTTACTTCGCCTCCCATGCGAACCACACGGTTTACACGCCCGACACCGCCATCAACGGCACGCCCGTTGCCGGCCAGAGCCAATGGAAAAATGGCTCCCTGACCGGCGACGTGCGCCGCGATTTCGTTTACCTAAACGATGTGCTGCTCGGGAAGTTAATGAACTATCTGGAAACCACCGACGACCCCCGCAGTCCGGGGGCAAAATTGATCAACAACACGATGGTGATCTTTGCCAGTGACAACGGGGCGGATATCAACGACTACCGAGCCGTCGGCAACCTCCGCGAACACAAGACTTGGTTATATGAGGGCGGAACCCGGGTCCCCTTGCTGGTGTATTGGAAGAACGGCGGCATCGGCGACGCAACCGAGGGCAATGGCGGAAAGACCCAGGACGCCCTGATTGCGTTGCAGGATTTCTACCCGACCCTGGCCGAATTGCTCGGCCACCCACTGGCTCCGCCAACCTCGGGAACGGACGCGGCGGTTGACGGTTTCAGCCGGCTCGCCGTCCTGCGCGGCGAGGAGAGCGATCCTCGTCCGCCCGCCTTCTCCAACGAACAAAACGGCAATACCCAGATGTCGATCCAGTATCACGGCACGATTCCCCTGAATCCTCCCCAAAGCGGATACTGGAAGCTGATTTTCAATAGTTCATTGCTGGCGAATGCCGGGACCGGAACCGCCGTCCCAGTTGAACTCTACAACCTGGAAACCGACCGGCTGGAGGCCACCAACCTCCTCAGCAATCCCGCCTACACCAACCTCGTCACCGAATTTTCAGCGTGGGCCGAGCGCATCGTGAACGGCAATCGGGCGCGCGAGGTGGTTCCCGCGCCGGGAATGTCCTTTGCCCAGGACAACGCAGCCTGGGGAATCACCCTCCAAGCCGCTCCCTTCCTCTTTTATGATATCTGGGCCTCGGATGAACTCCAGACTTGGGAAAGAGTCACGACCCTACAAAGCGCCACGCCCGGCACCCTGATCAAAACCTTCCCCTACGACCGCCCGCAACGCTTTTTCCGGGTCCTTGGCCGGCAATGAACCATTCATTCTCAAAGAACCCTTTCAAAACCGCTTTGAAGATTCGGATCGCGGGGACGCGCGCCCCGCCGGCAAAATCCCGCCGGAAGTTTTTCCGCGCGCCGCTAGGGCGCAGGCGCGCGCGAATGGATTTCGCCTTTTCTTTCAACCGCCAGCCTTTAGGCTGTCCCTATGAGTCATTTGCAACGCGCCATTGAGGATTCCGTCGCCACGCTGCGCAGCTTGGCCGCGCTGGAAGAACCCCTAAACCAGGCCGCGCAATTGCTGTTGGCCGCGCTCACCAGCGGCCACAAGCTGCTGGTTTGCGGCAACGGCGGCAGCGCCTCGGATGCCACGCATCTGGCCACGGAATTTCTTTGCCGCTTCCAGGCCGATCGCCGGCCCTACCCCGCCCTTTCGCTTACGGCCAATGGCGAGTTCATGACCGCCGTTTGCAACGACTACCATGCCGACGAAATTTTTGCGCGCCAAGTCTGGGGGCTCGCGGACCCCGGCGATGTGCTCATCGGCATCACCACCAGCGGCAATTCCAAAAATATCCTCCGCGCCCTGGAGGAAGCCAAGCGCAAGGGCGTGGCCAGCATCGCCATCCTGGGCCGCGATGGCGGCTTCACCAAGGGGGTGGCGACGATTGACTTGATTGTGCCCGGCACCGTCACCGCGCGGGTTCAGGAAGGCCAGAAAGTGCTTTACCACGCGCTTTGCGAAATGGTGGAAGAAAAACTTCCGAAGGCGTAGGCCAGGTTATTCGTCACCGTACCCATGCATCCCGCCCTGGCCACCATGGCTGGCCGAGTGATAGATGATCAGGGCAATGATGGCGAACCAGAAGACGGTTCCGGTCGCCGCCCCGATGCAGCCGCAAATCCGGTGCGGCTTGGCGGGGTTCCAAAACGATTTTTCCAGCATGCGAACCTGGCCGGAAGTCCACAGGGCGGCGAGCGCAAAGGGCACCCCGATCACCGGCAGCAGGCCGAGCAAGCCGAAGACCAGGCAACGAACGGAGCCTTCCATCATCTGGATTTTGGCGGCGGGCAGGTTGTTCATTTGCGTTCCCGGGTTACGATTGAAACTTGGTTGGTCGGCGAAGGGTTCAAGCGCTTGATCTGTTGCTGCTCCAGCAGTTTTACCTCGCGGTGCAGGGTGAAGAGCGCCTGGCTCTCCGCCATGACCAGGAGCAGCATGATGGTCAGCAGCGCGATGAACAGCACCGTCGCCATGCCCGCTTCGCGGCGTTTCGGGCCGCCGCGGCTGCCGAGGTAATGCGGGTTTTGAAATCTCATGGTTTGGTCGGGGTCGCAGTAAAAGTATAACGCAGCGGCAGGGCGGCTTCGGTCCGGCGGGGCGCAACTTCCAATTCCCAGCGCCAGGCGGTCACGCCAAACCGCAGTTCGGTTTTCATTTCCGACGTTTGCACTTTGGGCAGGACCAGCCAGGATGTTTTTGGGGCGGTGCTTTCCCGGCGCAGCTCGCCATTTTCAAAGCGGTAGCGGATTTCGCCCTTCGCTTTGGGAATCCGCACGGTTTCGCCCGTCGCCGTTGGCTCGACGGAAATGCTTCCCGTGGCCGAGCGCACGTCGGCCCGCCAGCGTTCCCCGGCCTGCAACGCGGAATTAATTTCGCCCGCCGTGAAAACCACGGCCCGCGTATGGTCCCAACAGAAATAAAACGCCGCCGTGCCGATGCCCGTCAGGAGGGCGAACACGGCAATATAGACGAGGCATTCCATGAGCAGGATGCCGGCCTGGCGGCGGACGGGCGAAAGGGCGGCGGGCAGTTTCATGGCAGAGTGGTTTCCCGGACCACGGCGCTGAGGCCGCGCCGTTCGTCCGGCGCCCATTCCAGGCGCAAGTGGTTGCCGGTTTTGGTCAGTTGAAAATGGCCCGGCGGCAGGCTGGCGGCGGCGCGGGCGGACACGGGATAATTCTGCGCGCCGTCCGGGTAATGCCGGCCCGCCCCGGCGGCGAGAATTTCCATTTCGCCATCCACGATTTCGTTGGCCACGCTGCGGCGATATTCGGTTTTCAGCGCCTGGCGTTCCCGCGCAAACGCAAAGCCCAGCGGCACCACCGCCAGCGTGAGAATCGCGAGGCCCACGAGCAAATCCACTTCCAGAAAGCCACCGGGGCGGCGGCGCGGGGTTGGTTGTATGGGTCGGGTTTTCATCATAACTCCACCATATTTCTCAAAATCATCACCAGCATGCCAAACATGCTGATGGCAATCAGCGCCACTACCACGCCGTTGAGGATGACCAAGCCACTGGTGGTAATATGGGTGGCCGCTTCCTCCTGTTGAAAGGCCTTGGCATCGAGCGCCGCGTGCCAGCCGCGCAAGGCGTTCAGGAATCCGCCTTGGGCATGCGTGGCATTCGTCAGCCGCCAGTGAAATTCGCCGGTGTCGTCAAATTTGCGGATGGCGTCCTCCAGCTTGGCGCCTTGGGCGAGCGCGGCGATCACCCGCCGGGCGCGGCGGCGGCAGATTTCATTGGCGGTGGCTTCGCCCGCGAGCCGCACCGCCTCGGCTTCCGGCACGCCGCCGTCCAGCAGCACGGCCAGCATGGCGGAGAAGGCGCGCAGCAATTTCTTCTGCTTCCACGGAATCCACCAGGCGATCCCGTCCACCACCGGCACGTTGCGGAACTGAAACCAGCGGACGAAACCCGGCCCGCCGATGTAAAGCGTCGCCACCGTCAGCAGCGCCAGAAACACCAGCATTTCAAAATACACCAGGACGTGCTGGTCATTGAGGTGCAAAACAAACGCCGTGAACGGCCATAGCTGAACATTCATGCCGGCAAACACTTCCTTAAAGCGGGGCACGACATAGACGGACAATAGGGTGATCAGCCAGCAGGCAATCGGCGCAAAGATCAACAGAATGGCCACCATGTAATGCGTCGTGCTGCGGACGGTGTCGGGCGCGACGCGCAGCGCCTCGCGGCAGGCGGGAAGCCCTTTTTTCAGGTCGCCCAATTTTTCGCCGGCGCGCAGCATGGCGTTCACTTGCGGCGGCAGGAACGTCGGCACTTTTTCCAGCGCCTCGCCCAGCCGGGCGCCGTTTTCAAGATGCGCGGCCAGCAGGTAAAACCGCACCCCCATCACCCGGTCGCGGCTTTCGGCGGCGGACAGGATGGCCGGCTCAATGGCTTGGCCGCGCTCCAGCGCCGTTTCCAGCAGATCGAGAAAAAATCGGGCGCGGTCGCGCCGCTGCATCGGCAGCGAGAGCAAAAAATGCAGCAGCACCGAAAATGCGGCCCCCGGCAGCAGGATCAAAACCCCATACCAAAACAGGCTGAATATAAATTGCGCAAAGTCAGTCATGAATAAATCTGAAATTGTTCGTTTGAATCAGTTTCCGCTTAAATTGTTCAGCATGGCAATGAGCGGCAAAAACATGCTGATCACCAGAAAAGCCTGCGACAAAACGACGGCCCCGAGAAACAGCGAGGCAATTGGCAGCACTGAATAGAGCGCTACTTCGGTGCGGTAGATGGCGCGCGAATGGTAGATTTCCGCCGCGCGGTTGAAGCCAGCTACCAAGTCTTCGCCCGCGCTGGCCACCACCCAGACGAACAGCGGCGGCACCAGCCGGCTGCCGGCGGCAACCTCGGAAAATTTGGCGGTCCCGGCGGCCAGTCTTTTCTGCCATAGTTGCAAGTCGGCGGCGGCGGCCTGGCGGGTTTCGAGCTGCGCCACCAACCCGATGGCGTCCGGCAAGGTGACGCCATTTTTCAACAGCAAAGTCAGCGACGACGCGATGCGCGAAACCGTCGCCTCCTTGAACGCGGGCAGCCGCCAGAGGTATTTTCCGCGCAGCCCCGGCACAAAGACCACGGAGGCCACCATCCCGAACATAATCCCCAGCCCTACCGGAAATACCCAGATGGCCTGCAAGGTCGAGAACGCAAAAAGAGTCGCGGCCGGCATCTGAATTCCCATGCCCCCGAACACGGTCATCATTCCTGGCCCGATGCCGCAGATCCATAGAAACGCCAGCATCAGCGAAATCAGAAACGCGACGAACATCACAATCAGCGGATAGGTCAGCATGCTTTTGAGGCGCGTCCAGAGGTTGTTCTGGTTCTGAAAATAGTCCGCCAGCATGGTCAGCGCGCCGGGGAGATCGCCGCTTTTGACGCCCACCTGAACCATGCGCTTGTAAAGCTCCGGCAACTGGCGCGGGGCCAGCGCGTCGGCCAGCGGCACGCCTTGGGCGAGGTCGGCTTCGAGCGTCTGGAGCTCGTCGCGCAGACTGCCGCGGCGCATTTCCTGGCACAGCCGGCGGAGCGCCCCCTCCAGCGGGATACCGTCGCGCAGCATCGCGGCGAGCTGCTGGTTGAAAAAGGCAAATTCGTCGTATTTCATAATTTCAACAGGTAGGGATGCCGCGCGGCGGCGTCCCCGTCGCCGAGCGCAGCGTCAGGCGACGGCACCGGATTGCTGAGACGCACCTATTAACACGCGATCCGCCCGCCGCTTCGCTTTGGGCGGGGACAGCGCAGCGCGCTGTCCCTACCATTTCATCCGGGCAATTTTTCATAAGCCAAAAATCCGTTTGAACTCCGCCTCGTTCGTCACGCCCTGGTTCACCAGCGAACGCGCCGCGGCTTCAAGCGTCTGCCTTGGCCCGAGCGCCGTTAGCTCGCGCCGCCGGACTTGTTCGCGGCTGGTTTCATTCACGCGCAGCCATTCGACGAGCGGGATGCGCCCGTTATAGCCGGTGCGCAGGCAGGCGGCACAGCCAGCGCCCTCGCACGCGGCACAGACTTGGCGGATGAGCCGCTGGTTCAGGACCAGTTCCACGGCGCTGGCCACGGCGGAATGGTCGGCGCACATCGTGAGCAGCCGCTCAAAGACGCCGCGACACGACCCGGCGTGGAGCGTGGAAATGACCAGATGCCCGGTCAGCCCGGCGCGGACGGCGAGCTGCGCGGTGGCTTCGTCGCGAATTTCACCGAGGATGAGCACCTGCGGATCCTGCCGGAGCAGATGCCGCGCGGCCTTGGCAAAATCAAGCCCGATCGCCTCATTGACCTCGGTCTGCATGGTGCCGGGCACGATTTGCTCCACCGGATCTTCGACGGTGATGATGTGGCGGCCCCCCATTTCGGCGAGCTGGCGCAGGCAGGCGTAAATGGTCGTGGTCTTCCCGCTGCCCGCCGGGCCGGTGAGCAGCAGCAAGCCGGTGGTTTGGCGGAGGAAGCGCTCCAGCTCGGCCTTCGCGGCGGCGGGCAAAGCCAGTTCGCCCAGCGCTTTGGCGGTTTCGGAATTGAAGAGCCGGAGGACAATTTTCTCACCCGTCACGGTGGGGTAAGTCGCCACGCGGAGGTCGTTTTTACTTTTAAGTTCCTCGTGGGGGATGCGCCCGTCTTGCGGGAGGGTTTCCTGATACGTCTTGAGCCGGGCCAGAAACTTGATGCGGCCAAACACCCGCTCGGCGATTTCCGGCGGCAATTCGCGCACCGGCGTGATCAGGCCGTCGAGCCGGAAGCCGACCTCGGCCATTTGGCCGCGCATTTGCAAATGAATGTCGCTGGCGTTGGCGCGCTCGGCGAGCTGGACCAATTGCTCCAAAATGGCCGGCGCGTTCTGGGCGGCATTTCCCGTTCCCGGGGGCTGTGATTCCGTCTGCATGAATGGGGTCTTTCCTGGTTTGACCGGGCTGACGCCGCCTCGTCACGAAAAATCGCGCGGCTTTGGAATTATTCGTCGCGGGATTGGCCGCCGGGCTGGCAAGTAAACCAAAAGCCCCATCGGTGTCATCCTCCCGGGAGGGAGGATCCGGGTGCGGGCGGGCGTTAAACAAACTTGGGCGGTTTAACCTAACTGCCGCAGTTGAAACCGCAAAATACGCGAAATACGCCAAAGGACGGAGGCTTTGCGAGGGGGAACCGTTCACTCACCGGGTGAATGATTTGTGGTTGTGTGGATGGCCTTGGCAGCCTTTGTTTTCGCGTGGTTCGCGGTTCATCCCAACTGCGGTTTCTAGGTTTATTGAATCCGCTCTAATGAGAGGCTCGGAACGCTCATGGGCATTAGTTGGCGCCGCCTTTGCAAAACGGCTGGTAAGTCGTATGCAGCAGTTCGTGGGCGGTATGGGAATTCGGCTGGCCGAAAAATTCCTGATACAGCCGGAGGATGTCGGGATTTTCGTGCGATTTCCGCAGCGCGGCCGTGTTATCAATGTCCACCAGCACGCCCTGGCGTTTTTCGAGGGTGTTCAGTTTTTCCGGCACGGGATGGCCGGCCCCGCAAATGCAGCCGCCCGGGCAGGCCATGACTTCGATCAGGTCATAGCCGGTGGGTTCCCCGTGGAGGATTTTCTGGATGATCGGCTCGGCGTTTTTCAGCCCGGAAACCACGGCCACCTTGAGCGTGGCGGTCGCGGTTTTGACTTCCGCCTCCTTGATGCCGGCAAAGCCGCGGACGGCTTCAAACACCAGCCCTTGCTGGCCGGTGGCGGGATGGGCGGGCAGCGGCTGGCCGGTCAATTTCTCCACCGCCATGCGCAGCGCGGCTTCCGCCACGCCGCCCGAGGCCCCGAACAGCACGCCGGCGCTGCTGACCATTTTGTAGGGCGCATCGAATTCCGCCGGCTTCACCGTCGTGGTGTCAAACCGGATGAGCTTGAGCATCTCCAGCATTTCCATGGTGGTGAGCACGGCATCCACATCGCGGATGCCCCCGGGGGCGAATTCCGGCCGCGCCGCCTCCTGCTTCTTGGCGAGGCAGGGCACGATGGACACCACATACAGTTTCTCCTTCGGAATCTTCGCCCATTGGGTGAAATGGTTTTTCACGGTGGCGCCCATCATCTGCTGCGGCGATTTGCAGGAGGAAAGGTGCGGAATCAACTTGGGGTAGCGGCGCTCCACAAAATTGACCCAGCCCGGGCAGCATGAGGTGAACTGCGGCATCACGCCCTGATTCGCCACGCGGTTGATGAATTCGGTGGTCTCCTCCACCACGGTGAGGTCGGCGGCGAAACAGAAGTCGAACACCTGGTCGAACCCGAGGGCTTTGAGGAGTCCGGCCATGTAGGCGGCGGCGGCGGTGGCGGAAACCCCCAGCTGGGCGGCAATCACGCTGCGCACGGCGGGGGCCACAAAGCCCACCACCACCTTGTCCGGATCGTTCAAGGCGCGGAACACCTTCCCCTTTTCGCGGCGGTAATCCAGCGCGCCGCACGGGCAGGCATTCACGCATTGGCCGCAGCTCACGCAATCGGTCTGCCCCAGCGGCCGGCCCGTGCGGGTGCCGACGAGTTGCCGGCCGTTTTTCAGGTGGAAGGCGAGCACGTCTGGCCCCTCCAGCTCGGAGCAAACGGCCACGCAGCGGCCGCAGGAAATGCATTTATTGTCGTCGCGAATGATGAACGGGTGCTGGTCGTCAATCGGGAAATGCGGCCGCCCGTGGATCGGCTTTACGAAGGAAATGCCGCTGCGGCGCGCCTCTTTCCGCAGCGTGCAATCGAACCGCTCGTTGCAGCCGCACTTGAGACAGCGGTTGGCTTCGGCCTTGGCGGTTTCCTCGCTCAAGCCTTTTTCCACCTCGGCAAAACCTTGGATCCGCTCGGCCGGCGGCAGGCCCGGCATGGTCGCGCGCGGGAAGCGCGGCATTGCTTCAAATTCCCACTTGGGCAAATCTTCCAGCGTGCCGCGCGAACAGTTGTAATTGGCGTTTTCTTCCTTCACGTAACCGGCGGTGAGGAAAAAGTCCATGGCTTCCGCCGCCCGCCGCCCGGCGCCGATGGCTTGAATCACCGTGGCGGGCCCGGTCACGCAGTCGCCGCCGGAAAACACTTTGTCCACCGAGGTCTGGAGGGTCTTGGGATTGATCTCAATGTCGCCCCACTTGTTCAGCTTCACCGGCAGATCGTTGTAAAGGAACTGCGTGTTGGTGCTCTGGCCAATCGCGCCAATGATCGTGTCGGCTTCGATCACATGATCCGAGCCTTCCACCGGCACCGGGCGCCGGCGGCCGGAGCGATCCGGCTCGCCCAATTGCATTTTGATGCCATGCAATTCCTTCTTGCCATCCGGGCGGGTGGCGATTTTCGTGGGCGCGGTGAGAAACACCATTTCCACGCCTTCGTGCAGCGCTTCCTCGACTTCAAACGCTTCCGCCGGCATTTCCTCCCGGGTGCGGCGATAGATGAGCTTCACTTGTTTGGCGCCTTTGCGCCGCGCGGTCCGCGCGCAATCAATCGCCGTGTTGCCGCCGCCGATGACCACCACGGTCTGGCCCAGCGGGATGGGCGCGCCGAGCGTCACCTGTTCCAGATAATGAATGCCCAGCCAGACGCCGGGCGAATTTTCGCCTTCGATGTGCAGTGCGGTGGCGCGCCACGAGCCGATGGCCAGATAGACGGCCTCGAAATCCTTTTGCAAGTCTTCCAGGCGGAGATGCACGCCCAGCGCCTTGCCGGTTTGAATCTTCACGCCGAGGCTTTTGACGAGGTCAATTTCCCGGTCCAGCGTGGCCTTGGGCAGCCGGTATTCGGGAATGCCAAAGCGCATCATGCCCCCGGCATAAGATTGCCGTTCAAACACCGTGACCGTGTGGCCCTTGATCGCGGAGTAGTAAGCGGCCGCCAGCCCGGACGGGCCGGCGCCGACGATGGCGATTTTCTTGCCGGTGGCCGCGCCGAGGCGCGGCGTCCAGGGTTTTTCCCGGTTCAGGTCCCAATCCGCCGCAAAGCGCTTGACGTGATTGATGGCCACGGCGGAATCCACCCGCTGGCGCCGGCATTGCGCCTCGCACGGATGCGGGCAGACGCGGCCGCAGACGGACGGAAACGGATTGCGATCCTTGATCACCCGGATGGCCGCCTCGTAATTGCCGTTCCGCACCTGGCGCAGATAGCTCTGAATATCAATGTTCGCCGGACAGGTCATCACGCACGGGGCCACGCAATCCGCATTGTGGTCGGACAGCAGCTGTTCCAGCCGGATTTTGCGATAGCTCTCCAGCTTGGCGCTGTGGGTGGTGATTTGCATCCCGGCCTGGATCGGCGTCTGGCAGGCCTTGACCTCGCGGCCGTCCGGCCCCAACTCCACCACACACAGGCCGCAGTTGCCGTTGGAGCGCTCCAGCCGCAAATCGTAGCAGAGATGCGGAATATGCACCCCTTCCTGAATCATGGCCTGCAGAATAGTGATGTCGTCGTAAACCTCCATTTCGCGGTTGTTGACCGTGACTTTGATGCGCTTGTGCTCGGGTGAAAAATGCATGTTGTGTTTTTATGAAATGAATATGGCCGCTGGGCGGCCGACTATTTAAAAGCCTGCTGGCCCAGCCAGGGGACGCTCGTTGGCCCCGGCTCAAACCCGCCATCCGGGAAACCGGCGGCTTGAAACGGCGGTCCGAAATACCGCCCGCCGCCACCGGACCGGTAAAGTAGGGGGTCGGGCTCAGGATTCAAGCGCTTTATCAAAAAGCTGTCCATGTAGTATAAAAACTGATTGCGCTCATTCCCGATTTTGATTTCGTTCCGCCGGCCGCCCGGCGGCGGGCCCGGGCGCGGCGGTTCGCGCGCCTGTGAATTGTTTGTGAACAGCGCGGAATAACTTTTTCGGAAAAACCTTTGCCCGGCGGGCGCGCTTTTGAAAGTATCGGCCCCGTCAATTTGGGAAAACGATGCAGCCATATTCCCATGCGGTGTTTTTTTGTTCCGGTCTGGTTTCCGCCATGGCAAAAAAGTGGTGGAATAGACCACAAAAGGGGTGTCGCCCGCTCCGGCCGAATGGCAGAATTGTCACCGCGATGTAACCAGCGAAATAAAAATTTTCTGCTAACCTTCAACTTGTCTTTAATTTTGTGACCAACACCGCCCACCAATCCCATCCGCGCCGCGCGTTCACGCTGATCGAACTGCTCGTCGTCATCGCCATCATCGCCATCCTGGCCGCCATGCTCCTGCCCGCGCTGGCCAAGGCCAAGGAAAAGGCCAAAGCCATCGCTTGCTTGAATAACGCCAAACAATGGAGTCTGGCCTTTCGCATCTATGGCGACGATAACGGCGACGTTATTCCCGAAGAAGGCAACACTGTGGTGCCGATTATTGATCCCCAGAATGATGATGCCTGGTATAACGTGGTGGCCAAGTCGGTTGCCCAGAAATCCATGCGGGAACTGTATCAAGCCGCTCCAGCCAATCCGCCGCTCCCCTCAACGACCAGTATCTACAGCTGCCCGAGTGCGCCGGTTCCAGCCGTCAAGCCCTCGCTGGCCAAGGCTTATTTCATGTATGGCGAGAACGGCCGCATTTGCGTGAATAAATCTTCCCGCCCCGGCCCCAATAAATTTTCATCAATCCTGAAACCCTCGGAAACCATCGTGATTGCCGAGGCGGACGGGAGTTCTGCCACGGCGGGGGCGGCCCAGTCCAATGTGACCAGCCCCTACGCCATCGGTCGCCACAACGCGCGGGGCAACCTCGCGTTTGCCGATGGCCATGCCGGGGCGCTCAAAACGAATGACTTTTGGCGCGCGGACAACGGGGCGACGGATGAATGGTCGGTACAACGCGCGGCCTATTGGTATTCCAACCCCAACACGCCTAAATAAAACCTTCGGCGATACTCGCACCCTTTTCCGAAATCCACAAAATCCACAAAATCCACAAAATGAAAAAACTGATCACCTCACTCATCGCCGTCGCCGGCCTGGCCTATGCGGCCAATGCCACGGTTTTACTCAACGAACCATTCACGTATCCCGATGGCAACCTGTCAGTAGGTGCGGGGACTAACATAGCTGACGCTTTTTGGCATTCCCACAGTGGCGCCGGCAACGGTCCGGTTCAGGTGACGAGTGGCAAGGCGGTTTTGGTGACAGCCAATGCCGAAGACGTCAACCGCGTCATTACGCCCGGAACGGGTTATGGTGCCACCACTTTGTATGGCAGTTTTAAGGTGAATTTCTCCGTGCTGCCGACCGGGGCGGGGGTTTATTTCGCTCACTTCAGTCAAAACTCCAGCACCTTCCGGTGTAAGATGTTTTCGACCATCACCAACGCGACCAGTGGTAAATTCCGGCTTGGCGTTGCCAACAGTGCGAACACCCCGATTTATATTGGTTCGGATTTGAGTTTAAATCAGGAATACAAGCTGGTGTTCCGATTGGCCGGTGGCACCAACGCCACGCTGTGGATTAATCCAACTTCCGAAGCCAGCGTGGTGAATCGGGCCGACGGAACGGACGCGACCACGCTTGGCACTTATGCCTCGACCAATTACTCATTCCGCCAGTCCACTGGCATGGGCACGATGACTCTCGACGACTTGCTCATTGGCACGCAATTTTCCGACGTGCAAACCATTGGCGGTCCGCCCTCCATCTCCGGCCTCGTGGCCACGAGCATTGCGGCCAACAGCAACACCGGCCCCCTGCCTTTCCTGATCAGCGATGTGGAAACGCCCGCGGCCAGCCTGACCGTTGCCGCCACCTCCGCCAATCCCACCTTGGTCCCCAACAGCCCCGCGAATTTGACCTTCGGCGGTTCCGGCGGTAACCGCACGCTCACCGTCACCCCCGCTGCGGGCCAGCAAGGCACGGCCAATATTGACGCGGTGGTAACCGACGGGGACGGCTTCACGTCCACCAACAGTTTTCTGCTCACCGTGGGTTCGCCCGCCATCTCTGCCATTGCCAACCAGACGGTGGCGGCGGCCGGCGCAATTTCCGTTCCCCTTTGGGTCAATGATGCGGAGACGGCTCCCGGGGCCCTCACCGTTACCGCCACTTCCTCCGACCAGACGGTGCTGCCCGATGCGAATATCAGCATCGTGAACCCCGGCACCACCAATCGCTCCCTGTCCCTCACCAGTGCCGCCGCCGGGTTCGCGACCGTGACCGTCACGGTTAGCGATGGCACGTTCAGCATCCCGACCACCTTTGTCCTGACCGCCTATCCCGACGAGGGCCTCCTGCTCGGCGACGACTTTAGCTATGCGGATGGTTCCGTGGTGGACAATTCCGCCAGTGACTCGCCTTATCCTTGGCTGAACAACACCGGCACCGCGAGCCAGCTTCAAGTCGCCGGGGGCAAGCTCATGATGGTGAATACGAACAGCGAAGATATTCAAAGGTGGTTCACCAACGCGCCGATCCCCAAAACCAGTGGCATGTTGATTCATAGCCGGTTCGTGATCAATCTGTCCGGGCTCCCCACCGCCAACAGCACCGGGGAGTATTTCGCCCATATTTACGCCTACAGCGGGGCCTACCGCGGTCGTATTTTCGCCACCACGAACGGGGCGGCCACCGGAAAATATCGGATGACCATCTCCAATGGCGGTTATGTGACCACGGCGTTTCCCCAGGATTTTGATTTGAATGAGCCCCATGTGATCATCACCCGCTTCAACACCGCCACCTGCGAAACCACGCTGTGGGTGGATCCCCTCTCGGAATCGTCCGCGCACGTGACCGCGACCGATTCCGCTCCGCCCGCCGACAATTATTATGGCTTTTCCTTCCGCCAGGCGACCAGCGGAACCATGAGCGTGGACGACCTTCTGGTTGGCTCCACGTTCAGCCAGGTCTTGCTGATTGTGCCCAGCGCGAACGCAAATCTATCCGCCTTGGCCCTCTCGGGAGGAACGCTCGCTCCGGCCTTCGCCGCCGGCACGCTGAGCTACACCGCCGGTGTGCCCAATGCCACCGCATCCATTACCGTCACCCCGACCACGGCTAACGCCGGTGCCACCATTCAGGCGCAGGTTAACGGCGGTGGATTCGCCAGTGTCACCTCTGGTTCGCCGAGCAGTGCGCTGGCGTTAAACACCGGTGCAAATACCGTGGACGTAAAGGTCACGGCTCAGGACACAACCACCGTCAAAACCTACACGGTTACCGTGACGCGCGCGGTCGCCCCCACGCCGGAGCCCATCGTTCCCAGCAAGTCGGCGGATGGCCAGCTGGTGCTGAGCTGGAATCAGGCGGCCTTCACACTGACGTCCTCCACCAATGTGACCGGGCCGTATCTGCCCGTTCCAGGCGCCACCAGCCCCTACACCAACATTCCCAGCAGCGGGATGTTGTTCTACCGGCTGGAATACTGATCGCAGCCTAAAACTTCACGGGCGGCCAGCAATGGCCGCCCTTTTTGCTGCCCTATTTTCCCCGGGCCATTCACCCGATAGCAGTTAATTATAATGTTGGGCCATCGGCTGGGCAGGGCGGGCCGGCCTCTGCCCGCCGCAGTTGCCAACCACCGCCGGCTGGTTCACCCAACGGCGCGCACACAGCGATGCGCCCCACCTGCCCCAAGGTTGTCGAGAACTGCTATAGAAGCCGCAGTTGAAACCGCGAAAAAAAATATGCGAACGCAGAAGCCCCCTTCCGGGTGAACCGGCGAAGGTTGGTCAGGGCTGGTTATCCGGGTTGATCCGTGTCCATCCGTGGTGGAATTGCGGTTTATAGGTTGAAAAGGCGGGCGTCAGCGGCGGCCGCGATTGCGAAGCCATCCACCGATACGGGTGACGAGCATGCCGACAATCCCGCCGACAATCATTGTTACGCCGAGGGTAATAGCGGTCAACTTTGATGGGTTTTCGATTTTTGCTCCCTGATTACGGGGGGGGCGAGCGTCCCCACGAGCCGTTTTCCCGTGCCTGTTTATCGGGTGGTCGGGACCGCGCGCTGCGCTGTCCGCACCCCCGAGCGCTTGAGACACAAGTTTAAAAATGGCGCCATGGCGTTGATCACAAGGCGATTGCGGACGGTCAAAAAAACATCCCAAACCGGTCGCCACGACCCGTTGGGGATGCCCTTCTGCTCGCAGAATGTTTTAGCCCATCAGACCGCCGCCGCAATCGCGTCGCCCATCTGGGTGGCGCCGACTTTCTTCGCGGTTGTCTCCAGCGGATTGTAGATGTCGCCCGTGCGATGGCCGGCGTCAATCGCCTGGGTCACGGCGCGTTCAATCGCCGCCGCCGCGTCGTTCAGGCCAAAGCTGTGGCGCAGCATCAGCGCGGACGAAAGGATTTGCGCGATGGGATTCGCGAGATTTTTACCCGCGATGTCCGGGGCGGTGCCGCCGGCGGGTTCGTAGAAGCCGAAGGTCTGATTGCCATTCGTCGCGCCGAGGCTGGCGCTGGGCAGCATGCCAAGCGAGCCGCCCAGGGCGGCCGCCTCGTCGCTCAGGATGTCGCCGAACATGTTTTCGCAGAGCATCACGTCAAACTGCGTGGGCTTGAGCATGAGCTGCATCGCGCCGTTGTCCACGAACATGTGTTCCAGCGTCACGTCGGGATATTGCTGGCCGATGCGGGTGACGGTTTCGCGCCAGAGGATGCCGTTTTCCAGCACGTTCGCCTTGTCAATGCTCGTCAATTTCTTGCGGCGCAATTGCGCGGCCTTGAACGCGACGTGGGCGATGCGTTCAATCTCGGACGTGGTGTAAACCATCGTATCAACCGCCCGCTGCTGGCCGTCGGGCAGCGTTTCGGTCTTCTTCGGCTGGCCGAAATACATGCCGCCCGTCAGTTCGCGCACCACGAGAATATCAATGCCATCGCCCTGCCGTTCCTTCGCCAGCGGGCATGCGTGCGAGAGCACCTTGGGCAGCGACACCGGGCGCAGGTTGGCGAACAGGCCGAACTCCTTGCGCAACCGCAGCAGCGCGGCGCGCTCGGGGCGTTCCTCCTTGGGAATCGTCGGATCGCGGTCGGGCAATCCGACCGAGCCGAACAGAATGGAATCGCTCCGTTTGCAGAGCGCGAGCGTGGCTTCGGGCAGCGCCTTGCCGGCGGCGTCAATGCCCGCCCAGCCGACGGGCGCCTCGGTGATGTTGAGTTGGAAACCGAATTTTTTCTCGGTGGCGCGGAGCACCTTAATGGCCTCGCGCATGACTTCGTTGCCGATGCCGTCGCCCGCGAGCGCTGCGATGTTGAAATGTTTCATAAATTAGAGCGCATAGTTTATTTTTTTACCGCGCAGTGACAATGGAATTTTGCGAATCCGGTGAATCCGCTTGCCCAAAATGTCGCTCGCCGCTTCAATTACTCCATCATGCCACTTAAATTCAAACGGTTGCTTTGGTTTCTGTTGGTTGGGTTGGGCTTGATCGCGGGGGCAGCAGTCTGGCTCTTTTTCCAATTTGCCCGCCCGATCGGTGCTGGCCCGGCCGGTCCGCTGGTGGCCCGCGAAGCCTTTGCCAAACCGTGGATCGCCCGCCCCGTGCTGCTCGTCGGCTTGGGCGACAGCGTCACCGCGGGCTTTGGCGCGCGAAAGGGTTATTCTTACTTCGACCGGCTGGCGAAAAATCCCCCGGATGATTTTCCCGAGTTGAGCGGCCTGTGCCTGTCCGCCATCTTTCCCAGGCTGACCGTCACCAACTTGTCCGTTTCGGGCAGCACGTCCACCGAGGTGATGGCCCGGCAACTGGCGTTGTTGCCCACCAACGGCCCGGAAGTGTTGGGCCTGGTCGTCATGACGACGGGCGGCAATGACCTCATTCACAACTACGGCCGGACGCCGCCGCGCGAGGAGGCCATGTATGGCGCGACGTTGGCGCAGGCTCAGCCGTGGGTGGAAAATTTCCGGCGGCGGCTGGAAACCACGCTGGCGCAGGTCAAAAGCCGGTTCCCCGGCGGCTGCGCGATTTTTCTGGCCAACATCTATGATCCCACCGATGGTTTGGGTGATGCTGAACGCGCCGGCCTCCCCGCCTGGCCGGAGTCAACGTCGGTGCTGGCGGCTTACAATCAGGTCATTCAGGACTGCGCCACGCGGCATCCTGAAGTTCATGTGATTGACATACACCGCGCATTTCTCGGCCATGGCATTCATTGCACGCAATTCTGGCGGGCAAACTATGATCGCCATGACCCGCATTACTGGTATTTCGTAAATCTGGAAGATCCGAATGAGCGCGGCTACGACGCCATCCGCAGACTGTTTTTGACCGAAATCGGAAAAACTCAAAGCCATTTTAAATAAATGATGCTGCCCTACAAAATCGCCACGCTGCTTTACGTTTTTAACGAGCGCGATGAGATTCTGCTGCTCGAACGGGCGCAGGAGCCGAACCGGGGCTTTTGGAGCCCGGGCGGCGGGAAGCTGAAGACCGACCTCGGCGAATCGCCCTACGCCTGCGCCTGCCGCGAGGCGCACGAGGAAATCGGCTTGAAGCTCACGCCCTCCGATTTGCATCTGGCGGGACTCATCAGCGAACATGGCTATCAGGGCCAGACGCACTGGCTGATGTTTTTGTTTGAAGTGAAGATAAAATTGAAAACGCTGCCGCCGCCGATGAGCGAAGGCCGGTTTGAGTTTTTTCCGCGGGCAAACATTGCCGCGTTGCAGGTTCCGCAGACAGATCGCGAGCAGATCTGGCCCTGGTTCTGGCAGTTCCGCGGCGGCTTTTTTGCGGCGCACTGCCATTGCCACGCCGACGGGCGCAACGACTGGACGCTGGAAGAATTTATCGGAGCAGCCGACGTGAGGAGGCTCTGAATGATGAATCCTGGTTCTCATGAAATTTTGAGCCGCGTTACTTCGGCTGCGACACTTTTTTAAAATGAGTAATCCTATCATTGACCTGCATAGCGACGATTATTTCATGGGCGAGGCCCTGCGCCAGGCCGCGAAGGCTTACGAGCGTGGCGAGGTGCCCGTCGGGGCGGTCATCGTGCGCCAGGGCCGCATCATTGCCCGGGCATTCAACCAGGTGGAAACCTTGAAGGACGCCACGGCCCATGCGGAAATGCTCGCGCTCACGCAGGCGGAAAATGCCGTGGGCGACTGGCGGCTGACGGATGGCACGCTCTACGTCACCAAGGAACCCTGTCCCATGTGCGCCGGCGCCGTCGTCCACACGCGGCTGGCCCGCGTGGTGTTTGGCGCCGGCGATCCCAAGGGCGGGGCGGCCGGCGGGGCGCTGAACCTGCTCCAGTTCCCCACCTTGAATCATCGCTGCGAGATCACTTCCGGCGTGCGGCTGGAGGAATGTCGCAGTCTGCTTAAGCAATTTTTTGCGGAACAGCGGGCGGCGAATTCAAATTCCCCGGCCGGCAACCCGCCCGCCCACTCTTAGAGCAATTCCATCAAAGCTGTAGCGATGGTCTGAGGGTCCGGACGGCCAGCGGTCTTTTTGACTTTTGGCTTCGTTTCCGCTCCGTTACAGGGTTTTCAAACCTGCGCCGTCGCGGAAGCCTCGCCAAAAGCCAAAAGTCCCAGCTCCCCATCGCACCATCTTTTCTGTCAATGCTCTAACGGCAAAAAAACAGGGCGTCCTGGCGGACGCCCTGTTGAGACAGAAAACAGCTGGGGGAAATATTACGGGAAAATGAACGGAATACTTCCAGAAATACCATTGGTATTATCCTTCAGGGCCTGTTGGAGGCCGGAAATGCTCACCGACTGAACGCTGCCGTCAGCCAAGATTAAATTGCCGCTCTTTTGGTGCATATCGTTGGCGGTCCAAGCCCAGATTGAGGTGTTGGGGACCCACGTTTGCACGGCATTGAGAAACATAGTGGCCGCTGCGGTATTGATCGCCGTGGCGGTGCCAATGCTGCGGTCGCCCGCAATAATATTCTGCGGGTTGGGTTCCGAGGCCAGCGTATCCAGAAAATAGCTGACATTGGTTGAACCAAAACTTTGGAAGGTCAGGGCGGGGGTTTTGACGTTATCCGAGGTGCAAGCCAGGATTTTGGGCGTGTTCAATTCATTGGACATGCAGCGAAAGGTTTCCAGAGCACCGGAACCAAGGGCCATATATTCCGAGGAGCCGCCTTGGAGGGAGGAAACGGTCATGGGATATTTGTCGCCATTGTCACCACCCCAGAGGCGGAAGCTGAGGCCGACCTGCTTGAGGTTGTTGACGCAGTTGATTTTTTGGGCCTTGCGCTTGGCGGCGGCGAGCGCCGGGAGGAGCATGGCGGCGAGAATCGCGATGATCGCGATCACGACCAGGAGTTCGATCAGCGTAAACGCTTTTTTCGATTGTTGTTTCATAATATGAGTTCGTTGTTTGTTGTTTTGATCCGGAGTCAGGCGCGAGAAACTAATGGAACTGTCGCAACTGTCAACGCGGATTTCTGAATTTGTTTAAGCAATGCCGATGCCAAGAAGAAAATCCGCCCAATGTCCTTATATTTGTATGCTTTGGGCTGAACCAACCTCGCCAAAAGCGTGAAAATTCAGCACGTTTGCGTGATTTTCACGCACGCCATGCCGCCGCGCGGTCTGGCCAAGCTCTTTAACTGCCCACTTGAGTTATTTTTTTCCTCCAGCCGGCCAAGGCGGGGCGTTGGTGCCAGCGAAGTTAAGCGAGGCGGAGTTGATGCAGTAACGCCGGCCGGTGGGGGCGGGGCCGTCGTCAAAGACGTGGCCGAGATGGCTGCCGCAGTTGGCGCAAAGCACTTCCGTGCGGTGCATGCCGAGGCTGTCATCCTCGCGGGCGATGATTTTTTTCTGCGCGGCGATTTCCGAGAAGCTCGGCCAACCGCAGGGCGAATCAAACTTGTCATCCGACTTGAACAAAATCTCGCCGCAGGCCGCACAGCGATAGACGCCCGGCTCCTGGGCGTCCCAATATTTGCCGGTGAAAGGCCGTTCCGTGCCCGCCTCGCGCAGCACGGGGTCTTGTTCGGGCGTCAGGAGTTTGCGCCACTCGGCCTCGGTGCGTTGCAGGGGGAAAGTCATGGTTGTGTTGGTTGCGTTATTCCGGGCCGCCGGGCTGTTCGTGGGTGCCCCATGGCAGCCAGCGGTGGCCACCGCCGCGCAAACGGTCAGTAATCTCAAAGTCTTTTTCATGCTGCCTCCGCGTTCTTCTCCGTCCGCAAGACCCGCCACGTGTGCGTCCATTCATCCAGCCGGCACGCCGCGCGGTAATCGCAAAACTCGCAGGGCGTCTGGGTTCCCTTGCGATACGGATCCACCGCCGCCGCCCCGGAATAAATCTGTTCGCCCAGCGCCGCCAGCTGCCTTTCCACCCCGTCCACCAGCGCCACAAATTTTTCGCGCGGCAGCGCTTCTGTTGAATTGGACGGCAAGTGGCCGTCCTGGTTCAAACGGAAATTGAACTGATCACCCTTGCTCACTTTTGGCCGCCGGTCAAATTTTTGCAGCGCGCCGGCATCGAATCGGCCATGGTGCCGATAGGCCAGTGGCTTGGCCTCGGCGTCGCCCAAGACTTCCGCCCGCGAGCCGCCGCTTTTGAAATCGCCGCGCAAGTTGACGTAAAACGCGCCCGCCGGAAGAATCCGGGTAGCCCCGAAGGTTTCTGTCGGATTTTTCCACTGCCGCAGCGCGCCGAGATAGGCCAGCAATTGCAGTTGAATGCCGTTCTCCACCAGCAGCGCATCCAGCTTCTTGCCGCCGGACTTGTAATCCGTGACCACCGCGAGCGCGGTGTCCCCCGCCGGATCGCGCCACAAATCCACCCGGTCAATGCGGCCCTGCAACGCCAGTTTTTTGCCGCCGCCGAGGGCAATTTCCCAAGCCGGCGCCGGGTCCTCCTGGCCACCGAAGCCCAGTTCCGCCGCCGCCGGGTCAAAATCATATTGCCCGCGCATCCAGCCCACGATCACCTCGATAAAATCCTGCAATGCCCCCGTCAGGGCGCCGGCGGCAAACACGGTTTCCGGGGAATCGCGCAGCAGCCCGGCCCGGAACTGCGCCCATTGCACCGCGGCAATCCGGCCCAGCAGCTCACGGGCTTCGGGCGGCGTCAAATCGCGCCAGCGCCGGCCGCTGGCCGACACTTGCTCATGGAAGATTTTCAGGACGTCGTGCTGGTAATTGCCGCGCTCGCGGGCATCCAGTTCAAACACCTTGCGCTCGTTGGCCCGCAGGCCGGAGCGGAGGAAAAACTTAAACGGGCACTGCGCAAACTCCTCCAGCCGGCTCACGGACGAACGCAGCACCGGGCCGTAAAGTTTCTCCGCCCGGGCCGGCGGGAGCGTTTCCGTGGCCGCCGGCTCCCGCAGCGCGGCCAGCTTTTCGGCGAGCAATCTGATGGCGGGAAGTTTCAGCAAAGTTGCGCCGACGGCCGCATCGGCGGAGCCGGCGGGATTGGCCGCCCATTGGATCAGCGGTTCCACCAACTCATTGACCTGTTCGGCCTCGCGCCAGTCCCGGTTGGAATGGAATTCGCCCAGCACCAGATCCGGGAAAATTCGCTGGAGCGGCGCGATAAACGGCGAGGGATTCAGCGTCCGGCCCTCCGCGCCCTGCCGCGCAAACGTGACGGCCAGTTGTTCATTCGCCCGGGTGCAGGCGATGTAGCCAAGGTAGCGTTCGCGGGCGATCTGCTCAAAGCGGTGTCCGCCTAGCGCGACGTTGTGCCGCTCCAGTTCATCCCGATCCGCGCTGGTCAGAATCACCGGCGCGGCGGGGAGAGCGGGGAATACGGCTTCGTTGACGCCCAGCACGAGGGCGAATTTCAGCGGCGGATTCCGCGCCCGGTCAATCGCGCCAAGCAGCACTTCGTCCAGCGCCGGCGGAATGACGCCGACGGCCAGGTTGGCCAGCCCGGCTTCCAGCACCGGCAGCCAATCGCGCACCGGCATGGCCTCGGACGGAAAAGCCAGCGCCACATTGTCCAGCCAGGCGCTCATCTGTTCCCAGACGGTTTGCTGGCGGGTCGAAGCTTCCGGGGCCAGTGCCCAGCGTTCCAAGGTGCGCTCCACCTGTAACTCGGCCCACAGCGCCCGCACGGCTTCGGCCAGTTGGCCGCCATTCGGCTGCCCCTGGGCCCGGCTGAGCGCCCGGGAGAAATTTTCAAACGGCGGGAAAAGGCGCAGGCGCAGGCGCTCGGCGGCTTCCTCCGGCAACGCCGCCTGCCATTTCTTCCCGCGCCAGCCGGTTTCCAGCGCGAGATTTTCCAGCCAATCCAGCTCGGTTTCGGCCACCGGGGAAAAGCCGGCTTTCAGCGCGGCGAACCAATCATCATGCCGCCAGTCAAAGGCCACCGTGCGCAGGGCATTGCGGGTCAGTTCGGCCAGCGGGTGGTGCGCCACGCTTTCGCGGCGATCCAGAAAAAAGGGAATGCCGTAGCGGCGAAAGGCCCGCGCGAGCGGCGGATGATAACCTTCCAGTTGCCGCACCAGCACCGCGCAATCGCGAAACCGGTTTCCGCGCCGGACGAATTTCAAAATCTCCCGCGCCGCGAACGTCGCCTCGGCCTCGGGATTGGCACAGGCGGTGATTGAAATGTTGAATGTTGAATGTTGAATGTTGAATGGTTTGGGATTTGCCGCTGGCGATTCTGCCCAGTGTTTTTCCAACTTCGCGAGTCCCGAATCTTTCGGGAAACGATTTTTCCCCGGCTCGCGCGCCAGAATTTCCGTCACCGCCGCGACGTCGGGCCGGCTGGCGATTTGCGCGCGGCACTGCTGGAAGGTTTTGCCGATGGCCGACCAGATGGAGAGCCAGGAGGCTTCCGGGAGCGGCTCGGCTTCCAGGCAAAAAGCCAGCGTGGCGCGTTCGCAGCGCGGCACCACGGCGGTCAGCAGCGCCAGCTCCTGCGGCGTCATTTCGGCAAAGCCGTCGAGCCACAGCCCGGAAAATGTGATCGGACTGTCCCGCAGCGCGGCGGTGGCCAGGTCGAGCAGGTGATTCGCGTCCTGCAAGGTGTGGGCGCGCAGCCAGTCGCCATATTTTTCCAAAAGCAGCGCGAGATCGTGCAGCTTGTCGCGCAGGGCGCGGGGCATTTTCTCGTTCGCCGCCAGCGTCCGCAGCCGGGCGGGGGTGAATTGCTGCTGCTGCAATTCTGTCAGCAACGCGGCGAGTTCCGGCGCGAACCCGGCCCTTCGGGCGCTGTTGCGAAACAGTTTCAACTCCCCCTCGTGCCGCCGGAGCAGGGCGCGCAGCACCATCAAGCGCCCTTCAGCAGACAGTAATTGGGGCGGGGCGACCCGGTGCTGTTCAAAAATGAATTTCGCCAGCCGGTCGAAAGAAAAAATATTTAGGCGCGTGAAGCCGGCGATCCCGCCCGGGGCGAGCAACTGGCGTTCGAGCTGAAAGGTGGCCTGCTTGGGCGCGAGGAGCAGCAGGGGCGGGCCCTCCGGCGCGGCGGCCAGCGCGGCGCGAATCTCGGCGAGACAGCGAAACGTCTTGCCGCTGCCGGCGGGGCCGAGGAGAAAGCGCGCTTGCACGGGGCAATTTTCGCGCAAAGCCGCGGCGGCGCAAAGGAATTAATTTACGCGGAAAATTTATTTCTCCGCTGCCCGGCTTCCGCTAACCTCGCCCCGGATTTGATAATGAAAGTTTCCCTTCAAGAGCTCATGGCGCGCAGCGGCGTGGCGTTCGGCACCAGCGGCGCGCGCGGGCTGGCCACGGCGATGACGGATTCCGTCTGCTACGCCTACACCCGGGGTTTTCTCCAATACCTGGAAGCCAGCGGCGAACTCACCCGCGCCGGCGAAGGGGTCGCCGTGGGCGGCGATTTCCGGCCCAGCACCGACCGCGTGCTGACCGCCGTCTGCCGCGCCGCCACCGACCTGGGCTATCGCGCCGTGAACTGCGGCAAGGTGCCATCGCCGGCGGTCGCGCTGTTCGGCTTGGAAAACAAAGTGCCGGCGATCATGGTCACCGGCAGTCACATTCCCGCCGACCGCAACGGCATCAAGTTCAACAAGGTCACCGGCGAAGTACTCAAGGAAGATGAACGCGGCATGAGCCGCCATATCGTGGAACTCGACGACACTCTTTTTGGCGCGGATGGAAATTTTGCGCCGCCAGTCGCCGCGCCCGACATTTCGCCCGTCGCCGGCGAAAACTACGTCAGGCGCTATCTGAACTTTTTTGCGCCCGACGCCTTGCAAGGCGTGCGCGTGGGCGTCTATCAGCATTCCGCCGTCGGGCGCGATGTGCTGGTGAAAATCCTGTCGCACCTCGGCGCGGAAGTCACCCCGCTGGGCCGCTCCGACCAGTTCATTCCCGTGGACACTGAGGCCATCCGGCCCGAGGACGTGCAGCTCGCCGCCGCCTGGGCCGCCACCGGCAAATATGACGCCATCATCTCCGCCGACGGCGACAGCGACCGGCCGCTGGTCAGCGACGAGCGCGGGAACTGGCTGCGCGGCGACGTGGCGGGCATTCTTTGTGCGAAATTCCTCGACGCCGATTCCATCAGCACGCCCGTGAGCTGCAACACCGCCGTGGAAAAATGCGGCTGGTTCAAGGAAATCCGCCGCACGCGCATCGGCTCGCCGTTCGTGATCGCCTCCATGCTGCAAGCCACGGCCGCCGGTGCGAAACGCGCGGTCGGCTACGAGGCCAACGGCGGCTTCCTGCTGAACTCCGACCTCGTGACCGGTGGAAAAACCCTCCGCGCCCTGCCCACGCGCGACGCGGTGATTGTGCTGCTCGGCATTTTGCTGCTGGCCAAGGCGCAGCATAAAACCATCTCCGCGCTCGCCGCCACGTTGCCGGCGCGGTTTACCGCCAGCGACCGGTTGAAGAACTTCGCCACGGAAAAGAGCCTGGCGATACTGGCCCGGTTCAGCTGCGGTTCCGAACCGGCGGACAAAGCCGCCGTCGAGACCCTGTTCGGTTCCATCTGCGGTTCCGTCGTCAGCCTCAATCGCACGGACGGCTTGCGCATCACCTTCGCCAACGGGGAAGTCATCCACCTGCGTCCGTCCGGCAACGCGCCGGAGTTCCGCTGTTACACCGAAGCCGCGACCGCTGGGCGGGCGAGGGAAATCGCCAGCCAGGTGCTGACCTTGGTGGCGCGTTAAGCTTCAGGTTTGTTGGCCATTTGTATCGTGGAAAATTTAAAGAAGCACGCTGGGGCGGGGGGCGGTGCCTCACAAAGCAAAAGCCCGGGCGGGATTACATAAGAAAAACAGGGCCGGCGTAGAAATATTCATCAACAGCATGAACAACAACAAACTCGGCACCAAGCCGCATTATCAAATCTTAGATGGACTTCGGGGTGTAGCCGCTATTTTTGTGGTGTTTTTTCACCTGGTCGAGCCGCTTTCCACCAGCCACCTGAACAATGTGGTAAACCATGGTTACCTGGCCGTTGATTTTTTCTTTCTCCTGTCCGGCTATGTCATTGGTTATGCTTACGACGACCGGTGGAACAAATTAACCATTGGCGGCTTCCTTCGGCGCCGGTTCGAGCGGCTGCAACCCCTCGTGGTCTTGGGCATGACGCTTGGCGCCATCGGCTTTTACTTTACCGACTCAACTATCTGGCCGCAGATCCATGCCGTTCCGGCATGGAAGCTGATCGTCGTGATGCTGATAGGCTATACAATTTTGCCCATACCCCTTTCCATGGATATCCGCGGCTGGCAAGAAATGCATCCGCTCAACAGTGTCGGCTGGTCATTATTTTTTGAGTATATCGCGAATATTCTCTACGCGCTGGGTCTAAGGAAATTATCTAACAAAGCCTTGGCTTGTTTTGTATTCGTCACCGGCGCAGTGCTTTTGCATTTTGCGGTCACCAATCCGAACGGAGACGTCACCGGTGGCTGGACCCTGAATGTCGAACATATGCGGGTTGGGATAACGCGCACCTTGTTCCCATTTTTTGCCGGTTTGCTTTTATCGCGGGTATCGCGGCCAGCCGCCATTAAAAATGCTTTCCTGTGGTGCAGTCTGCTGGTGGTGGTGGTTTTGTTGATGCCAAGAATCGGCGGTGCAACCCATCTCTGGCTGAATGGTTTGTTCGAAGCTTTTTGCATCATCATTGTCTTTCCCCTGATTGTCTATCTCGGTGCCAGCGGGGTGGTGCGTGGTCAAACGGAAGACAGGATTTGCAAGTTCCTCGGCAATCTTTCCTATCCCTTATACATGACGCATTATGTGCTGGTCTATTTTTACGTGGCCTGGGTAAGCAATCACAGCGGGATTACCTTACGGCAAGCTTGGCCCCATGCGCTGCTCACCTTTTCAGGAACCATCGTGCTGGCGTATGCGAGTTCAAAGTTGTTCGATGAACCGGTCAGAGCCTGGTTGCGAAAAAAGCTGAAATAGCGAAACGGATTAAGCCTCCCAACGGTCAGGAAATTGGGACAGAGCGGCAGCTCTGCCCTACCAAATTTAAGGCAGGGCGGCGCGGCGGCGCCGCCATGGGTGGCTACGCCATTTCCTAGTAAAACCGGTAATTGGGAAAACGCGCGGGATCGGAAGTGATCTTCAGGCTGAACACCGGTCCCGCCGTCTGGCCCGGCTGCGCCTGGAATTTCACCGCGATGGTTTCGCGGTTGGTGACGAGCGCCTCCGGCAATTCGTAGGTCGCCTCAAAGTAAGTCAGCGGGTGGCACTGGAAGAGCTTTTCCGTCTTCAGCCACTGCCCGCCCGCCTGCACCTCGAAGACGCAGTTCCGGTCTGAATCGCCCCAGTAGGTTACGACGAGATATTGCCGGGGCTGGTTGGGGACGAGCTTTAGTTCATAGCTGAACCACCCGCCATTCGTCGCCGCCCGGCTGTAGCGGTTGGCCTCCCAGAAATTGCGGGTGTCGTTAATCGTCGTGCGCCGCAGATTATCACCGGCCAGGTGGTGGCGAGTTTCGTCCGCTTCGGAAGCCGCGTTGATTTCGTCGCTCACCACCTTTGCCCGAAGGGCAAATTCCGCCGGCGAATACAGCTTCCAATAGAGGTTATACCGTTCGTGATGCGTCTGGAAATACGGCCGCAAGCTCACGTCGCGCGGCTTTCCCTCCAACTGCCCGGCGTTATGGGTGAGGAAGTGCAAGGGATCATCGCCCGCCGGTTGAATCCACGAGGCGAGATCCACCTTGTCCGCCACCAGCGTCGGAATGTCATCCGTGGGCGGCACCCAGTCCCGGTATTTCCCCGCCAGGCGGACCAAGTCGCCATCGGGCGGCAACCGGTCCTTGCCCAATTCACCGGCGAGCGCCAGCGGCCCATGAAAGAGCGTCGCGGCGTAAGGATCGTCCGGCGCGGGTTCCATCCGGAAGCCCTGCGGCAGTTCGAGCTTGATGCGATCGCCCGTTTTCCACGCGGCCGAGAGGCGAATAAGCCCGCCCGGCTGCGCATCCACCGGCACGCGCTGGTCATTGATCCACGCCCGGACCGGGGCTTTGACCCAAGTGGGATAGCGCACGTAGATCTGCTGGTCGAACGAGCCGTTCGCCAGCACGGTGAGGTTCACGAGGTCGGCCTCGGGAAACCGCGTTGCCAGCGCCAGCTTCAGGCCCTTCTCCGGCCAGGTCAGCGTGGCGGGAATGAACAGGTTCACCAGCACGTCCTTGTGGTTATGGAAAAAGATCGCCTCGCCATATTTGGAATGATTTTCCATGCCGGTGCCCACGCAGCACCAGACGCCTTCCAGGTCAAACCGCTTGCTGTAGGACTTGAACCCGCCGGGCATGAGCGAGGTGTAATACGTCACGCCGCCGCTGTCCGGGTCCTGCGAGGCGAGAATGTGGTTGTAGAGCGCGCGCTCGAAATACTCCAGGCAGCGCAGCGAGCCGCTGGTTTCAAACTCCTGCAGCGAAACCTTGAGGAGGTTGTAGGTGTTGCAGGTCTCGCAGGCGGTGAAGCCGAGGCGCTTGGTGGTTTCGCCGGGGCGCCCAAACCGCTCGTAGCGGCTGTTGCCGCCAATGCAGGTGGTGTGGTCGCGATAGACGACGTCGAGAAAGTTGCGCGTGGCCAGGTCGCTGACCGGGTCGCCGGCCAGCTGGAACTGCCGGGCCGTGCCGACGAACGTGGGGATCTGCATGTTGGCGTGCCGGCCATCGAGCACGTCCTTGCCGTCCGCCAGGTTCAGAATCACCTTCTGATGATTGAACTTCCGGGAAACCTCCAGATAGCGCCGGTCGCCCGTGACGGCATAGAGATCGGCGAACACTTCGTTCATGCCGCCGTGCTCAATGTCCAGCAGGTCGTCAAACAGATCGGGATTCGCCTTCAGCACGAACCGGGTGACCGGTTCGGCGGCGGCAATCCACAGGTCGAGCGCCGCGCGGTTGCCGCAATAAAGATAAGCATCCCGCAATCCCGCATGCCACTTGTGGACGCCGTAAAAGAAATTTCCCGGGCCGCCCCACGGATAGCCGGCTTCGTCCGGCTTATTCAGCTCCAGCTGGCCAGCCAGGATTTTTTGAAAAGCCTCATCCTGCCGCCGGTTCTGGAGGCCGCGGCCGGCGGCCGACGCCTGCTGGAGCTGCTCGACCAAATAGTTCACCCGTTCCAACAAACGCGGATCGCCGGTCTGGGCATACATCAGCGAGGTGCCGGAAAGGAAATGCCCCAACTCGCCGGGCCGCGTCCCCGCCGGCTGGTCCGAACCGGGATAAGGTCCGGACGGCGCGGCGTTGGGGTCGCGGAAGCGCGCGAGCATGCGGTTAAGGTCCATATCCAGCAGGTATTGCTGGGAATTGGTCATGGCCCGGTAAAACGGGCTGCCGGGCGTGAGCCGGACCTGTGCCAGCGGAAAGGTCAGCCACCGCTTGGGCGTGGCAGGCACCACCACCGTGCGATCGTCAATTTCACCGGCGAACGCAAACAGGCCGGCCACCAGCAACAAGCAACAAGCCAGGGGGAATTTCATAAGGTCGAAAGTTTGGAACAGCCGGCCCCGGGGGGCAAGCCCTGGCTGGCGGCCATAACTTCCACGGGCTGGATATCCTCGGTTTGCCGCCTGATTTCAATGTCCACCTGGCGGCAGCTTGGCCGGCGGCACCACGCGTTTGAAGAGGAAAATCAGCGGGGCGACGGCCACAGCCAGAACGCCAAAGATGAAGAAGTTGTCCACAAACGCCCACAGGTGCGCCTGCTGGTCGAGCAGGCCCTGAACGGCGGCGTAGGCTTGATGCGTGGCGGTGGCCGGGTCGGCATGGCGCGCGAACAACTGTTTTGCCCCGGCCAGTTGCTGCCGATACGCCGGGTTATCGGGCGCCAGGTGGCCGACCATCAGGGCCTGGTGTTTTTGGGCGCCGCGCGCCAGCATGGTGGTGACAAACGCGATGCCGATGCTGCCGCCGAGGTTGCGCATGAGGTTGAAGAGCCCGCTGGCGTTGCCAATCTGGCGCTGGCCCAATTGGCTCATGGTCATGGCCGTCAGCGGCACGAAGATGAAGCTGATGGCGATGCCGTTGACCACGCTGGGCCAGATGACATTGATGCGGCCGACCTGCAAATTCACCCCGGCCAGCATGAAGGAAGACACGGCCAGCAGCGTGAAGCCGCAGAGCAGCATCCATTTGCCCGAGATTTTTCCCACCAGCCGGCCGACGACGATGGTGGTGAAAAAGGCCGCAATGCCGCGGGGCGAGAGCGCATAGCCGCTTTGCAATGCGGGATAGCCCATGAGCGTTTGCAGGAACAGCGGGATCTGCGCGGTGGTGCCGTAAAGAATCGCGCCCAGCGTGGTCATCAGGATCAGGCCGACGGTGAAGTTACGGTATTGGAACACGCGCAAATCCACCAGCGGATGCTGGGTTTTGAATTCCCAATAAATAAACCCCGCGAACGACAGCAGGGAAATCGCCGTGAACCACCGCACCCATTCCGCGCCAAACCAGTCGGCTTCCTGCCCCTTGTCCAGCAGCACTTGCAGGGTGGCCAGCCAGACGGTCAGCAGCGCAAAGCCGATGTAGTCAATCGTCGCCTTCGCGTTGCGCTGGATGTAGGGCGGGTCTTCCACCAGCCATTCCGCCATGAGCACTGCAATGACGCCCACCGGCAGGTTGATGAAGAAAATCCAGTGCCAGGAATAGTTGTCCGTGATCCAGCCGCCGAGCGTCGGCCCGAGGATCGGCGCCACCACCACGCCCATCGCAAACAGGGCCATGGCTGCGCCGCGCTTGGCGGGCGGGAAACTTTCCAGCATGACGGATTGCGCGATGGGCACCATCGCTCCGCCGCCGATGCCCTGCAAAATCCGCGCGCCGATGAGCGTCGGCAGGCTCCAGGCCAGCCCGCACAGCGCCGAGGCGACCGTGAACATCACGATGCAGGCAATGAAGAGGCGCTTGCGGCCGAAATGGTTGGCCAGCCAGCCGGTGGTGGGGAGCACAATGGCATTGGCCACCAGATAACTGGTGAGCACCCAGGTGGCTTCCTCCGGCGTGGCGGACAGGCTGCCGGCGATGTGCGGCAGCGCGATGTTGGCGATGGACGTGTCCAGCACCTCCATGAACGTGGCCAGCATCACGCCCACGGCGATGAGCCACGGGCTGTGACGCGGATGCCATTCCTGCTGCATGGAAATTTATTTCGCGGCCGCGTTCCGACCGGCGAGGCGCTGGAAGCTGAAAGCGGAAACCATCGCCAGCGCAACGGCGAGCAAGGCGATGACGGCCGCCGGCAAGGTGAACCGGCTCACCTGCACGCTCGGCACGACGGATAGGCCCGGGCCGAACACGTGGTCGGTGGGAAGTGGTTCATCAAACACGATTTTCACCGGCACGCGCTGGACGACTTTCACAAAATTGCCGGTGGCATTTTCCGGCGGCAATAGGCTGAACGCCGCGCCGCTGCCGGCCTGAAGGCTGTCCACATGGGCGCGGAACGAGCGGCCGCCGAGCGCGTCGATCTCCACGGTCACCGGCTGGCCGGGCGCCATTTTTTCCAACTGCGATTCCTTGAAGTTGGCCACGACCCACACTTCGGCGGGCACGAGGGACAGAATTTGCTGGCCGGCTTGGAGATAATCGCCGGCCTCGACGGCTTTGCGGGTCACCCGGCCGTCACAGGGTGCCAGGATTTTGGTGTAGGAGAAATTCTGCCGGGCCACTGCGATGTTGGTTTGCGCCTCGTGCCATTGCGCCTGCACCGTGCCGGCCTGCGCCCATGCGGCGTCCAGCATGCGATGGGCTTCGTCCACCCGGGAGCTGGCTTCAAGGACGGCTTCCTGGTCGGATTTCAAATCCGCCTGCGCCTTGGCGATCGCGGCCTGCTCGGCGTCCATTTCCGCCGATGAAATGGTATTCTGCTTCCGCAATTCGGTGGCGCGGTCAAAATCCGCCTGCGCCTGCTTCACGGTCGCCTCACTGGCGGCCACCTTGGCCTTGGCCTTGCGGGCGGTGGCCTCGGCGGTGGTGACTTTCACCTGGGTCAATTGCCAGCCCGCCAGCATGGTTTGGTAGCTGGCCTGCTGCGCTTCGGCCGCGCCTTCCTTTTGCGCGACGACCAGGCTGTAATCCGCCGGGTCAATTTCCACGAGCAGCTCATTTGAGCGCACCAGCTGGTTGTCGTTCACCGGCACGGCGGCCACCGCCCCGGCAATCCGGGGGGAAACACTCACGATGCGCGCGGCGATGAAGGCATCGTCGGTGGCTTCGTGGGTCAGCGTCGTCACCAGATAGCGGAGGCCCAGATACAGCAGCCCGGCCAGGGCCAGGGCGGCGGGCCCAAGGACCAGCGGCGAGGTTAATTTCGCCGACGGGGCCGGCGCGGCGGCGGGGGTGGTGGGTTGCTCATTCATGGATCAAACTGGCTTCGGCTTCCGCGGCGGTTTCCCCCGCGTGATCTTTCGCAATCAGGATGTAAATGGAGGGCACGACCAGCAGGGTGAAGAAGGTGCCAATGATCATGCCGCTGACGAGGATGATGCCGATGGAGTTGCGGGCCGCTGCGCCCGGACCGCTGACGAGCGTCAGCGGGAAGTTGCCGGCGATGGTGGCTACGCTGGTCATCAGGACGGGCCGCAGGCGCAGCATGGCGGATTCATGAATGGCCTGCATTTTGGAGCGGCCCTGGCGCTGGAGCTGGTTCGCAAACTCCACAATGAGAATGCCGTTTTTGGCGATCAGGCCAACCAAGGTGATCAGGCCCACCTCGGAGTAAATATTCATCGAGGTGGTCCAGCCGTCCGTCCAGAAGGGCACGTTCGGATTGGGCATTTTCCAGAAGCAGAAAATCAGCGCGCCAAAGATGGCCAGCGGCACCGAGCCGAGGATGATGATGAACGGGTCGCGGAAGCTGTTGAACTGCGCGGCCAGCACCAGAATGATCAACAGGACCGCCAGCGCGAAGGCGGGCAGAAACTGGTCGCCCTCCATCCGCAAAAACCGCGAGTCGCCGGTGTAATCCAGCTTGTAGCCGCTGGGCAGCATCTGGTGGCATTCGGTTTCGAGAAACTTCAGCGCGGTGTCCAGCGGCACGATGGCCACGCCGCTGAGCTTGACCGAGTTCATTTGCTGGAAGCGATTCAGCGCGCGCGGCGTGGTGTGTTTTTCCAGGTGCGCGAACGTGCTGACGGGAATCATGCGATTCGCCGGCCCGCGGACGTAGGTGTTTTCCAGCTGCTCGACATTCAGCCGCGCCCCGCGCTGCAGCTGGGGAATGACCTTGTAGCTGCGGCCCGAGAAATCAAAGCGGTTCACGTAGTTGCCGCCGACGAGCGCGCTCAGATCGCCGCCGATGCTCTGCATGTTCAGGCCCAGCGCGGCCACCTTCTCGCGGTCAATCATCAGCTCCGCTTCCGGCTGGTCCACCTTGGTGTCCAGCAGCGGGGGAAAAGCGAACATGCCGTTGGTGGCGCATTTCAACTGCAACTGCCGGGCAAATTTCAAAATGGCCTCCGGCTCGGCGGTGGCGGACAGGATGATGTTGACCGGGAAATTTTCCCCGCCGGTCGGCAGCGGGGGCGGCGTGACCATGTGCATGGCGATCCCGGGGATTTTATTCACCTTCGCCTGCACCTCCGGCACGATCTGGAAAACGGACCGCTTCCGCTCGCTGCGCGGCTTCACCACCATGCCGCCAAAACCCATCTCCGGCATCGTGAGCTGGAAGACCTGTGCCGTCTCCGGAAACGTCGCAAATTCGCGCCCCGCCACGTCCGTGTAATAGGAAACCTGCTCGATGGTCGCATCCGGCGGCGTTTCCACGACCCCGAAAATCACGCCCTGATCTTCCGCCGGGGCGACTTCCTTGGCCTGCCAGGCCATCTTGAACATCGGAACCGTCAGCAGTGTCAGGCCGATCCAGATCGTGTAGATCAACGGCCGCCGGGCCAGGGTCCAGTCCAGCACCCGCCCGTAGAACTTTTTCAACCGGTCAAAATCGCGGTTGATGCGCCCGGCCAGACCGTGTTCTTCCCGGTCGTGATTCAGCAGCCGCGACGCCATCACCGGCGACAGTGTCAGGGCGACGATGCCGGAAATAAACACCGCCCCGGCCAGCGTCAGGGCGAATTCGCGGAAGAGCGAGCCGGTGAGGCCGCCTTGAAAGGCCACGGGCGCATACACCGCCGCCAGCGTGATGGTCATGGCGATGACCGGGCCGACGAGCTCGCGTGCGCCCAGCAGGGCGGCGGCGATGGGCTTTTTCCCGGCGCGCACATGGCGTTCCACGTTTTCCACGATAACGATGGCATCGTCCACCACCAGGCCCACGGCGAGCACAATGGCCAGCAGCGTCAGCAGGTTCAGCGTGAAGCCGAGCATTTGCATCAGAAACACCGCGCCGATCAGCGAGAGCGGAATCGCCACCAGCGGGATCAGCACCGAGCGCAGCGAGCCGAGAAACAGGAAAATTACGACCGCCACGATGATCAGCGTCATCACCAGCGTGCGCTCCACTTCATGCAGCGCATCGGCAATATATTTGGTCGCATCGTAAGCCACATACGCATTCAGGCCGGTGGGCAGGTCTTTCTGAATGGCGGCCATTTCCTCGCGCACCCGCTTGACCACGTCCAGCGAATTGGCATTCGGCAGGGACCAGATGCCCATGAACACCGCGTGTTCGCCGCTGAAGCGCACTTCGCTGTCGTAATCTTCCGCGCCGAGCACCACGTCGGCGATGTCGCTCAGCCGCACAAACCGGTCGCCGGTCTGGCGCACGACGAGCTTTTTGAATTCCTCCACGGAGCGCAGATCGGTGCTCGCCGTCAGGTTCACCTGCATGAGCGAACCTTTGGTGTGGCCGACGGCGGAGAGGAAGTTATTCGCCGCGAGCACCTGGCGCACTTCATTCGGGCTGATGTTGAAGGCCGCGAGCCGGTCGGGCTTCAGCCAGATGCGCATGGCAAACGTGCGGCTGCCGAGAATGTCCGCCTTCTGCACGCCTTCCAGCGCGGTAAGCCGGGGTTGCACCACCCGCACGAGATAATCGGTGATCTGGTTGGCTTCCAGCAGCGGCTGGATGGTCACTTCGCCCGCCGCGTTGGTGGTGCGAATGCCCGAGGTAAAACTCAGATAGGCCGAGGCAAACTGGGAATCGGCGGTGGCAATCGTGAGGGTGGGAATTTCCGCCTCCGGCGGCAGGTCGCCCCGCACCTGGTCCACCTTGGAGCTGATTTCGCCCAGCGCTTTCTTGGCGTCATAATTCAGCCGCAGATGCACGATGATCGTCGAGACGCTGAGCCGGCTCGCGGATTCCATGTAATCAATCCCGTCCGCCGCCGCGATGGCGCGCTCCAGCGGCTGGGTGATAAAGCCGCGCACCAGGTTGGCGCTCGCCCCGATATACACGGTGGTGACGGTGATCGTGGCGTTTTCGCTGCGCGGATATTGCCGCACGTTGAGCGAGCGCATGGCCTGCAGGCCGGCGATGAGAATGAGCAGACTCACCACCACCGCCAGCACCGGCCGGCGGATGAAAATGTCGGTAAACGATTTCATGCGCGGGCGGTTTAGCTGTTCGGCGGATTGGGGGTCAGGGACGGCTTGAGGGCGGCCTCGTTATTTTCCTGCACAAAAACGCCATTACGTAATTTGAAAACGCCGGTGCTGGCCACGCGGTCCCCCGCTTTCAAACCCGTTTCCACGCTCACAAAATCGCCATAGGTGCGACCCGTGCGGATTAATACTTGCTGCACCACGAGATTCGTAGAGCCCGCCTGAGAATCCGGCAGAATGACGAAAACCGAGTCGCCAAACGGCGCGCTTAAAACGGCCGTGGCCGGGATCGCCAGCACGGGCTTCTCCTCCGGGAGCACCACGCTCACCTGCACAAACATGCCGGCGCGCAACCGCTCGCCGCCGTTTTCAAACTTGGCGCGCACCCGCACGCTGCGCGTCACGGGGTCCAAATCGGGATTGATGGCCGTGAGTTCGCCTTCAAATTGATTGGTCGGATACGCATCCAGCGCGACGCGCACTTTCAGCCCGGTCTGGAGCCGGGCCATTTCTTGTTGCGGCAGGGAAAAGTCCACATAGATCGGGGCGAGCGACTGGAGCGAAACCATGCTCTGGCCCACGGCGAGCTGCTCGCCGAGATTCACCAGGCGGATCCCCAGCTTGCCGGCAAACGGCGCGCGGATGTTCTTCTTGGCGATGAGGGCGCGCAGGCTGTCGGCGTTGGCCTGGGCCTGCTTGAGCACCGCCTCGGTGACATCCAGTTCCGCCTGCGAGACGGTCTTGTCCTCGCGCAATTTCCGGTTGCGCTCGGCATTGAGCCGCGCCAGTTCCGCCTGCGCCTCCGCCGCGCGCAACTGCGCCTCCTCGGAAGCCGTGTCCAGCCGCACCAGCAGATCGCCCGGCTGCACCGTGGCCCCGGATTCAAAGGCGATTTCCCGCACCGTGCCGCTCACTTCCGGCGCCACGATCACGCCCTGCGCGGCGCTGACAGAGCCGACCGCCGGGATCGTCTCCGGCCACCGCTCCTCCCGGGCCGTGGCGGAGGCCACAGTTTCAATTTGGGTTGGTTTCGGTTGGGCTATCAGCTTTTTGATGGCCAGGATATACGGCGTCGCCAGCCCCGCCCCGACCACGACGACAATGAGGATGCCGATGAGGATTTTGCGCTTCATTTCTTCGCTTTCTTTCTTTTGGAAATTTTCTTTCCGCTGGCCTTGGGTCCGGCACCGGCCAGAAACAGTTCCACAATTTTCTGGGCCGTCAACTGGTCCGGCCCGCAGTCCAGCGCCACGATGTTCGAGACGAGGCGGAAATTGACCAGCCCGTAGAACCCGAACGTGAGCTCCTCGCTGTCAAAGCGCGGGTCCAGCTCGCCCCGTATTTGCGCCTCCCGGAGGAGCGTGTGCACGAATTCAAAATTGCGCTCGCATTTGTCCATGTAGGCCAGATTTTCCGGCACCTCGCCCGGCGCGGCGAACATGGTGGCGAAGGAAATCCGCATCAGCTCGCGGTTTTCAGAAAAATAATCGAACAGGCCGGTCAGGACGTTTTCCAGTTGCGTGCGAATGTCCCCGCCGCGCGCCGCCGCCGCGCAGAGAATGCGGTAGCGCTCGTCATGCGCCTCGTGCACCAGCGCCTGAAACAGCCCGGCCTTGTCTTGGAAATGATAATACAGCGCGGGCTTGGAAACCTTCGCATCATCCACGATGTCCTGGACGGACGTGGCCGCATAGCCAGCATTCGCGAAGCGTTTTTGCGCTGCGCGAAGGATCAACCGGCGAGTTTCGGGACCGTCTTTAGCCATAACCTACCGAACGGTAGGTATGACGGGACGGTTTGTCAAATGGAAAGTGGCCGGAAACGGGGCAAACCTGACTACTGACCCAAACCGCCGCAAAGCCTTTAACCTTGGCGGCCATCTGGTTAATCCGGTCGGAGCCGGCGTGGGTCCGGGGCTTTTCCAGCGGGGCGGATACCTTTCCCTGAACCGGTGCCCCCGGAGCGCGGCTGGGTCGCTGAGACCAGCCGCAGCCGCTGCGCCAGAGCTGCAGTGAGCACGGCCATTCAGAATCCGTGGCTGTATCCGTTGGCCAGGCAAGCCTCGCCCTTGACCAATTTCGACACGCAGGAATTTGTCACCAAGGCCAACAGCACCGTTCAAAAAGCCGGGCCATTCATCAAAGGCGCCTGGAATCTGTGGGTGGATGGCCAGCAAATTGCGCTTGGGATTAGAGCGGCCACCCCGCCGCCCGATCACCGGGGCGCGCCGGCTTTGCCCGCCAGTCCGCCGTGCAGCTTGGAATGGCGGTGGCCGTAGGCAAAATAGATGACCAGCCCGATGACCATCCAGACGATGAGCCGGGCCCACGTATCCCGGGGCAGCCCGGCCATCAGCCCGCCGCAGCAGAGGATGCCCAGCGGCGCGACCAACCACACCGCCGGGGTGCGGAACGGACGATGGATTTCCGGGTGGATGCGGCGCAGCACCAGCACGCCTGCGCAAACAATGAGAAACGCCAGCAGCGTGCCGATGGAAACCAGTTCGCCCAGCAGGCCGATGGGAAACAGCCCCGCCACGAGCATCGCCACCGCCCCGGTCAAAATTTGCGCGACCCACGGCGTCTGGAATTTCGGATGCACGGAACTGAAAACGGCCGGCAGCAGACCGTCTTTGGAGATGCAGTAAAAAATGCGCGCCTGCCCCAGCAGCAGCACGAGGATCACGGACGACAGGCCGGCGATCGCGCCGATTTTGACGAACGTCCGCAGCCACGCGAGTTTTTCGCCAAACGCATCCACGGCCACGGCGATAGGCGCGGAGACGTTGAGCGTCTGGTAATTCACCACGCCGGTCAGCACCAGCGCGACGATGATATAAAGCACGGTGCAGATGCCGAGCGAGGCGAGCATCCCGATGGGCATGTCGCGCTGCGGATTTTTCGCCTCCTGCGCGGTGGTGGAGACCGCGTCGAACCCGATGTAGGCGAAGAAAATCACGCCCGCGCCGCGCAGCACGCCGCCCCAGCCGAATTCGCCCGGGCCGAGGCTCGGCGGCACGAACGGATGCCAGTTGTGCCGGTTGATAAAGGCGAAGCCGATGGCGATGAACGTGAGAATGACCGTGAGCTTGATCGCGACGATGACATTGTTGAACGCGGCGGATTCCTTGATGCCCAGCACGAGCAGGAACGTGATGAAGCCCACGATAAACATGGCCGGCACGTTGAGCGTCGCGCCCGTGCTGACCCAGCCTTCGGTGAACAACCGCCACAGGTTCCAGCCCGCATCCAGCGGCGCGTGATGATCGTATGGCGCGGAAGTGAACTGCGCGGGAATGACGAGGCCAAATTCCTTCAAAAACGAAACGATATAGCCCGACCAGCCGACCGCCACCGTCGCGCCGGCAAAAAGATATTCCAGAATCAAATCCCAGCCGATGATCCACGCCACGAATTCGCCGAGCGTGGCGTAGCCGTAAGTGTAAGCCGAGCCGGAGATGGGAATCATCGCCGCAAACTCCGCGTAGCACAGGCCCGCGAACGCGCACGCCAGCCCCGCCAGCACGAACGAAATCACGATGGCCGGCCCGGCGTATTTCGCGGCGGCCTGGCCGGTGAGGACAAAAATGCCCGCGCCGATGACGGCTCCGATGCCGAGCGCGGTGAGGTTGACCGGGCCGAGCGCGCGCTTGAGGCGGGTGTCGTTCTTGGCCTCGGCCTGCAAGTCGGCGGCGTGTTTGCGGCGGAAAAGTTTCATGGGCAAGGTTCCTCGGGTTTTGCTGCGTTAATTGGCGTTTTCACCCCCGCAAGTCAAGCAAATGCGCCGCGAGAACGGGGAAAATCTGCCAGCCTCTTCGGGAGCACAAATTCCGCTGGTGGGAAAAGCCTCTTTCGGGAAAGATGGCGGCCATGCATCAGCGCCGCCAGTTCGCCAGCGACAACTACTCCGGCATCTGCCCCGAAGCGTGGGCGGCGATGGCCGAGGCGAATGCCGGGCACGCGGTCAGCTACGGCAATGACGTATGGACCCAGCGGGCCGCCGACGCCCTCCGCGAAATATTTGAGACAAACTGTGAAGTGTTTTTTGTCTTCAACGGCACGGCGGCCAATTCCCTGTCCCTCGCCGCGCTCTGCCAGCCCTATCACAGTATTCTCTGCCATGAGCTCGCGCACATTGAAACCTCCGAGTGCGGCGCGCCCGAATTTTTTTCCAACGGTTCCAAAATCCTGCTGCTGCCCGGCGCCAACGATAAGGTGACGCCCGCCGCCGTGGCACACGCGGTGCGCCGCCGCAGTGACCTCCACTACCCGAAGCCCGGCGCGCTGAGTCTCACGCAAGTGACCGAGGTGGGCACCGTCTATTCCGTGGCGGAAATCCAGGCGCTGACGACCACCGCCAAATCGCTCGGTTTGCGGGTGCAGATGGATGGCGCGCGCTTCGCCAATGCCGTGGCGTCGCTGGGCGTGACGCCGGCCGACCTCACTTGGCGGGCCGGGGTGGATGTGCTCTGCTTCGGAGGTTCCAAGAATGGCATCGCCCTGGGCGAGGCGGTGGTGTTTTTTAACCGGGATTTGGCACGGGAATTTGACTATCGCTGCAAGCAAGGCGGCCAGCTCGCGTCCAAGATGCGCTTCCTCTCTGCCCCGTGGCTGGGAATGCTCAAGGACGGGGCCTGGCTGCGGCACGCGCGCCATACGAATAAGATGGCTCAGCGCCTGGAAGCCGGTCTGCGGCCGATTCCCGGCGTGCAGATCACCTATCCGGTGGAATCCAACTCCGTCTTTGCCAAGCTCCCGCCCGCCGCTGAAGCGAAACTCCGCGAACGCGGCTGGAATTTTTATACCGGCGTCATCACGCCGGATGAGTCTCGCCTCATGTGCAGTTGGGACACCACGGCGGCGGACGTGGACGCCTTGGTGGCCGATGTGAAGCAGTTGGTGACGGCCTAAATTGGCCCGGTGCGGGTGGGATGGGGCTGGTTACTCAGCGCATGCTCCGCACAAAGTTCAAGAGCCAGACGATGCCCGCGCCGATGACGCACGCACGAGCCACAAATCAATTTGCCAGCCACCGCCGCCTCATAACGCGGGCCGCACACCTCCGGTTCGGGATAATTACCGTTTCAATCGTCCTCGAAACATCCGCCCAAAAAAACTTCCCGGTTCACATCGGCTCTCCGATAAGTTTGGCGCTGGATAAAGCGTCCGGCTGACCGCTTCCAACTTGGCCCGGAGCACGGTGTCGGCTTGCGCTTGCTGTCCTTCCTGGAAAGCCTGCTGCTGGGCCTTTTGGCCATACTGCTGATTGGCCTGCTGCACGGCCGCCGTCAGCCGCCCAAAGTGATGTTTCACGACTTCTTCGGGAACGCAATCAATCCATAGCGCATCATTTTCAACCCCGGCCTGACCCTTCGCCGGATAAGCTGTCGTCTGCCAAATGGTCGTGAAAATATAGGACCAACCGAGCGGCGGCGGTCCCGATAACTGAAAGTAAACGCGAGCGGCCTCCCCGGTAATGGCATGGCTGCGGTCTGTATCCAGCCGGGCAATGGTCACCGCCTGAAATGGTGTGTGGGAAACGCTCAAAGAATTAATGCTGCCCGACCTATGAGTGACCTGCGAACGGGGTGTTTTTCCGTCGCCGGACTCCTGCTTGGTGCCGCCGATGTCGTTCATGGAGTGGGTTTGACTTTAGCGGGTGGGCTCGCCCTGTCCAGCCCAAACCGGCCTTGTCTGGCATCACGCAGGCGGCGCGGCTTTGGGCAGCAGCCGCGAGATGATCAGCAACAAGCCTGCCACCACCACAGCGAGAATGCCCCAGAAAATGATGCCGCCGCTGCCGGGCATTTGGCGCTCCGCCCACGCCGGTTTTTTCAATGGCTCTTCAGCGGCAAGGGGCGCGGCCACTTTGTCCGCCGTCAGTAATTCCCCCGCCACGAGGCTCAAATCATAACTTGGCGGCCCCGCCTGGGGATTGCCGTAGTAGAGCAACAACGGGTCATTCGGCTGGGCCTTGAACAGCACGCGGATGGCCGGATAAAACGCCGCGAATTTTTCCAGGGCGATCGGCGGATTGTCGCCGTTTTCCGTCTCTATCATCAGCGTGCGGCTCTGCGTCACCCCGTCCAAGGTCAACGAAAACTCCTTCCCCTTGCGCTCGGGCGTTTGCGTCCAGGTCGCGCTGCCGAGCTGGCGGCGGAAAGTGTCGCCGCGCTCGTCGGCGAATTCCTCCGCCACCGAAACGGAGCGCTGAAATAACGGCGAAGTCGCTGCGCAAGTCAACCGTGTGAGCGGCAGATGGGATTGGGGCAGCCGGATGAGCCAGCGACTCAGCTTGGGGTTTTTCGCCTCGTTCGCGAGCGTCACCACCGGGGTAATCGCCCGGCTGATCGAGGTGCGTTGCAGCAGGTAAGGCACTTGGTTGCTGCCGCGCATCACGCGCAAATCCGCCAAACCCGGCTGCGCGTGCGCCAACACATCAAGGTCCAGTTCGACTTGCTGCGCGCCGCCCCGGCCGACTTGGACGGGCTTCCGATATTTCCACGCCGAAACATCGAGCGCCGCGCCGGCCACTTCCAAACCCGCCAAGGCTTCGGGCGCGCGATAATCCGGATTCTCCGTCAGTGGGAAAATGGCTATTGGCGTCACGGCGGTGTTTTTTAAATTGGCGCCGAGCGCCGCCAGATCGTAATGCGGGGCGGAACAGAATTTATTGCCGGTGAGCAGTTGCACGGTGCCCGCTGTCCGCGCCAGAAACACCAGATATACCGGCCGCCGTTCGATCTGCACGGCACTGATGGGCAGCGGCGGGCTATCGTCGTTGCGGAGGAGTAGCACCAGTTCGCGCGCGCGGACCTGGGTTTCCAGCGGCACGGAAAGATTCGCCGTGGTTGGCTGGCCTTCGATGGCCACGCGATAGATCACGCCCTGGCCGATGACTTGCTCGTAGAGGCCCGTTTCGGCGATTTGCGGCACGGCCAGCGTGACCACCCGGGTGAACAGCGGCTCGGCGGTTTCAATTTTCACCGCCGCCACGTCCAGATTCGCTGCGCCCAGATTCAAGGTGAGACGCGTTTCGCCGGGGTTTTCGTTGCGCTCGGCGATCGTGGCTATTTGGGTTTCACTCGGCGGCGTGACGGCGGCCGCCGCGTGCAGGCGCGCCCCGGTGAACGGGATCGGGGCCGACCGCTGGTCGTCCACGGTCAGCCGCAGCCACCGCCCGGCGGTGGGCGGGAAGGAAACCTGGAGTTGGCCCGCGCCGCTGGACTGGCGGAAGATCGGCTGCCCTTGCGCCAGCGGGCTCCAGCTCTGGCCGTCGGCCGAACCTTCCACGCGCACCGCCTTGATAAAATTTTGCGCGGGCGATTCCAGCGTCACGCCGTTGAGCGGTTGGGTTAGGCCGGTTTCCAAGGTGAGGACGGTCGTGGCGGCATTGAGCGAAATCTGAAATGACCGGGCGCTCTGAATCGCCTTGCTCACCGGCGCGGGCCGCTCGATGAAAAAGGGCAGTTCGTTGCCGCTGGCGTCATACAGCCGCAAGTCTTCGAGCGCCGGCCGCGCGGCGTCGAGCGTGGCCGCCGGGAGGCTGATTTTGACGAGGCCGGGGCTGGCGACATCGAACGGCTGCGCGTGCTGCCAGGCGGCGGGCAAAGCGGCGTGGGCCGCAACCCCGACCAGGAGGGTCAGGCCGCCGGCCCATTGCATCAGGTTTTTACAATTGGTTTTCATCTTTGGCCTCCGGGGTGGGTGCGCTGCTGGCAAAGAATTTTTGATACGCAAACGACGCCAGAATGGCAATGGCCGCCACGCCGCCAAGCGCGCCGATCCGGTAAAGCTGGTTCAAATGCGCGAGGTCGTGGAAGAACAATTTCAGCAGCGTCACCGCCAGCAAACCCAGCGCGGCATAGCGAGCGGCGGAAATTTTCCGCACCAAGCCGCAGATCAGCAGCCCGAGCGCAAACAGCGCCCAAGCGATGGAATACGTCATGTCGCGGGCGAAATTGCCGTTGAACTGGAACGTCAGGGTCGCGCCGGGCGGGCTGAAGTAATCCGCGATTTCAATATTCAGCAGCAGGAACGCCAGCACGATGCCCAGCGCGGCGAGGAGGGCCTGGCCATTGGATTTCAAAACCAAATGGCGCGGGGGCGCGAGCAGTTTGGCGCCCAGGAATAACGCCAGCGTCGCCACGCCGTAGGTGTAGAGATACCAGTTGAAAATCGGCGTGGCGCTGCGGGCGTGATATTCCAGCACGGCCGGATTGCACGCCAGTCGCCCGAAGGCGGCGAGCAGCAGGCCGACGCCGGTCAGCCGCAGGCCCGGATGCGGCACGCGTTGGAATAGCCAAAGCAGCGCCGCGCCTTCCAGCGCCCAGCCGAGGGTGATCCATTGGCGGTCAAATTGGATCGGGAAAATCAGCGTGATGAAAAACAGCGCCCCGCCGCCAAACCACGCCAGCTGCGTCAGGCGGGCTGGGTTTTTGGCGGGCATGGTTTTAAGCACCACCCCCAAGCTCACGAGCGCGGGAATGGCAAACGCGGCGGGCAGCAGCCCCGTGGTGGTGCTCGGCCAGGCGAGTTTCACCAGCCGGAATATCAGGAGGAATTGCGCCGGGCCGGCCAGCGCGGCGGCGGCCCATGGCCAGGTTTTGTCGGCCAATCTCCGGAGGAACAGAAATGGGAACAGTGCGAACGCCGCGAAGAAAATCAGATACCACGCCAGCAGGGTTGGCGGCGGAATGAGGTTGGGCGTGGCCAGATCCAGACGGTTGAAATGCCACGCCGCTTCGACGGCGAAGGTGCTGATCAGGCCGACCAGGGGCATCCACTCAAACGCGAAGAGGCGCGTCAGTCCGAGCAGCAGCACCACCAGCAGGAGCGCGAGCCCGAACACCGGTGTGGGATTAGCCAGCGGCAGCCGCAGCGTGGCCATGATGAGCAGGAGAAACGGCAGCACCACGGAGCTCGCGGGCAGCAGCGCGGCCAGCGTTTCCGGGGAATTGGGGCGGTCGGAAAGTTTCAGGCCGGATTTGAAAACCTCCGGTTTGAATTTCCGCGCCAGCCAGACGGTGGCGCTGACAAAGAACACCGCAAACCCGCCCAGCAGCCAGAACGACGTCGGCAGGCCGGTGAGGTCGGCGGGGATTTTAAAGATCAGCGCGCCGGTGGCCGCCAGCGTCAGCAGCAGCACCACCAGCACCGGCAGCAGGGTGGCAGTCAGGACGGCCACCCCGATGGCCAGCAAATCCACGAGCAGCACGAAGGGCCAAACCAGGAAGGAAAGTTCCGCCAGCCTGAAAATGGGCACCAACACGAGCAACAGCGCCAGCGGCGGGAAAAAATGGTTGAGCTGGGCGGCTCCGCCGGACGTGCCGCCGGTGCGGCGTTGCCGGAAGGCCGGGAACGCGGAGTGGAAGACGGCAAAGAGAAAATAAAACGCGAGCGCGGCATTGAGCAATTCGTTGGTCAAATGGGTGGTGGTCCAAAGGGCGAGCAGGCCAAACACGGCGAGCCCGGTGATCGGCTGGGCGAGGGCGGCTTTGGGGTTCAGCCACGCCAGGGCGGCAACGGCGAGATCAATCAGGAAAACAAAGCTGAACAGCAGCGCGGGGCGCTGGGCGAGGGGCGCGAAGTCGAAGAAAAACCCGGTGAATACCAGCGCCACGGCGGCGAGCGCGAGTTGGCTGCCCGCGAGCCACGGGTTCAGTTGGGCGCGACGTCGAGCCAGCCAGTTGGCGGCGAGCCAGAGCAAGTTGAAACCCAGCAAAACCGCCAGCGCGATGAGGATTTTGTCCCCCTCAAAATATTTCTCGCGGGTGAAAAACTTTTCCGCCCAGCCGATTTGCAGGGCGACCGTGCCGAGCGCCCCGAGCGCGGTGAGAAAATGCCAGCGCTTGTTCTGCGCCACAAAAATCAGGCCGGCATCCAGGATGGCAATGTAGCCGAAGAGGCCCAGCGGATTGTCCTGGCCGGTCGAAAGCAAGATTGGCGTGAGGAAACCGCCCAACATGCCGAGGAGGGCAACGACGAGCGCATCCAGTCGCACCGCCATGAAAAAAGCCGCCGTCGTGATGAGCGCCATCAGCAGGAAGGTTGGAATCGGCCCGAAATATTCAAAGTGATAGAGCGCCCGGCAGGCAAAGGTGACGGCGTAAAGCGCCACGACGCCCACGGCGCAGAGCGTCTGCGCGCCGACGGTGTATTGCTTGCGCCGGTGCAGCCCCACGCCGCCCGCCAGCAGGCCCAGGCCAAACACAAACCCCAGGGCCATGCGAATCTCCGGCCGGATGAGATTGTGCTGGAAGGAATATTGGATGGCGAAGGCGATAAACAGGAAGAGCGCCAGTCCGCCCACCCACATCAGGCCTTTGACGCCGAGGAACTGTTCCCAGTCAATCTTGGGCAAAACCGGCTTGGGCGGCATCGGCGGCCGGAGGGGCGGGCTCGGTGGAATAAAATCCGGTTTAACCGGCCGGGGCGGGGCGGCAATGGGGGGCGGCGGCAGGTTCGGCGCGGGTTTTTCCTCCGTCGGTAGAACGGGTTTGGGGGCAATGGGCGGGGCGGCGGGTTCCGCGTGGCGCTCCGGCAGCGTGGCGAGTTGGATGGCGGGAACATTTTCCGCTTTCCCCGCTGGCGGGGCCGGTGGGGTTTTGAGGCGGGCGACCTCCATGTGTAGGTGGTCCACGCGCCGCGTGAGCTCCTCGATGCGGTTGCGGGCGGAAACGGCCCGCCCGATGAGCCAGAGGCCGGTGATGAGGGGCAGGGCAATCACCAGCAGAATGATGAAAACGATCGATGCTTCATTCATATAGGTTCCCTTTCATTGCGCCGGGCGGTTTGAATTGGGGCCATTGGAAAGCCAATCCCCCGGCATTGCAAGCCGGAATCTGGCGGTTGATCGCCCTGCATTTTCACGCGCCCATCCTAATCCGGGGCGGCGGTGAGGGTGAATTGAAAAAACGGCGGGCGAGATTGACGGAAACGATGCCGCCGCTATTCGGGTATGGATTTCGGCGGATTTTGGGTCTAGGCTGCTCCAACTTCGCTAACACCCATGAACCGCGCATGAAAATTGACCCGCAAGCCTTTCGCGTCCGACCGGACGAAAAAATCAAACTCAAGCACTGGCCCACGCGGGTCAAACCGTTTTACTCGTCCAAGGCGCAGTATGAAAAAATCCTCGCCGCGCATATCGCCGAATTGAGCCGGCGGCAGGGCAAGCTGTATGCGCACAACCGTTATTCGCTGCTGCTCATCTTTCAGGCGATGGATGCGGCGGGCAAGGACAGCGCTATCCGGCACGTCATGTCCGGCGTGAATCCGCAGGGCTGCCAGGTATACAGTTTCAAGCAGCCGAGTGCCGAGGAGTTGGCGCACGATTTTCTCTGGCGCACCACGCGGTGCCTGCCCGAGCGCGGCCATATCGGCATCTTTAACCGCTCCTATTACGAAGAGGTGCTGGTGGTGCGCGTGCATCCGGAAATTCTCGCGGGTCAGGCGCTCCCGAAAGCCGCGCTGGCGGACCCGGATTTTTGGGCGAACCGCTATCGTTCCATCGTGGACCAGGAGCAGCACCTGCATCGGAACGGCACGCGGATCGTGAAATTCTTTCTGCATGTCTCGAAGGCGGAACAGCGCAAACGCTTCCTGGCGCGCCTTGATGATCCGGACAAAAACTGGAAATTCAGCCGCTCCGATTTAGCGGAGCGGGCCCGGTGGAAGGATTACCAGAAAGCCTACGAGGCGTGCTTGAGCGCCACCAGCACCAAGGCCGCGCCGTGGTTTGTGGTGCCCGCCGATGACAAGGCCAACGCCCGGCTCATCATCTCGCAAATCGTCCTCGCCGCGCTGGATCAACTCAAATTGAGCTATCCGCAGCCGGACCAGGCGCACCGCCAGGAATTGTCGGCCATCCGCGCGCAACTGGCCCAATGATCAGGTTGCGGCCGTTCGGCCGGTGAAGAGGCTTTTAAACCACGCCCACGCCGCGCGGATGCCCACGTCCCGCGTGCCGGCGAAGCCATAAATTTTCGCCATTTCCTCCTCGTGGCCGCGATAGCGCGGCGGGAGGAGCAACACCGTGCGGGCTGCCTCGCCCTCAATCTGGAGAATTTCCGAGTAAAACAAGCCGCGCCCCGCTTCGTAGTGGCCCGCCGGCAGGGTGAGGGTCCGCGGGGGCAGCACCAGCCACGGGCGGTAGTTAAACCGGAGTTCGCCGCCTTCAGCCCGCACCAGCCGACCGTAGGTGCGGGTGGGAACCTGGTTCATTTTACGGCCGAGAAACAGGTTGTTTTTCTGCGGGCCGGGGTGAAAACGATTTTTGCTGCCGGTGCAAAATTCCCAGATGAACACCATGCCAAAATGGGACAGCCGGAACGACCAGCCCGCGATGAGCCAGGAAATCAAAATGACCATGAGCGCCCACGCCGCCCCCATCCACGGATTGACGAAGGAGGTGCCCACCACACTGGCCAAGATGGTGGTGCGGAAAACTTTGAGGGCCGCGTCCACCGTCGTGAACGGGCTGAGGAGGATCAGAATATTAATGGCGTTGGAGGCCAGGAAGACGATGAAAAACATCACCATCGCCACCGGCACCATCAGCGCGTTGTAAAGCCAGTGCAGGTCAATCGCCGCCAAGCCGAGGGCCGCCAGCGATGCGCCGGGCTGGTCTGGCGCGTGGAAAATCGAGGCGGCAATGGGCACGAAAGCGCCGGTGGCCACGAGGCCGGAGATTTTGTGTTCGCAGGTTTCCGCCACATCGAACGGCTTTTTAAGGACCGTGGGAACCGCAATGCCGACGGTGTCTTTCAAAAAACACGCAACGACCAGTAGCAGCGCGGGAACCCAGAACAGCGGGTTGGTAAACCACGGCAGGGCGGCGCGTTTTTCCTTGGGCGTATTGCACCATTGATACGCCCCCACCGCCCCCACGCCCAGGAGCGGTGAAATAGCCACGCCGGTGACCAGCGAGACGGTCTCGGCCAGTTTTTTGGCCTGCGGATTGGGATCGGCGGCTTTCGTATTGGAACCGGCGGCGGTCGCCCCCCAAGGCACGCAGAGCAGGGTGGCTACGACCAGCAGGCAACGCAATTTTTTCATGGAAATATCATTCGCCCAACCCGCCCCGGCTGTAAAGCCCAAACCAATTACCTGAAATCGCGTGTTGACTTCAAGCGTCCGTTTGATAGCTTCCACGTCCCTTTGTTTGGAATTTAGATGAAAACGCATTTGCCGAAAGTAAATTTGGACCAGCGCAAGTGGCATGTCATTGATGCCGACGGCGCCGTGCTTGGCCGACTGGCCGTGCAGGTGGCTGACA
>CAIMLG010000186.1 GCA_903842235.1 uncultured Verrucomicrobia subdivision 3 bacterium
AAACGAACCCGCTGCGGCTGCTGTGCTTGTGGTTCTTGAACGACGGAATGTGGCCGCTCCGCACGGTCAGGACGATTTTTGGATTGTCGTTTGGCATAGTTGACAAGATCGTTGGTTTCCCAAGTTACCATGCGGCCTCCGCCCCGGTCACAGGGTTGGTTGGTTCAGCCATTCGGATACCTCCGGTTCTTCGGCACGTCTTCCTCCGCAATCTTGGCCCGCTCGGTGATGGTCATGGTCGGGCCGTTGAAATTGCAGTCAATATATTCATCCTTGCGGTGCGCCCGGCCTTTGGTGTTTTTCAAAACCCGCATTCTCAGCGTGTCCACATCCGGCCTCCACATTCCCAGCACCAACCCGGATGAATTTTCGATTTCCCCGGCCTCTTTCGCATCGGTCAGCGTCACTTCAATGTCGTCATCCTTGCCTTTGCGGGCAATTTGCGAAAGCACCACGATGATCGTTTTTGTTGACTTGGCGATTTTCTTCAACGATTCCGCCCCGTCCGCCACCACTTCCCGGCGGTTTGATCCCTTCCCGCCGACCAGTTGAATGTAGTCAATCAAAACCAGCGCGGGGCGGACGCCCATTTTCAACTCGGACTTGTCAATCAGTTTTTCCAGTTGTTCCGGCGACAGCCTGCTCTTGGTGCAGGTGTAAATGTGGTTTATCAGTCCCGACCGCCGCCAATCCGCCCAGCCGCCGTTGGCATAGGTGTATTCAATGTCCGAACAACTGCGGTTTTCGGACAAAGCGGCAAACCGCTCAAAAGTCAGGCTTCCCGGCAATTCAAGTTCAAATAAAAGCGTCGGCAACGGTCGCGCCGCTTTGGCGAGATTTTGGGCGCAGGCCGTTTTTCCCACGCCGGTCCCGGCCACAATCGCCATGACTTCCCCGGGTACGATCGGCCTGCACTTCAATCCCAGCGAAGGAATCCAGTTGCCCAGGTTCAATACCCGCATCTTCGCCATTTTCAAATGTTCCTCGTACTCCGTTTCCAACTCGCCCATGCTCTGAATCGGTATTTCCATGCCGCCGCTCAAAACCGTCGCGCCTTCCATCATCCGCCCCAACGCCTGCTGCGCGTCATCCACTCCGGCAAACGAGGCGATGTAATCCGAAATGTCCTTGTGCGGCGCGGGAACCACAATCTGCCGCACGGTCTTGGCTTTGTCGGTCAGGCTTTCCAAAACCATCCTCACATGCGCCCGTCCCGGCTCATCGTTGTCCCCGCAAATCAGCACGTCTTTTCCCGCCAAACTATCCGCGTAAGCCGAAGCCCACTTCTTCGCCCCGCCGACATTGGTGGTGGCGCAAAGCTCGATCTTCACCAGATTGTCCGCGTCCTTCTCGCCTTCCACCACCCACACGAATTGATTTTTGGGATTGAGCACCATCGGCAGGTTGTAAATCACCCTCCGCACGTCCTGCATGTTCCAAACCCAGCCGCCTTTTCCGTCCGGGTGACGTTGCCGAAATGTTTTCGGATTCATCCGGCATACCTGATAAAGCAGCGAGCCGGTTTCGTCCTTGTAATCATAGGTCGCCACGATCTCCCCGGACGGCGCCATGTTTGGCTCAACCGGCTTTGGCCGGGGCGCGGGCCGCGCGTCCCCGTGGGCGGGCGTGAGCCGCCTGCAAAATTCCGCCTCGGTGATGCCCTGCCGCCTGGACAGGAACGTAATGACATCACCGCCGCCACAGCCCGCCTGGCAATTCCACAAACCGTCCGTCACATTGATGGACATGCTGGGGTTTTTATCCTCGTGAAAACAGCAATTCGCCATGCGCTGATTCCCCGCTCCAACCACCTTCACCCCGGCGTTTTCCAGCACGATCAGGATGGGGTTTTCCGATTTGAATGTTTCAGCGGCTGTCATACGCTGTGATTATTTCTTCGCAAGTCAGTTGACATATCAAATGTTTGACGTATATTGACCGAGTTGAAACTGACTGTCCAGATTAAATTGCAGCCGACGCCAGAACAGGCGAACGCCTTGCGCGAGACTTTGGAGACTG
>CAIMLG010000187.1 GCA_903842235.1 uncultured Verrucomicrobia subdivision 3 bacterium
GAGACGCGAGCAACTACGGAATTGGGAGCGGCTCAGAAGGACACGGCGCGCGAATTGAGCGCGAAGCTGGCGAGCCTCAAAGGCATTGTGTGGGTGGGCGTCGCCATGTTCCTGTTCGGCCTGGCGTCCATCTTTTATCCGCCGCTGCAAGCCATCATCGGGAGCATCACAACCAGCGTTGCCATCGTTGCCGGCGGCCTGGCGCTCATGGTGCTGCCGTCGCTGATCGTCGGCAACGAGCTTTTGATTTTAGGTGGCGTCGCTGCGGCGGTGGGTGTATGGTTTTTTGCACACCGGCACGGCCAGTTGCGCGGGCTGGTGGATGCGGCAAATGTGACAGGGGATAAACCTGAAAAGGCCGCATGAGGCTGGTTTTGATGACAAATGATGACACAAAAGTGGCGCGACCTTGCTTTTCAGTGCATTTCGAGAAAAAACCGGTTCATCATTTTCTACAATAGCCATGCGGGTAGCGGCACGATTCGCGCAAACACGCCGAAACGTGCCTCAATTTCGAATCCTGTCGCTCCGACCATTTTTACTATTGATTCTATTGGGTTTATTTTAGATTGGTTGACTTTGTGACACATTGGTGGGGTTATGAACTCCGCCTTTCCGCCAATGCTTCGGAGACTCCAGCCGGCACTTCCAGTGCGGCGGGCCGCCTCAAATCCCGTTGAAACCGCCCCCGCCGTCGCCGCTGAGGTGGTTTGCAAGCCCCCCCAAAAAAAGCAGGCCAACCCGTCTGCACCCCGATCAAAACGATTTGGAAGGGCAAAGAAATTGTTTACTGGCAGGTGCGGGTGGGGTCTTCGCTCGCGAAGGTTTCTGTCCCTCCAACCGGCAACCGGGTGCGGTGTTTTGGATGTATGGCCAGCGGAAGCGCGAACTGTTCAACTCCAAGGAGGAGGCTTTGGAAGCAGCCAAGAAAACCGGTTCTGATTTGGGCAAACCCGACTTTGGCAGCGCCGGCATCACGGGATGGGCGGCTGGCTTGCGAACGGGCGCAGGTAACTGCCATTCGGAACGGATACCCGATGTGTGGCTTCACGGGCTGGCGGATGAGGCAATATTGTCCCGCCGGTGGCGGGGATGGGCGCATGGTTTAATGGTCGCAGATGACCGAAAAGCGCCCGGCGCTGGTCAGTAACACCCGCAGCCTCTTCAGGGAATACCATCCCGCCGGGAAGCCCTCAAAGGGATCGTTTGAACTTGGATGGTGAATTTCAAGCCGGAGGATGAATTTGTTGAAACCTTTGATCCTGCTAGTGGGTCCGTATGGGCGGAACCCCGGATGGTTCACCATGCTTTATACCCCATAAGATTATGCTGCCGGAGAATCAGGATCAACGTATCCCGCCCTTGTTGGAGCCGCCCGCCCGGCTGGTGGCGGGCCAGTTGCCGGTTGCCCCGCCGACCCAAAAGCGCCGCCGCTGGTGGTATGTGGCGATTCCCCTGGCGGCGCTGTTGCTTTTGGCCCTCCTGGCGGTGGCGGGAACCGGCCTCTATGTGCATTCGTTGGTGCAGACCTACACCTCCTTACAGCCGGCCGTGCTCCCCAAGGGCAATCCTTCCCCCATCGCGCAGGAGGCCCTGGTTACGCGGTGGGTCGAGTTCAAGACCGCGCTGGAAAGTCACCAGCCCGCCCGGCCGCTCCAGTTTTCCGCCGATGATCTGAACGCCCTGATTGCGGCGGATGGAAAGCAGTCCGGTAAAATATTTCTCCGCATTCAGGACAATGTGCTGATGGCCGATTTTTCCTTTCCGCTCGATCAGGATCCGAAGAATAAAAACAATAAAATGCTCAAGGGTCGGTATGCCAACGGGGTGGCGGCGCTAAACCTTGAGCGTGACGAGGACGGATTTATCACCCTGAAGGTCAAATCCATCAAGGCCAACGGCCGGGACATTCCCGGCTGGCTGCTCAAAAAGGCGCAGAAAAAAGATTTCCTTGAACGAATGCAGGATAACACGGAAGCCTCGGCCATCCTCCAATATATCGAAACCGTGCAGATTCAGGATAACCGCATCACCCTGGTGCCCGGGGACCGGCTGTGAACGGAGACCTCACTGATTTATAGCAGAAAATCCACCGGCAGAAAACCGCCGGAAATACTGATAGGAAATTGCTTTTCATGCGGGCTCATCTACTTGACGCTGCGCGGGTAAGGGAGAATTGCTTTGCGCCTTTTTTCAACACTGGGTCAACGTGCCAATCCAGTCCGCGGGCGTCAACTGAAGGTTTTGAGGGAGAATGCGGAACCGCTGAAAAACCAGGGCGGCGATTGCTAAATCGAATTGCCTCAGGCCAGTTTCATTGTAGAATGGTCGCCTATGAATTTAGACGAACTTTATTCCGAACTGACGCTCAAAACCAAGAGCAAGGTCGCTTTGATCGTCCTCGACGGCCTCGGCGACATTGCGACGAAGGAACAAAACTATCTCACGCCGCTCGAAGCCGCCGTGACCCCGAACCTCGACGCGCTGGCCAAAGACTCGGCCCAAGGCCGCATGATTCCCGCCGCCCCCGGCATCACCCCCGGCAGCGGCCCCGGCCACCTCGGCCTGTTTGGCTATGACCCGCTGGAATTTCAAGTGGGCCGCGGCGTCATTGAAGCGCTCGGCCTCGGCGTGGAACTCAAGCCCGGCGACGTCTGCGCCCGCGCCAATTTTGCCACGCTCGACGCCAAGGGCATCGTCACCGACCGCCGCGCCGGGCGCATCCCCACGGAAACGTGCGAAAAACTCTGCGCCCTGCTGTCCGCCAAGATCAAGAAAATCGGCGACACCCAGGTCATCATCAAGGCCGGCAAGGAACATCGGTTCGTGGTCATCTTCCGCGGCAAGGGACTGGAAGGCCCGCTGACGGATGCCGATCCCAACCGCGAAGGCTTTGCCATTCCCGCCGTGAAGCCGCGCGACCCGAAAAACGCCAAGCAGAAAAAGATGGCCAAGCTCATCGCCGACTTCTACAAGGCCGCCCTGCCCGTCATCGCCAAGGAAAAACCGGCCAACGGTTTCCTCATGCGCGGCATTGCCCATCAGCCAAACATCCCGATGTTTGAAGCGCGCTACAAACTCAAACCCGCGTGCCTGGCGGTGTATCCGATGTATAAGGGGCTCGCCCAGCTCGTCGGCATGGTGAAGATCGAAGGTCCCCAGACCATTGCCGAGCAGTTTGAGCGCTACCTGAAGGAATATGACAACTACGACTTCTTCTTCATCCATTACAAATACACCGACAAATACGGGGAAGACGGCAACTTTGCCGCCAAGAAGAAGGCGATTGAAGAATTCGACGCCGCCCTGCCGATTCTGCTAAAGAAGAAGCCGGACGTCATTGCCATCACCGGCGACCATTCCACGCCCTGCGCGATGAAGGGGCACTCCTGGCATCCGCAGCCCGTGCTGCTGCACTCGGCCATCAGCGGCTCCGACAAGCTGGAACGCTTCACCGAGACCGGCGCCAACAGCGGTTCCCTGAGCGTCTTCCCGGCGAAGTTCCTCATCCGCCAAATGCAGGCCAACGCCAAGATGTTCGACAAATTCGGCGCGTAAGTTTTGAACGACCTCAGGCGGGCGGTTGAAAAACCGTCCGCCTTTTTTATTCTAAAAACCGCAGTTCAACCACGGATGGACACGGATCAACACGGATAACCGCCGGTCCCGCTAGGCGGCGGCCCCGACGGTTTGGGCTGGCTGGGCGCGCAGTTCCACCCGGCGGGTTTTGCCGCTGATGGTCTTGGGCAACTCGGCGACGAATTCAATTTCGCGGGGATATTTGTAAGGGGCGGCGGTGTGTTTGCAGTGCTGCTGCAGCTCGTGTTTCAGTTCTTCGCTCGCCCTCGCTTCGGGGCGCAGGGTGATGAAGGCTTTGACGATCTGCCCGCGCACGGCGTCGGGCTTGCCCACGATGGCGGCTTCCAGCACGGCGGGATGTTCGAGCAGGACGCTCTCCACTTCAAACGGCCCGATGCGGTAGCCGGAACTCTTGATGACGTCATCGGCCCGGCCGATGAACCAATAATAACCATCAGCATCGCAGACGGCGCGGTCGCGGGTGAAATACCAGCCGTCCTGAAATTTTTCGGCGGTTTCCTCCGGATTGCGCCAGTATTCGCGGAACAGCCCCAGCGGCCGTTCGGGCACCACCCGAAGGGCAATCTCGCCTTCGCGGCCGGCGGGCACGGGCTGGCGGTCTTCGTCCAGCAGCGCGATCTGATAGCCCGGCGTGGGCTGGCCCATGGAGCCGGGCTGCACGGGAAGATTCAGGGAACGGTAGTTGCCGATGAGAATGACCGTTTCCGTCTGGCCGTAGCCTTCGTAAAGATTAAGGCCGGTGGCGTTATTCCACAGCTTCATGATTTCGGGATTCAACGGTTCGCCGGCCGTAACACAATGCCGCAGGTGGGGAAAATGCCGCTTGGATAAATCCAGCCGGACCATCAAGCGGAGCGCCGTGGGCGGCACGCACCAGGTGGTGATGGGGAAGTGCGCGAGCAGATCCAGCGTATGGGCGGGATCAAATTTGCCATGAATATCCACGGCGAAAACGCAGGCGCCCCGGTGCCACGGCCCGAAGAAACTCGACCACGCCGCCTTGGCCCAGCCGAGATCGGAGACGTTCCAGTGCACGTCGCCGGGCTGGCCGTCCAGCCACAATTCGCCGGTCACGCGATGCGCCAAGCCATAGCTGGCGTGCGTGTGCAGCACCATTTTGGGCTCGCCGGTGGTGGCGCTGGTGAAATAAATGATGCCGGGCTCATCGGCGCGGGTCGGCGCGCCGGAATAACTAGCCGGGGCGGCGGCCAAAGCCGTGTTGAAATCCACCCAACCGGTGGGCGGCGGACACGTCGCCAGCCGCAGACCGCCGAAGCCGTCCACTTTGGCCAGCCCCTCGGCATTGGTAAGGACGGCGGAGATTTGCGCCGTTTCCAGCCGATACGCCACATCGCGCGGCATGAGCTGGAGCGTGGCGGGAATGGGCACCGCGCCCAGCCGGGTCAGGCCCAGCATGGCCACCCACCATTGCCAGACGCGCGGCAGCATGACGAGCACGCGGTCGCCCCGGCGCACGCCGTGCGCGCGAAAAACATTGGCCGCCTGCGCGCTCAACCGGGCCTTTTCCTGGAAGGTGAATTTCTGTTCCGCTCCCGTTACCCCATCCACGCACCACAACGCCAGATTTTGCGGATGGGTGCGCGCCCAACCATCAAAGATGTCGCTGGTAAAATTAAAAAACTCGGGAACCGTTGGGGCCTTCATTGCGCGACAGCGTAGCAGCTGGCGGAATGCGGCTCAATCATTTGCCACAGTGAAACGCATCAAACCAAAAGCGGATTATGATATTCGTCCGGTCATTGGGCGGCTTCGGCCACCGCTTTTCCGCCGTTCACCAGAAACAGCACGGCCATGCGCACGGCGAGGCCGTTCGTCACCTGTTCGAGAATGACGGAACGATCGCTGTCGGCCAGTTCGCTGTCAATTTCCACGCCGCGATTGATCGGGCCGGGGTGCATGATGATGGCGTCGGGCTTCGTCCGGGCGAGGCGGTCTTGGTTCAGGCCGAACAATTGCGCGTATTCGCCGATGCTCGGGAACATCGCCTTGCGCTGGCGTTCATGCTGGATGCGCAGGAGGTTGATGACGTCGGCCTCGCGAATGGCCTCATCCACATCGTAGGTGACGCGGCAGCCCATCTGCTCAAACGTCTTGGGCACGAGCGTGGACGGCCCGCAGAGCGTGACGTTGGCGCCCAGTTTGGTCAGCGCCCAGATGTCGGAGCGGGCGACGCGGCTGTAGAGGATGTCGCCGAGAATCGTCACGTTCAGCCCGGCGATTTTGCCTTTTTTCTCGCGGATGGTGAAGGTGTCAAGGAACGCCTGCGTGGGATGTTCGTGGGCGCCGTCGCCGGCGTTGATGACGTGGGCATTGAGCACGCGGGAAAGAAAATGCGGCGCGCCGCTGGCGCTGTGGCGGATGATGATAAAGTCGGCGTTGAGCGCCTCCAGATTGAGCGCGGTGTCCTTGAGCGTTTCGCCTTTTTTGAACGAGGAGGCGTCGGCGGAGAAATTGATGACATCGGCGCTCAACCGCGTGGCCGCGAGCTCAAAGCTGGTGCGCGTCCGCGTGGACGGCTCGACGAACAGGTTGACGACGGTCTTGCCGCGCAGGGCCGGGACCTTCTTGATGGCGCGTTCGCCCACGGCCTTGAAGCCGCGCGCGGTGTCGAGCACGGTGAGAATTTCCGCCGCCGTGAGCGACTCGATGTCGAGCAGATGTTTTTTGGTCCAGCTCATAATTTTATATCACATCGTTGCAGCCCGGGAGCGGGCATCGGGAATTCGATGCCGCGCTTTCACTGCTTTTTCAAAATGACTTCATCCTGCGCCGCGCCGCTTTCCGTGAGGCGCAGGGAAATTTTCTCATCCAAGGCCGTGGGCACGTTTTTGCCGATGAAATCCGCCTTGATGGGCAGTTCCCGGTGGCCGCGGTCGATCAGGACGGCCAGTTGGATTTTTCGGGGCCGGCCAAAATCGTTCAATGCATCCATGGCAGCGCGGGTGGTGCGGCCGCTAAAGAGCACATCGTCCACCAACACAATGGTTTTGCCGTTCACGTCAAACGGAATGTCCGTCGGATGCATTTGGGGGGCCACGCGCTGATCCAAATCGTCCCGGTGCATGGTGGTATCGAGAATGCCCACGGGCACGGGATGGTGCCAGATGCCGACGAGGATTTTGGCGAGGCGGGCGGCCAAGTGATCGCCCCCGGTCGGGATGCCGACGAGCGCCACGCCGGAGCTCTGTTCATTGCGCTCGGCAATTTCATGCGCGATGCGCGTCAAGGCCCGCTGAATGGCGCTGGCATCGAGCAGAATGGTTGTTTCAGACATAAGATGGGATCCTTCTCGTTCTCGAACCCGAACGAGCGCGGGCGAGGAGGCGGCGAAAAAGATAAACGCGAACCGCTCCCGGGGACGCGGGGCTGGTTCGCGGCGTTAAAATCGTTTTCATTTTCCCTTCGGCGCCTCGCGGGGCGTCGTTAAAGGAACGGGTGACTCAATTGTTGTTTTGCCGGGATTTGCGCCAGGAGGCGCGATGCTTAATAATCCAATCCGTGAGGGCGTGCTCAAAGCCAATGTCGTAGCCGGCCTTTTCCGACTCGATCCATTTATGCCGGAGGATTTCCTCGCGCTCGGCTTGGAACTCGCGATAGAGCGATGAATTCTTCAGCAGATCGTTCGCCGACGAGGCGTCTTTTGAAGCGTTCGACATGATATTAGTCACTGTGCCAGTTACGTTAAATCGTGGTGCCATTTCTGGCAAATGAAATCTGGACGCGCGGAAAGTTTATTTCAGATTCTGCCGCACCGTCTGGACAATTTGAATAAACGCCTGACTCGCCGGATGATTGGGCGTGGAGACGGTCAGCGGCATGCCGCGGTCGCCGCCTTCGCGGATTTCGGTAAAAAGCGGGACTTCGCCGAGGAACGGGACTTTTTGGCGGGCGGCTTCGGCGTGGCCGCCGCCGTGGCCAAAGATTTCCACGCGCTCGCCGTTCGGCGCGGTGAAATAACTCATGTTTTCGACGAGGCCCAGAATCGGCACATTCACCTTGTTGAACATGGCAATGCCCTTGCGCACAACGCCGAGCGAGGCTTCCTGCGGCGTGGTGATGATGATGCCGCCATCCAGCGGAACAGTTTGGCACAGAGACAATTGCGCATCGCCGGTGCCGGGCGGCAAGTCCACCAGCAGATAGTCCAAGTCGCCCCACTCGACGGCGAGGAGAAACTGATTGATGGTCTTGGTGATCATCGGTCCGCGCCAGATGACGGGCTGGTCGTCGGGCAGCAGCAGCCCGATGCTCATGACTTTCACGCCATGGGCCAGCGGCGGCACCAGTTTTTCCCCGGCGCTGACCGTCGGTTTTTCCCGGACGCCCATCATCAGGGGAATGCTCGGCCCGTAAATATCGCAGTCCAGCAAGCCCACTTTCGCGCCGAGCTGTTGCCAGGCGCAGGCCAGATTCACCGCGCAGGTGGATTTGCCCACGCCGCCCTTGCCGCTGGCAATGGCAATGACGCGTTTTACGCCGGGAACCCTGGTCTGATTGGTAAAGGCATTGCCCGCCGGCGCTGATCCGCTGGCCGGCTGTTTCACATCCACCTGGACATGGCTGATGCCAGGGAGTTTTTGCAAGATGCGCTCGCTTTCGGCTTTGATTTGCTGGGCGATTTCCGCGTTGGGCGTCGTCAATTGCAGCGTCACACTGACCGTGCCGTTGGTGATGGAGATTTCCTTGAGGAGGCCGAAGGAAACGATGTCGCGTGAGAAGCCGGGGTATTTCACGGCGGTCAGCGCATTCTGGATAACGTCTTGCGAAAGCATGGCGGACAAAATGCCATTCCATCGCCGGAACGCAAAATGTATTTCGCGCGGCGGGCGAGCCAGCGGTTTTCCCTTCGGTTTTCCATTGCGTAAAAGTCCGCCACATGGGAAATTGTCGGCCGGATTTATAATTAGAATCATTCTAAACATGATGAAAAAAACAGACAACGGGACGGCGCAGTTAGTCGAACAGTTTTCGCAGTTTCCCGTCGCCCCGTCGCCGTCAGCTTGGCTATCCCCCTTGCGCCAAGCCGGTTTCGCCAGCTTTGCCGGGGCCGGATTTCCAACGCTGAACGATGAAGACTGGCGTTTCACCAGCGTGGCAGCGCTGGCAAAGCTGCATTTCCAACTCGCCGGAGCGGTGGCCGTCAATGGCGCGGAAACCCAGGCTTTGGCGGCTTCCGTGTTCGCCGCCCTGCCGGGGCCGCGGCTCGTGTTTGTGAACGGGAGGTTTTCGGCGCCGCTTTCCCGCCTCCAGCCGGTAGCCGGCGGCGTGCGCCTGGAGAGTCTGGCGGCCGCGCTGGCGCAGGATTCGGCGCTGCTCGAACAACATCTGGGCCAATATGCGCACCCGGCGGGTAACGCCTTTGCGGCCCTGAATCAGGCGCGGTTCACGGACGGCGCGTTCATTTTCGTGCCGGACGGGGTGGCGTTGGCCGAGCCAGTGCAGCTGATTTATGTTTCGTCAGCCCAAGTGGCCGGCGAAACCATACTGCCGCGCAACCTGGTGATCGCCGGGGCCAACAGCCGCTTGACGGTGGTGGAAAGTTACCTCAGCACCACCCGCGCCGCCTATTTCACCAATGCTGTCACGGAAATCGTGGCCGGCGCCAACGCGGCGGTTGAGCACGTCAAGGTGCAGGACGAAGCGGCGGCCGCCTACCACATGGCCACCATCGCGGGCGAGTTTGGCCGCGCGAGCAAGGTGCGCGTTCATTCGTTCGCCCTGGGCGCCAAGCTGTCGCGGAATAATATCCGCACCAAGCTGGCCGGGGAAGGCTTGGAATGCATTTTGAACGGGCTGTATCTGACCCGGGATGAGCAATTGGCGGATCATCACATGATCGTCGAACACGCGCAGCCGCATTGCGCCAGCCACGAATATTTCAACGGCATCCTCGACGACAAATCCCGGGGCGTATTCCACGGGCGCATTCTGGTCCGCGAAATTGCGCAAAAAACCGACGCGAAGCAGACCAATAAAAACCTGCTCCTCTCCGATGACGCCTGCGCGGATACCAAGCCCCAGTTGGAGATTTATGCCGACGATGTGAAATGCACGCACGGCGCCACGATCGGCCAGTTGAATGCGGAATCCATTTTTTACCTGCGCTCCCGCGGAATGAGCTTGGACACGGCCAAACAGATGTTGATTCATGCCTTCGCCGGCGAGATCATTGAGCGCATCCAGTGCGAGCCGGCGCGCGCGGTGATTGACAAGCTCGTCTGGGACCGGCTGGAAGCCAACCCGCATTTGCGGGGAAAATGATTTTATTAGGCGCGAGGAAAATGGTTTTGCCTCCAGCCCCGCGCCCAAAGCCTTAGAGTGAAGCGCCATGTTTGACGACATCAACGACCTTTATCAGCAGGTGATTCTGGATCACTGCAAGAAGCCGCGCAATTTTCACGAAATGCCGCAGTGCTCCTGCTCGGCGCAGGGGTTCAACCCGCTGTGCGGCGACAATCTGAAATTGTTCCTCGCCCTGGACGGCGACGTGATTCGGGAGGCGAGCTTTGTCGGCTCCGGCTGCTGCATTTCCAAGGCGTCGGCTTCGCTGCTCACCGAAAACGTCAAGGGCAAGACCAAGGCCGAGGCGGAACAGATCTTTGCGCGGGTCCACGAACTGGTGACCACCGGCAAGGCCGAGGGCGACGTCGGCAAGCTCGCCGTCTTTGCGGGCGTTTACAAATATCCGGCCCGCGTGAAGTGCGCCATACTCGCCTGGCACGCCTTGATCGGCGCGCTCAAGGGCGAAGCCGCGCCGGTTAGCACGGAAAACGAGCAGACGTGATTTGATTTTATCCGCGCCACCAGCGAAGATGTTTTTATTATGAGTTCCGAATCGAAAGTTTTGACCCGCGACGTGGAGGCGTCCGTCGTTCCCATCGGCACCAAGGTAACGCTGCAAAAGGGCGAGACCGCGCACATTACGCAGTCGCTGGGGGGCACCTATACCGTCGTGGTCAACGGCAACATGTTCCGCATCGAGACCAAGGATGCCGACGCCTTGGGCTTGGAAGTCAAAGTTGCGTCCGCGCCCGTGGCCACCCGCGGCCCGGTCACGCCGGAGCAGCTCGAAAAGAAAGTCTGGGAGGCGCTCAAGACCTGCTACGACCCGGAAATTCCCGTGAACATTGTGGATCTGGGGCTGATTTACGACTGCCAGCTCACGCCCATTGGCGCGGAGAATTACAAGGCGGACGTGAAAATGACGTTGACCGCGCCGGGCTGCGGCATGGGCCCCGTGCTGGCCCAGGACGTGCAAAACAAGCTGGTGTCCATCGAGCCGATTGACGAGGCCAACGTGGAGCTCGTCTGGGATCCCCCGTGGAACCAGGGCATGATGACCGAGGCCGCCAAACTGCAACTCGGGCTGTTGTAATTTTCAACCACGGATGGACAGGTCGTCGGCGGGAAAAAGTTTGAACCAGAACGAACACCAAGTGTTGTTGTAGCCGAGCCAGTCTTCATGCACCAAATGATTTCCGCTGGACGATTCATTAAAGGCAGTGGGGTCAAAACTTTTCGAGGGCACGGCGGCTTCCAGCATGAAATACTTGTCCACGATGCTGCGCCCCGACGTTCATTTTCTCATGGCTGAAGGTTCTCGCAGGTCCGCTTCAAGTTGTCCAAAGCGCGGTAGGCGCGGTTACGCTCCGCCTCTGTCTGAGCGTTGCGTTGGTCCGGTGACAACCCCCGTAGTATGCGGGCCATGCGGGAAAAATTGCCATCGCAACCGGAAGTAGTTAATACCAAGAACTGGGTGACCCTTTATTGAGGAAGATTTTGGCTGAGGTTTGACCTGCTGTGCTTTGATTAGGAAGCCAATGGCGGCGCGGGAACATTTTGACTTTCAGACCCAACCAGCGCACTATCAAATCCAGCGTGAGCACCGAGACAAATATTTTAATCCAGCGCGCCGCCGCCGAACTCAAAACCGCTGGCGCCCGGGAAATTTATGTCTTCGGCTCCGCGGCCAAAGGAACGGGCGCCGCGTCTTCCGATCTCGACTTGGCGGTTTCCGGCCTGCCCCCGTCCGTTTTCTATCGCATGGGCGCGCGGGTCAGTGATTTGATTGGCCGTTCGGTTGATCTGATTGACTTGGACGTCAGCACGCCGTTCACCCGCCACCTTCGCACAGAGAATGAACTCGTCCGAGTGGGATAAATTCCGCAAGCAACAGGCCACGGAACGCGAACAGTTGCAACGTCTGGTGCTTGGAATGCACGGACTACTTGCCCAATGCCGCACCACGGCTCCAACTGAAATTGAATTGTCCGCGCTCGCGGCCCTGCTCCATTCATTCTACACCGGCGTCGAAAACATTTTTAAACGCGTGGCGGTGGAGTTGGACGGCGAGCCGGTGCGCGGCGATTCCTGGCATCGTGAACTTTTGCTGCGGATGAAATCGCCGACCGCGCACCGCCCGGCGTTGCTGTCGGAAGAACTTCACGACTCATTGAATGAATACCTGCGTTTCCGCCATGTATTCCGCAATGCCTATTCGTTTGACTTAGACTGGCAGAAAATGTCCCCGCTGGTGTTGCGCTTGGAAGAAACCTTCAAAATGCTGGAAAGAGCGTTGAATGATTTTGTGAAATAAGCGTAAGGCCGTCTTGCTGGACGGTTTGAAGCCTACCCTTTTATCGTAATGGGTTCTTGGTTTTGTTACATCGCACCGAAATCCTCCACGCGTAGTTTGTGGGCCATGCGGGAAAAATTGCCACCGCAACTGCGAGTAATCAATACCAAGAACTGCCCATTTACCCAGTGAAAGTGTCCGTCATGGCCGCCGCCAAACGGGAGAAATTGTGGCGGGTTCACCCAAATAGTCTTTGGTTTTACCAGCCATTTGCGATAATCCCTTTGTCTAAATCAAGGCAACCGACTGTGTCCATCCGGGGTTGTCCGTGGTTAACATTTTCCGATGAAAAAAACCGTTGATTGGTCCGCTTTGCGCCAGGACTTTCCGATTCTGGATCAGCAAGTCCACGGCCAGCCGCTCGTATATCTCGACAACGCCGCCACCTCGCAGAAACCGCGCAGCGTCATTGACGCGCTGGTGCATTACTACACGTTCGACAACGCCAACGTCCACCGCGGCATTCACGAGCTGAGCAACCGCGCCACCAACGCCTTTGAAGCCGCCCGCGCCCGCACGGCCAAATTCATCAACGCCAAATCGTCCGACGAAATCATCTTCACGCGCGGCACCACCGAGAGCATCAACCTCGTCGCCGCCACCTGGGGCGCGAAGCATCTCAAGCCCGGCGATGTGATTCTGCTCACCGAGCTGGAGCACCACAGCAATCTCGTCCCCTGGCAGATGCTCGCGCAAAAAACCGGCGCGAAGCTCGCTTATATTCCCGTCACCGGCGACGAGGGCGTGCTCAACCTTTCCAAGCTGGATTCGCTCCTCACCTCACAAGTGAAGTTGCTCTCGATGGTGCACATCTCGAACTCCATGGGCACCGTCAATCCCGTCGCCGACCTCTGCGCCCGCGCCAAAAAGCTCGGCATCACCACCCTCGTGGACGGGGCGCAAAGCGCCGGGCATCTGCCCGTGGACGTGCAGGCCATGGGCTGCGATTTCTTTGCCTTCAGCGGCCACAAGATTTGCGGGCCCACCGGCATCGGCGTGCTCTACGGCCGCACCGAAGTGCTGGAAACCATGCCGCCCTACCAAGGCGGCGGCGAAATGATTTTGACCGTGGGCTACGACAAGACCGAGTTCAAGCACGCGCCGCATCGCTTTGAGGCCGGCACGCCGGACATCTCCGGCCCCATCGGTTTGCACGCCGCGATGGATTATTTGGACGCCATCGGCCGCGCCAACATCTGGAAGCACGACCAGGAACTGGCGAACTACGCGGTGGACCAGCTGGCTGGAGTCAATAACCTCCGCCTCTTCGGCCCCAAAACCAACCGCGCCGGCCTCGTGAGTTTTCTCCTGAAAGATGTTCACGCGCACGACGTGGTGACGCTGGCGGATCAGGCCGGGGTGGCCTTGCGCGGCGGGCATCACTGCACGCAACCGCTCATGCACAAGCTCGGGGTGGAATCCACCGCCCGCGCCAGTTTCTATTTCTACAACACCCGGGACGAAGTGGACCGCTTTGTGGCCGTCATCAAGGAGATCCAGAAGTTCTTTGCCAGCTAGCGCGAAGCGAGGTCAGGCTTGACGGCGACAGCAAATCTCGAAAAGCTGAAAGCCTATCAAACATTCCCTGCCAACCGCCGTTCGCCAGACGATTTCCAACTTGGAAGCGCAGTGGCATCGGCTTGCCCCCAAAGGTGAATTGCCCAGCGGCCGGCTGAATTGTGGTGTGCTGGGAGCCGGGTCATTTTTTCATTACGCCTACCTGCCGGCGCTGAACCGGAAAGCTTCCTCCCTGGCCGTTGCCGGGATTCTGACGCGCGACGCCGCCCAGTTTCAAGCCGCCCAGCGCGGCTTGCGTTACGTTGCCCGGAGGGTTACTGATTCCGCCGCGCTGGGTGGCTCCGGCATCCGCGCCGCCTTGGTTTTGCTGCCCAATCACCGGCATTTTCAAGCGGTGCAACAAGCGCTCGCCGACGGACTGGATGTGTTTTGTGAAAAGCCGCTGGCTGTGAATGTCGCGGAAATGCTCGCCCTCCAGTCGCTCGCGCAAAAAAGCGGCCGCGTGCTGATGGTGGACTTCAACCAGCGCTACCTCGACCGCAACCGCGTGTTGCAGCAGATCATCACCGAGCAGCGCCTCGGCAAAATCACCTCCGTCCACGCCTATCACAATCAGGATTTGCGCCGGCTGCCGTCGTTCGCTGCGCTGCACCGCGACCGGACCGGCGGCGGCGTGCTTCATAATGCCGGCGTGCATTTCATCAACCTTTTCTCGCACTGGTTCGGCGCGGTGACCCGCGTGCAGGCCGGCTTCGAAAACCGCGCGTTGCCCGCCGAATGCGGCGAGGATACGGCGCATTGCCAGCTCTGGTTTCGCAGCGGCGTCACCGCCACGCTGGAGGCTTCGTTGGCCAATGCCGTGGCTGCCACCACCTACGAACGCGTTGAATTTACCGGGGAACGCGGCGTGATCACCAGCGACCTGAAGCGCGGCGACATCCTCGGCCGCTTTAATGCGCAGGCGCCGGTGAAAATCCCCTGTCGCGCCGAGATCATCAGCGATTCCGTCTTCAACGCGCTGGAACACTTTGCCCATTGCGTCCAAACCCGGCAGAATCCCGAAACCGATGCCCTTGACGCCATCCGCACCATGAAGATTGTCGAAGCCCTCACGCTCTCCTCCCGGCGCGGCACCGGCGTCAACCTGGAAGAAATCGAATCGCACTATGCCCGCTGAACCCAAGCTCTCCAAAATCATGGACGTGTCCCTGACGCGTTCCTGCAACTACGACTGCTCATATTGCAACCAGCGGCAGGAGCTGGACCAGCCCATGTACGACCTGAGCGAATCCAAGCGCAAAATCATGTCCAACCAGCGGCGCAAGGGCCCGGAATGGATCGCTGGTCTGAACGCCTTTCCCTACAAGGCCGACTACGACAAGCTCATCTTTTCCGGGGGCGAACCCAGCCTGCACGGCGATTTCTTTGAGATCGTCACCCAGGTCAAGGGCTGGCGCTCCAAGCTCATCGTCACCAATCTGAGTTTCGACGTGCAGAAGCTCATCGCCGCCTGTGCCCGGGAGAAAACGAAAGTCATCGTCCAGCCCTCGTTCCACTTTGAATTCTCCCAGTTCGATGAATTCACCGGCAAGCTGGACAAGCTGCGCGCCGCGGGCCTGCTGAGCAATTTCATCCCCGTCTCCATCGTCCACCTGCCCGACCGCGCCGAATCGCTCGACTACCGCGACCAGTTCCGCCGGCGCGGCTACAACGCCTCGCTCTACCGCTTTGAGGGCTATTACAAGGGCAAGTTTTCCTACGCGCCCCTCGACGGCTTCGGCGGCATCAAGGAGACGAAGGAAGTCCTCTATTCGAGCTGCGTCCAGCCGGTCAAGCCGAACGGCGACATCGTCTATTGCACCACCGACACCTATTCGGAGGACTGCGTGAACTACGGGAATATCTGCGACCAGCACTACCTGCCCATCCCGAACGAGATCACCATCCGCGACTACGGCCATCGCCACATCTCCGCCGCCTCGTGGACGCGCGCGCGCCAGCCGCAGACCGGCGAGCGCATCTGGCAGGGCAAGAACTTCCGCCATCGCACCACCTCCACCCGCCTGCGGAACTTTCTGGAGAACAAGAATTATTCCTGGCTCGCCGCCGCCAAGCACACCGTCAACACCCTTCAGAACAAGCTGAAAAAAGACCGGCCGGAGAACCAGACCAATCTGGATTAGGAAAGGGAAGGCCGCGGCGGTAGCCGCTTTCCCCCTTCCGCTTTTCTTTTCACGCTGCCATGACACTCCATTTCAAAAAAGCCGAACGGCCGGACGCGGCCCTGCGGCGCGTGTGCCGGAAATACATCGGGCAGGCGCGCAGCCGGCTGCGGAAGTCGCGGCACCCCGCCGCCGTCCACAGCGTGCGCAAGGAGATCAAGAAACTGCGCGCCATCTTCCGGCTCATCCGCGGCGAAATCAACCCGGACGACTATCGCCAGGCGGCGAAGGCGCTGCGCCGGGCCGCCAACTGGCTGGCCGCCACGCGCGATGCGCGGGTGCGGCTGCAGGCCTTTGAACAACTGGCCGGACCCGCCGCGGCGGAACGGTTTCCCGTCCTGACCAAGGCGCTGCAAAAGGATTGCCGCCGTGAATCCCGCCGGTTTCGCGATGACGATTCCGTGGAGCTGGCGGGCTGGCAGCTGCGCAAGACCGGCCGGCGCCTCGCCAACCTCAAATTCACCACATCAGGCTGGGCGGCCATCGAGCCCGGCCTGAGGCAGAGCTATCTTCGCGGCCGGCAGACCGGGAGCATGGCCGCCCGCAAACCATCGCCGGAAAACCTGCACGAATGGCGCAAGCAGGTGAAAACCTTCTGGCATCAGCTCCAAATCGTCTGCCCGAAGTGGCCGGACACCGCGCGCAGCCTGACCCGCCAACTGGACGAACTCGCCGATCTACTCGGCGAAGAACACGACCTATTCCTCCTAAAACGATTCGTCGCGATCCACAGCGATAAAACCGAGGCGGCACGGCTGAATCCCTTGATTGAAGCGCGCCAGAATAAGCTGCGCCTGGCCGCGTTGAAGCTGGGCGCAAGGGTTTATGCCGAAACCCCTGCCGCCATCTGCCGTCAATTGGGTCAGGACTGGAACCAATGGCAGGGTCAAGCCGGACGGCACTAAGCATCGCCAGAGCTTCGCAGACTTTGGTCTCAAAGCCGGATGGCCCGCCGGCAATTTCCTGACAATTCCCTTAACCGATTAGCCACGACCCGCCTGGTCGAAGCCGGTGTGACGGACCGGCCATCCATTCAGGAGCAGATTCATGGTGCGCTTCAGAAACCGCTTTGGTTTGCCGGGAAGAGTTTTGGCCGCGATCACCGACTCCGGCTTTTCGGCCGAGCGCTTGATCCGCCGACGCGGATAAGTGCCGGGGGCCGGGTCATGGGCGGAACAACGGATCCGCTCGGCCATGTGATGCAGCGCGCAGCTTTTCAGCAGGTAATCCGACGCCCCATCGCTCAGCGCCTGTTCCCGCCATTTCGAATTAAAGCAGGTTGTGAACATCAGCACGCGGGTCGAGCGGGTGAGGGACTTGATCGGACGCACGGCATCCAGGCCGTTGCGGTCGCCCATCTGGACATCCAGCAGGATGACATCCGGACCGGGCTTGCTGGCCAATTCGCTCAACAAGGCGTCCGGGCCGGAGAAATGACGCTCGCAGCGGATGTCTTTGAAAGAATCCAAGGCCTCGGCCAGGACTTGGCGGATCTCCGCATTGTCGTCCACCAGCCAGACTTTCACCGGGGACGAAGAATCATTGGACGAGGAAGAGTGGCTGGCGGCTTTTCCATCCGCCGTTGAACCGGCGGGTTCGTGGGAGTCAGGCATATTCATCATGGTCGCACCCGTAGCTTGACCGATGCCAACCTTCTGCTTGCTGCGTTCGCCTGAAAAGCCAAACCTGAATCCCGCCATATATTATATGGCGGTTTTGCCATGCCGGATTTCTCCGGCTTAAATCATGTCGGCGGGAACGGGGTTCGCTCCGTGCCGCATTTTATTCAGCCGGAACAATAACCGACAGACCGCGCGCTTCAGGGCTGAAGCTTGTCGTCATGCCAGGCCTGCATGGATTCCACCGACCCCTTGTCGACGGCAATGGATTTGAACAGGACATTTTCCTTGGGCAACTGCGTCTTGTCGCCTCCCAGAAACTTATCCATGCGGCTGATGGTTTCATAGCCGATCCGCGTGGAAATCTGAACCACCGTGCCGGAGATGTCGCCGGACTCAACCCCCGCCAGCGTGGCGCTCTCATCATCAAAGCAGACGATCTTCAACTGCCCGGCCTTGCCCGCGCCGCGGACGGCGCCGAGAATCGCCGGCCCGTTATAACTGTATAGCCCGACCAGGCCCGCCAGGTCGGCATGCTTTGCCATCGCCTCCGTCGCATTTTTCTGGGCGACCTCCGGGCTGGTGGCATCCGCCAGCGTGTCAATGATCCCGATGTTCGAACCGGCCAGACCGCCTTGGAGGCCGAGCATGCGGTCCTTCGCGTTTTGCGCGGCCGGATAGCCCACGCAGACGATGACTTTGCCGCCCTTGGGCAGCGCGGCTTTGAGCAGGTTTGCCGCCTGCTTGCCGGCGGCCACATTGTCCGTGCCGATGAAACAGGCCCGCTTGCTGTCGGGCACATCGCTGTCCACGCAGACCAGCAGCGTTTTGGCGGCGATCCCGGTCAGGAACTCCGCCTGCTTGGCGGCGTCAATCGGGCTGATGGCGATGCCGTCCACCCCGCCCGCCACCAGGTCGGTCAAGACCTGCTGCTGCTCCGCCACCGTGGTGCCGGTGAAAAAGCGGAAATCCAAATCAACATTGCCGAGGTTCTGCGCGGCGCTGTTGCAGCCATGCCGGACCGTGGCCCAGAAATCGTTCTTGGTGTTGGTGACAAACGCCAGGCGGAATCTTTTCTGGCCGGCATCCTTGGCGATCTCTTTGGCGGGCGCGCTGCCGGCCTTGTCGCAGCCTTGGCTGAAACCCAAAACGCCCAAAGCCAAAACGAAGAAGAAGAACTTTTTCATGGTGTTGCCACCTTACCGTCGGTTCAGAAATATTGTCAACACAATCTTCAGCGGGGTCCGTGCCGGACGGGCCGACAGCCGGCGTCACGGCCCCAGCAGTACGCGATAATAGCGCGTGGGATAATTCGTCCATTGCGCGTCGCTGAAATAGGCGGTGCCGGTGGTGAGGGTGTTGGTGGCGAGCGGAATCCAGACGGGATTGCCGAGGTCGGCGCAGGCTTGGACAATGGCGACCTGGTTGCTGAGGCCGGTGAGGTTGAAGCCGAACTGGCCGCTTTGCACACCGAAGCTGCCGTCGGCGGTCTGAATGAGCGGGTTGATGGGGACTAGGATGACGGCGTCCGGAAAACTGGCATAATTGATGACGCTGGAGTAGTTATCAAAGCCGGTGTTGGAGGTGTAATAATAGCCGATGATACCCTGGTCGTAGTAGAAGTCGGAGAAGTCCGCGGCGGGGGCGTTGCCCCGGAAGGTGACGGTGAGGAGCGCGGGGCACGGGCTGAAGGTGCTGCCACCGAGGCTGGTGACGCCGGTGCCTAAAACGACGTTGGTAAGGTTGATTTCCTGATAGAAAGCTTGGGACCCGATGCTGACGACGCTGTCAGGAATAATGATGTTGGCGAGGTTGGTGCAATCGTAGAAGGAGTAGTTGCCGAGGCTGATGAGCCCGTTGGGGAAGGTAATGCCGGCCAGGTTAAGGGCCTGGGAAAACGCATAATCCGCGATGGCGGTGACAGTGCCGGGGACGACGTAGTCGCCGGCGAGAGCCACGGGGTATTGGATGAGCGTGGTCTGGAGCTTGTTGAACAGGACGCCGCCGGTGCTGCTGAAGGCGGTGTTGGCGGGGGCCACGTTGAAGGCGGTGAGGGTGGTGCTGAAGAACGCCAACTCCCCGATGCCGGTGACGCTGGCAGGAACGGACACGGTGACCAGCCTGGTGCCGCTAAAGGCGAAACTGCCGATGCTGACGAGGTTGGTGCTCAACACCACATTGGTCAGGCTCAAGCAGCTTTGGAACTCCGATCCCCCAATGGAGGTCACGTTGTTCGGTATGACGAGGTTGGTGAGGGCGTTGCATTGCTGGAAAATGTCATAACTGGGAACGGGTCCGATGGAACCGATGCTGGTGATGTTGGTGCCGAAAGTGAGACTGGTCAGGCCGCGGCACATGCCAAAGGCATACGTTCCGAGATTGGTGACGCTGTTGGGCAGCGCGACGGCGGCCAGATGGAAGCATTGATAGAAGGCATACTGGCTGATGGTCGTCAGCCCGCTGCCGAGCGTGAGGCTGGCCAGGTTGGTGTCCGTATCAAAGGCGTGGGCGCCGAGGTTGGTGACACTGTTGGGCACCGTCACGGCCGCAAGCTTGACGCAACTGGCAAACGTGTAGTCGCGGATCCAGGGGAGATTGGTGCCGAGGGTGACGCTCGCCAGGTTGGAGCAGGAGAGAAAGGCATTGGTGCCGAGGTAGGTAACCTTGTTCGGCAGCGTCACCGCGGCCAGCCTGGAACAATTTTGAAACGCCCCGTTGCCGATGGTCGTGAGATTCGTGCTCAACAGCAGGTTGGTCAGGCTGGTGCAAAGATAGAAGGCGTTCGTGCCCAGGCTGACCACGCCGTTGGACATCGTGACGCTGGCGAGATTGGTGCAGCCTTGAAACGCGGCACTGCCGATGTTCGTCACGCCCGCGCCCAGCATCGCGTTGGTCAGCCGCACGCACCCGGCAAACGCGAGGGTGCCAATGTTGGTCACGCTGTTCGGGATCGTGATGCTGAACAGGTTGGAGCAGCCGTAGAACGTGCCGCTGGCGAGGTTGGTCACGCCCGAGGCGAGGGCGACATTCGTCATGCCCGAGCAGCGGTAAAACGCATTGGTGCCCACGATGACGACGCTGCCGGGAATCGTCACGGACGTGAGCGTGGTCAGGTTGGAAAACGCCCCGTTGGCGATGGCGGTGACCGGATAGGTGTTGGTCGTGGCGGGAATCACCGCCGCGCCGGGGCCGGTGAAGCCGGTTATGGTGATGGCCCCGCCGTTGGTGATAAAGGCCAGCTGGGCGTGCACGGCCAACGACAACGCCAGCACCAGGCACGAGAATAATTTGGTTTTCAATTATTTGGTTGCCGTGAATTCACCGATAGAGCCGCTCATCCCAGAATTCTTGATTCACGGCGAACGAACCAAGAACGGTGAGACCGCAAAAGTTTGCGATTTAGGACCAGTGAAGGGAAGATAATTAAGAACATTTCTTGTCCTTACCATGACAAGAAAAGCTTGGCACCTTCCATTGAGAACCGACCACGCAGCGGAGAAAACGCCATCGCCCCGAACAAAGCGATGATCCAAACGAAACAAACGCAAACCAGCACGAAGCGATGGGGAAGCTTTTCCAACACGGGAGTTACTACTGGCGCAGGACGAAGAATCATCCTGCGCTTGAACCCCTGCCCCTGCCCTGCCCCGACCGGGCCGCGCGGTTAGAACCGTTTCCAGCCGGTGGGCACCTGGTCCTCGGTGCTGCCTTCCGTGCGATAAGTGGGCAGCGACCACGAAGCGTGTTGCTGCTGGCTGGTCGAACCGTAGCCGGCCTCATTCCAGACATAGAAGCTGCGGATGTGGTCAGCCGAATCGTAAAGCATCGAGGTGAAGGTGTCATGGCCGGGGTTGACCGGCTTGATGGTCAGGTTCCATTCCCACATCTTGCGCTCGGGCACCACGACATTGTAATGCGCGTTGGTTCCCGCCGGCAGCGTCACGAGTTTGCCCCGCTCGATCGTGACCGTGTATTCGCAATTGCGGTCCCATTTCCACGACACCGTGTTCGGTTTGAGAATGCCATACTCGATCAGCTGCAAATCCTCCTTCCAATTCGTCTCCGTATAATCCTTGGAGCCGCCGCCGCGGTTCACCAGACCGCCCCAGTTCGCCTTCTCCGACCCCGAGTTCACCTGGGGACCGCCGTGCGCCCAGGTCTTGTTGGGAAAGTTCACCTGCACCGCGAAGAAGTTCAGGCCCACGGGGCCCGCCTGCTCCACCGTCAGATGGGTGCTGACGCTGACGATTTTGGCATCTTTGGGGATGCCCTCAAAGCTCAAGTGCGTGTGGGCATCCTTCTCGTCACCGCCAATGCCGATGACCGGGGTGGAGTTGGTGGCGGCCATCGCCCCGAACGAGGCGGCGAATGAAACCATGACACAGAGAATATTGCGATGCATGACAAATTAAATCCCACTTCAGCGGACCTGACAAGGAATATACGCCCGGGGCCGGCGGGCGGTGGGGTTAAACGCCCGCGGGTTGAATGGTGGCCACAAAAACAAACGGCCAGCCCGGTGCTGGCTCAGGCTGGCCGTCGAGCGTTTTGTCAGATGCGAAGACTGGCGTTGCACCAGCCGCCGCCAGTTCACCAAAAGATTGTCACAAACCAAGGGCGGCCCGGTGACATTATTGCAACAGTGCTTGCAGACGGCAGTGCCTGCGCACGGCCACCAAGTCCCGGAGGGACGCCCGAATGGGTAAATGGAAACACGCCCGACGGTGTAGACTCGAGCCTTAGGTTCAGCCGTCCCGCTGGGACTGATGCTATGCGCCAGCATTCCGGCGTTGAAACGCCCGGCTATTGTCAGGTGTCCCTTTGGGACGAAAGATAGAGTGTCGCGTTAATGTTGGCCCTATCGCAGATAGTGGCCCTGCCGCAGATAGTCAAAGACCGTCGAGAAAATCTTTTTTATGAAGCAGCTTGGCCAGATCGGCCAGGGAATGCAGATGCTTTTGAAATTGGCCCTGCGGCACGAGGAACAGCATCACCAACTTGACCGGCTGACCGTCCAAGGCATCGAATTGCACCCCGCTGCGCGAACGGCCGATTGCGCCGACGGGTTCGCCCACCAGATCCGTGCTCGCGTGCGGTATGCCGATGCCGTAGCCGATGCCCGTGGTCATGGCTTGCTCCCGCTTCCGGACACTGTCCGCAATGGCGTCCCGATGTTCCGCCTTGATCTTGTGATGGATCACAAGCTGGTCAATCAACTCGTCAATCGCCTCCCACCGGTTTTGGGCGAGCAGGTCAATGACGATGGGCTGTGGCCCCAAAAAGTCGTTTAAATCCATGGTTCAATCGGCGGGCGGTTCCCGGCTGCAACCGCCGGTGCCCAGCATGAACGATTCCCAGCGAAAATCAAAGTCCTAGCGGACCGCCACCAGTCCTGCCGGACGGGCAACTGTCCAGTCAGACGGCCACCATTGCCAATGAAAGCATTCGGGTGCACCGCCAACCCCTCCCCAAACCGCCCCAACACCCGGTCAGCCTCCGTTTGACCCGGTTTTTGACTGAAACAGGCGATTTCTTGATGATTTGACGGTTTTTCTGTTTTTGGAAATCGTTTCCCTATCAAAGGAAGTCATTTACCAGTCAAGGGAAACTCTTTCCCAATCAAAGGAAGTCGTTTCCCAGTCAAAGGAAACTCCTTCCCAATCAAAGGAAGTCATTTCCCAGTCAAAGGAAACTCTTTCCCAATCAAAGGAAGTCGTTTCCCAATCAAGGGAAACTCTTTCCCAGTTAAGGGAAATCATTGCCCAGTCTTGGCAAATCGTTTCCCAATCTCGGGAAATCGTTGCCCAAGCCGCCAAAGTGGGAAGACCAGACTGGCTGGCCCGGTTCCAATCGAGCCGGCCTTTGAATCCTGCCAGTCCGGAAGGACCGGCAGGAATCCTCAAAGGATTCGATCCTTCAGCCGACGCGGGGAGATGCTGGCCGGTCACCGGCAAAACAATCTAGAAAAGAGACTCGTCACATCGTCACCTACAATCAAGGTAGGGACATTGCGCTGCGATGTCCCCGCTGGCGTCGTCCTCATATTGGCCAGCGGAACGGGGAGTTGTCCGGCGATGGATTGGAAAGCGCCGGACAGCGGACGGCGCAGCGCGCCAGTCCCTACCTTGAATGGTGGCTCGGCGCGCCGAAGCGCAGCGCAGGCGGATGGCCGGCGCCAAAGACCAGCACACCGCAAGGTGCCGGGGAATGGCGGGGCAATGAAGCCTGTCGCTAACCGAAGCCCTGTAAGGGCGAAAGATAATAGCCCAGGGCAAGCAAAGCGCCGCCCTGGGTTTGACGTTCATAAATA
>CAIMLG010000188.1 GCA_903842235.1 uncultured Verrucomicrobia subdivision 3 bacterium
CATGAAGGTCAGCGTTCTGGTGCCGGTCTGCAATGGCGAGGCGTTTCTGGCCGAGTGTCTGGAATCCATTCTGGCGCAGGATTTCGCGGACATGGAAATCCTGGCCGTTGACGACGCCTCGACGGACGGTTCGGCGGCAATGTTGGAACGTTATGCCGCCAGAGATTCCCGCATCCGATGGTGGAAGAACCAGGGCAACATCGGGCTGGCGCGGACTTTCAATCGTTGTCTGCGGGCGGCGAAGGGCGAATACATCAAATACGTCCTGCAGGACGACAGGCTGATTTCGCCGCTGGCGGTTCGAAACATGGCAGCAATGCTGGACCAACACCCGGAGGTTTCTCTGGTTGGTTCGACGTCACAGGTTTTGGATGCAAGTTCACAAGTCATTGACCTGCGCAAATGTTTTGAACCGGGAATCACGGACGGTAGACGGGCGATTGTGAGGTGTCTGGAACGGCTGTCGAACCTGATCGGCGAACCATCGGTGGTGATGTTCCGCCGGGGGCAGGCGGCGCGGGGTTACGACGCACACCTCCGCCATTGGCTGGATCTGGATTTGTGGTTTCACCTGCTGGAGCGGGGCCGGTTTGCATATCTGGCCGAGCCGCTGTGCGCGTTCCGGCGGCACGTGGCGCAGCAAAGCGAGGTCAATCGCATCAGCGGGGCGGCTTCGACGGAAGGCCTGGCGGTGTTCAAACATTGGTTTGACCGGCTGGGCTTGCCGGAAACAAAATGGCAGCAGGCGCTGTTTGCTCGAATCTATGAGTTGCGGAAACATTGCGGCGCGGAAGCTGGAAGCCCGATCGAGGAGCTGATGCGCGCCCTTGGCCGGGACCGGTACGCCCTCCTTTGGTGCAGGCGGAAAGTGCTGCGGCCATTTTCAAAATTTGCAGGCAGGCTTCACGATTTGTTGCCTGAATAAATCGCATCCGTCCGGCAGCCGGCCCTCATCCGCAACGCTGGCGGGATATCCGGATATTTTTGGAGATAAGAATGGATGTTGAAATCGGGGTTGGGATCGCAGCCCTCCATTGCGCCCGACTGAATGTAATGCACCAGGGGGTTCAGCCCCGCATTCGCCACATCGGGATTTTGCTTCAGATACCACGCGCTGTCAAAAAACGGACCCGGATCGCACCCGGCGACTGCCCCGTAAAGCAGGTAATGAACAACCGGATCCATGCAACAATCCAACCCGCCACCGGTCTGGGATTGATACCACTGCGGATCGAACAGCATGGATTGTTGAATCAATTTGGCTTGGCGAAGGATCGTGTTTGTGAATTCAGACGGATGAATGACATCCCACAGCCCGCGAAGCCAATGGAACAGGCCGCCCCCTCCGCTTTGCCGGACTCGCGGGCCAGCCGCGCTGATTGCCGCCCGTGTTCGCCACCAGAGGATCAGTTGTTTGCGCCGTTTGCGCGCCGACTGTTCCCATCGCCGCAACAGCCCGGTTTTGTTGTGCGCCGCCCCCGTGCGCGAGCGGTGCATCGCGGTGAAATCCGGCTTGCCAAGCCGCCCAAGCATGGCTTCATGCACCATCGCCTGAAGCGTTGCAGGCATCGGCGTGTGCCCCGGAGACCGATGGCGCAATGACAGGAATGTCGGAAAAATGTCCCGCCCGACTGTGCTCCGATTGAATCTTTCAGTTGCCCAGGCACGGGCGGCGGCACCCATTTCGGCGGCCCGGCGGGGATCATCCAGCAGCGTTTCTATCCGGGCCGCCAAAGTCGCCGCGTCTCCCGGCGGGTAGGACAAACCAGTCTGCCCATCAATCATGGTTTCCAGGAACCCGCCGATGGTGGTGTAAATGACCGGCTTGCCAAGCAGCATGCCTTCAATCGGTGTCCGTCCAGATC
>CAIMLG010000189.1 GCA_903842235.1 uncultured Verrucomicrobia subdivision 3 bacterium
CTTGCCCAGCGCCGCCGGCGCCGGGAAGAAAACCAAAAGCAGAAATCCGGCCCACAAATAACTAACAAAACACCAACAATGCCCGCCGACCTTGTAGCGTAATTAAACCGCGCTTGAGGTCATTGATTCAAAAACGCGCCGATATGGTGTTAGCGGTGGATTTGCCGACCCTGTCGGAGAGCCTGAATGGCCTGGCTTATACCGAGGTCAATTTCAACGACTGGAATTCAGTAAGCGGAAACAATTTGCGGGCTGCCAAAGCGTATCTGACCAGACGGCTAAGTGAGGGGAGCTTGCCAGGGCTGGCTCAGGGGGAACATGGTAGCTTTGATATCGAGAAATTAATCAGCACATATTCCTGTCCGCTTTATATCCCTTACCGTTTTAGAAAGAATGACGATGTGGAAGAACGACACCATTATATCGTCGTCAAGAACTCCAGTGCTGAGGACTGGCAAATTGCGAGGGCGTGGCGAACGGATGAAAAAGGGAAGAAGATTGAAGAATATAAGTTTTACTAGATCCACTGGTTGAACCCACGGCTTCAGCCGTGGGTTTATGTCCGTCTGCACACTAGTTCCAGCGGACAGCAGGAGGTGCCTTTCGTCCCAGTCAGGACTTTTCTTCGCGCGGGCTTTTGAGCCAGCCTTGAATAGTTGGGCAATTTACTTCTTGGGCTCGTCTTTGCGCGGGAACAAGGCCGCCGGTTCACCGATGGTGTGGCCGGGGGGCAATCCGCCCCAGGACGCATCCGCCAATTTATCCGGCGTGCCGATCAAGCCAAGCTGCGCATAAATCTTCGCCGAGGTTCCCGGCAGGAACGGATTCAACAGCACGGCCAGCACGCGGCAGGTTTCGGCCAGGTTATAGAGCACTTCGTCGAGCCGTTGCGCCTGCGCCGGGTCTTTGGCCAGCTTGAAGGGTGCGGTCTGATCCACGTATTGATTGGCGCGGTTGACCAGGCCCCAAATGCTTTGGAGCGCGGCTTGGAGCTGATTTTGCTGGAGCAAAGCGCGGGTTTCATCGGCGGCTTTGGCGGCATCGGCGGCCAGCTCGGTGGATTTCTCCGGCACCACGCCGTTGCGATAGCGCTTGAGCATGGAGAGCGAGCGGTTCACCAGATTGCCAAGGCCGTTGGCGAGTTCGGCCTGATAACGTGAGCGGAAACCGGCGTCGGTCCAATTGCCATCCGGGCCAATGTCTAGTTCGCGCAGCACGTAAAAGCGGAAGGCGTCCAGGCCCCATTCATTGATGACCGCAATCGGATCAATGATGTTGCCGGTGCTCTTGCTGATCTTCGCGCCATCCTTCTGCCACCAGCCATGCACAAGCACTTGCTTGGGCAGCGGGAGTTCCATCGCCTTGAGCATAATCGGCCAATAGACGGCGTGAAATTTCACGATATCCTTGCCGATGACGTGAATGTCCGCCGGCCACAGGCCCAGTTCGGGGTGCGCGGCAGCGATGCTGGCGTAATTGACCAGCGCGTCAAACCACACATAGGTGACAAATTCCGGATCGAAGGGCAGGGGAATGCCCCAGTTCAGCCGGGCCAGCGGCCGCGAGATGCACAGGTCTTCGAGCTTGTTGTTCTTGAGAAACCCGAGGACCTCGTTGCGGCGATAGGAGGGCGCGATGAAATCGGGATTGGCCTCGATGTAATCAATCAGCCATTGCTGGTGGGCGCCGAGCTTGAAGTAGTAATTATCTTCCTTCAGCTCCACCACGTCGCCGTAGCTGGTGTCAAATTTTCCGTCCGCCTGGCGATCTTTTTCCGTGAGAAACGTCTCCTCCTTGGCGGAATAAAATCCCGTGTAGCCCGCCTTGTAGAAATGCCCGGCGGCGTGGAGCTTGGCGAGCTGGGCCTGCACGTATGCCTTGTGGCGCGGCTGCGTGGTGCGGACGAAATCGTCATTGGTCAGCTCCAGCTTTTTCGCAAACGCCTGCCAGTCGGCCGCGAGGGCATCGCAGTAGGCTTGTGGCGTTTTTCCCTCGGCGATGGCCGCTTGCTGCACTTTCTGGCCGTGCTCGTCGAGGCCGGTCAAATAAAAGACGTCCTCGCCCAGGCTGCGCCGCGCGCGCGCGATGACGTCCGCGATGATCTTCTCGTAGGCGTGGCCGAGATGCGGCTGGCCGTTTACGTAATCAATCGCCGTGGTGATATAAAACCGTTTGCTCATGGTCGGGCGGTGATTGTAATGCGGAAATCTGCCAAAGCCAGCGTGGAAAAATCCTGAACTTGGCGGCCACCGGTTTTGAAGCCCCATTGGTTCATGACGCCGGATGACGCCGGAGCAGCGCTGGCAGGCAGCGTGCCGGCTTGAATGGACGATGATGCGCCGGCTCCGCCCGCCTTCCTGCACGGCCTGCATTCCGACTGGCCCGAATCGCGCAGCGCGGCGGCGGGGCGGGAGCTCTTCTCCCATGCCCGAACCTGATGTGATTGAGTTATTCGCGCCGCCGCTGACCCCGGCCTCAAGAATGGGGGTTACGATTGGGTGGCGTCGGCGAGCGAAGTTTCGCCCGCCGTTCGCCGCCTCTTGTCGCTCGCCCCTTTCGTCCGCCTTACCCCTCCAGGCTTGGCGTCTCTGCGGTAAATTTGCGCCGCTTCGCTTCTTTTCACCCCGGGAAATCCCCCCCCCGATATTTTCAAAAATTCGTTTTGACAATAGCGTATACACAGATCGCTATACAGACGTCAACCACATGGCGGGGCGGTGGTGTGTTGGCCGGCAAAACAGTTTCAACCGTTGGCGGGGCTGGCGGGATTTGTGGGCGCTATTCACCGATCGGTGGCTGTGGCTGCTTCCAAAGTTTTGCTTTGGTCCTTCTCCGGTGGAGAGGTGTTTTTCAACGCGGGCGTGGCGGGACGGTTCTCAAACCGCGCAAAGCGCTCGGAGTGCGCCGGCCCTCCGGCGCTGGGGGTAGAACGGGCTGGCTCCGATAAAATGGTGCGGGGCGACAATAGCTGGGAAATAAATTTGTGGGACGCTCGCCCTCATCCCGGCCTTCTCCCCTGGGGAGAAGGAGCAGCGTTTGCTGCGTTGGCAAAATTTCAGGGGCTGGGAGGAACCGGAAGGAGGGCGGCGCGGTCGCGCTCGGCCAGCGCGTCCATGGCGGCGTCCAGTTCCGGAGCCAGTTGCTGCCACGCGGCGGTGGTTTCCTCGGCGGTGAGGGTGGATTGTATATAGGCCTCCTGTTCGCGCGCCTGCCGCCGGCGCTGTTGTCGCATGGCGTCGGCGGACACATGGCACGTGGTGCGATACAGCCACGCGGGCAGAATGGTTTTTGGCCCCAAGGCGTCGGCTTTGCGGGCGAGGAGGAGGAAGACGGCTTGGGAAACTTCCTCGGCCAGATGGTCATCGCCGGTCTGGCGCCGGGCGGCGGAGTGGATCAGCCCGAGGTGCCGTTGCACCAGGGTGGCAAAGGCGGGTTCGGATTGGCGGGCGGCAAACTCTTGCACCAGGGCCAGATGAACCTCGACGTCGTCGAGGTTCATTTACCTATTACATTGCCGCCCCCACCCGAAACCGACAGAAATTTTGAAAATATTTTCAGAGGAGGTGATTTTCCCGCCAAGCCGCCAAGGCGCAAAGGGAAGGCGGGCAAGCTTTTGATCGGAGGAACCGGGCTTAGAAGTCCCTCGCTGGAGCGGTAGGATGGCCGCTTTCGGGATTGATATGCGGGGCGGGCGTTTCTAAACTTTGGCCATGGAAAAGTCGCAATTGGCGCAATACATCCCGGTTTTGATTTTGCTGGCCGTCGCCGTTGGTTTCGCGGGCGGCACGCTGCTGATTTCCCTGTTGCTGGGCAAGTTCGCCCGGCGGACCAAGGCCAAAGACACCGCCTATGAGTGCGGCAAGGACCCCATCGGCGTGGGCAGCGCGCGGTTTTCGGTTAAATTCCACCTCGTGGCGATGCTGTTCATCCTGTTCGATATCGAAGTGGTGTTCATGTATCCGTGGGCGGTGGTGTATCGCGATATGCTGGCGGAAAGCGCCACGCGCAACCTGATTTTCGCCTCCATGCTGTCATTCCTCGGCATTTTGTTCGTCGGTTACCTCTACGCCGTGAAGAAAAAGGCGTTTGACTGGAAGAACTGATCCGCTGTTGGCGGGGCGAGGGAGACCTTCGTGCCGCAGGCCGTTTTCATTTTTATTCCACCGCAATTATAAACTATGGCTTCCATTAAATTCGGCACTTCTGGCTGGCGCGACATCATCGCGCGCGAGTTCACTTTTGACAACGTCCGCCTCGCCACGCAAGCCATCGCGGATTATCTCAACGCGGAACGCAAAAATCCCGCTTCGCCGCTGGCCGCCCGCTCGCCGGTGATGATTCTCGGCCACGACGCGCGCTTCCTGGGCCGCGAATTTTCCCTCGCGGCGGCCGAAGTGCTGGCCGCGAATGGCATTGAGTCCCGGTTGTGCGACCGCGACACCCCCACGCCGGTCATCGCCCACACGATCCGCCACAAAAAGGCGATTGGCGGCATCAACATGACCGCCAGCCACAACCCGGCGGAATATCAGGGCCTGAAGTTATCCACCTGGAACGGCGCGCCTGCCACTCCGGATGTGACCCAGGTCATTGAGGCGAACATCGTGAAATTGCAGGCGGCGAACTGGACGTTCAATGCCGTGCCGTTTGGGACCTACACCTGTAAGACGATCAATCCGCAGCCGGAATATTTCCGCGCGCTGAAGAAATTCATCAGGTTCGAGGTCATCAAACAGGCGAAGATGAAGATCGCCGTCGAACTGATGTATGGCGCCGGGCGCGGCTATCTCGACACCCTGTTGGAGAACTGCGGCGCGAAGGTCACGCGCTTCCACGACGAGAAGAATCCGCTCTTTGGCGGCCATCATCCCGAGCCCAATGCCCACGGCATGGTCGGCGTGAGCCGGTTTGTCCGCAGCGGCAAAGCGCAAATGGGCCTCGGCCTCGACGGCGACGCCGACCGCTTTGGGATTGTGGATAAAGACGGCACGTGGCTGACCCCGAACCAGATTTTGACGCTGGCGCTGTATCACCTGAAGAAAAATCGCGGGTGGACCGGGGCTGTGGTGCGCACCGTGCCCACGAGCCATCAGGTGGATGCCGTGGCGGAATTGCTGGGCGTGAAAGTTTACGAAACGCCCGTGGGTTTCAAATACATTGGCGCGCTGATGGCAAGCGAACCCATCATCGTCGGCGGCGAAGAATCCGGCGGGTTGAGCGTGAAAGGTCATGTGCCGGAAAAAGACGGGATTCTCGCCTGCCTGCTCATGGCCGAACTGGTGGCCACGGAAAAGAAATCACTCGGTCAGATTTTGAAGGGTTTGGTAAAGCAGATTGGCGAATTTCACAGCGACCGCATCAATATCTCCTTCGCGCCGGAAAAGAAAGCCGCGCTGCTGGCCAAGCTCGGCAGCGGCCTGACGAACATCGGCCCGTTCAAGGTGGAAAAATTCATCACCACCGATGGCTTCAAGTATTTGTTGCCGAACCGCGAATGGGTGGCCTTCCGCGCCAGTGGCACGGAACCGCTCATCCGCTGCTATATCGAAGCGAAAACGCAGGCGGGGCTGAAGCAGCTTCAGAAAGCCTGCCGGGCGCTGCTGGCAGCTTAGGCCAGCACCGGCACTTGGGCGACGCGGGTGGCGAAATCCGCGATTTCCGAGGGCTTTTCAAAGCCCACGTTCAATACGTCCACGCAGCCGAGGCCCAGCACATACTTGACCGCGGCGTTGCGGAGTTCATCGCTGTTGCGGTAGCGGCCTTCGCCGATCAGTTTCATGCCGATGACGCCTTTGCCCGCGGCATGGATTTCTTTCAATCCGGGCACGACTTGTCTGGGCGAAGCATCCATGGAGGCGCCGGTATGATTGATGCGGGCCATGACCACTTCCACCCACGGCTCCTTGGCCGCCGCCGCGAGGGCTTCCAGCGAATGACAGGTGACGCCGACCGCGCGAACCTGGCCTTTTTCCTTCAGCTTGGAAAGCGTGTCCATGTAGTGCCGCAATTCCGTCGGCCAGTTGGCGGACATCACGCAATGCAGCATCAAGATGTCGATGTAATCCGTTTTTATTTCTTTGAGGAAGCGCGCCACCACCACATCGGCCTCGGGGCGTTCGGATTCCGGCAGCAGGCCGTTGCTCCACCAAAGTTTGCTGGAGATGACAAAGTTTTCCCGCTTGACGCCCTTGAGCGCCGGGATGAGGTAGGAATGGCTGCCGTAAAGATCGGCGAGGTCGAACATCCGCACGCCGCGCTCGTAGCCGTCGGCCAGCAGGGCCTGAAATTTTTCCCGCCCCAGCCGGGTCTGGTTCGAGGCGCGATAGCCGCCGTGAGCACCGGTGCCCATGCAGATCCGGCTGGGTTTCAGTCCGGTTTTGCCGAGGGGGACGATTTCGTAGGGATCAAACTTCTTGGCCTCGGTGGCTTCGGCGGCCCGGCCCAGGCGGGCGCCTCCCAGCAGCAAGCCGCTGACGCCCAAAGCAGAATTCCCGAGAAATTTCCGGCGGGTGATTTTCATAAGTGCGAGCAAATTCAGGGATAAACAAATATCCTGCAAGCCAATTTTCAGAGAAACGGCGAGAATAGCCGCGCTCCGGCATCGCGCAACTTCTCCAGCAGCGAACGGCCGTCCGCCTCGGCCAGTGTTGCTTCGCGGGCCTTGGCCAGTTTTTGGGTAATCACCTGTTCCATGGTCTGGGCGAATTCGCGCCCGTAGCATTCCACGTTCAATTCAAAATTCAACCGCAGGCTGCGCGCATCCCAGTTGGCGGAGCCGAGCAGGACCCAGTGGCCGTCCACGATCATCAGCTTGGAGTGATCAAACGGCGGCGGCGTGAGCCAGACCCGGCAGCCGCGCTCCAAAATCTGCCACCACATGGCCCGCGAGGCCCAATGCACAAACGGCAGGTTGTTTTTCGCCGGCAGAATAATGTCCACCCGCACCCCGCGCAGCGCGGCCAGGTTTAGCGCCATGATAAGCGCATTGTCCGGCAGAAAATAGGGCGTGAGGATTTTCACGGACGACTGCGCTTCCGCCAGCGCGGCGAGCAGCGTCAGGCGCGCTTTTTCAAAATCACCGTCCGGCCCGTCGGTGATGGCCCGGGCGATGATATTGCCGGCTTCCGGCAATTCCGGGAACCAGACCTCCCCATCCAGCACTTCGTGGGTAGTGAACGCCCAGTCGTTGACAAAGGCCTCCTGCAACTGGGCCACCAGCGGGCCGGTCAGACGGAACTGCAGATCCTGCACCGGGCGGCGCGGCTGCGCGCCGAGGACGTTGCCATGACGGATATTCATGCCCCCCGTGAACGCGAGCTGGCCGTCCATGATGAGCGATTTGCGATGGTTGCGCAGGTTGATGGTGGCCACGCGCCATGGCGTGATGATGGAGGTGGGTAAAAATTTGGCGAAGGGGATGCGGGCCGACCGCAGTTTCCGGGTGATGGGGGGCCACGAATAACGCGTGCCCGCCGCATCCACCAGCACCCGCACGGCCACGCCGCGCTGGACCGCCTGGGCCAGGGCGGTGATAAATTGGGCGCCCGTGGCGTCGTTGTCGAAGATGTAGGTGCAGAGCGAAACCGACTTTTCCGCCGCCGCAATGGCGGCGAGCATGGTGGGGAAAGCCGCGTCGCCATTGACGAGCGGTTCGATTTTATTGCCAGCGGTCAGCGGGCGGGTGGCCACGCTGTTCACCACGCGGGCGAGCATTTTCAAATGGGCGGCTCCGGCTGGCTCCGGTTCGCCGAGATCCTCGGGCACCGGGCGGGTGAATGTGCCATGCACGCCGAGCGCTACGGCGCGGCGGCGGATGCGGTTGACGCCGAAGGCCAGATAGAGCACCGGCCCGAGCACGGGCAGCATCCAAATGCCGACGAGCCAGAGCGTGGCGGCGCGGGAATCGCGTTTATGCAGCAGGGTGTGGATGGAGGCGAGCAGCGCGGCCAGAAAATCAAAGCCGGCGGCCAAGTGCGGCCAGAACCGGGAAAGGTGATCAAGCCAGGTCATCGCGCAGAAAGTAATGGAAAGCGGGCCCGGGGCGAAACTTTATTCTGCGGCCCCCCGGCCAGAGGCAACACCGGCCAGCTGCCGCATACCAAACCCATCCACCGCAGCATATCCACTGCTTGCTCGCCCCGGCCTTAAAATTTTGGGCGAATGGCCAATGGCGATGAAAAAGTGGCGGGCGGATTTTTCGACATCGTGATTTTATTGTGATTTTTGCTTTCGCGGCTTGCATTTTCCGGATTCACCGGCAAATTTTGCAGAACTTAAATCCATTTTAATAATAAGGAACTATGAGCAACCAAGCCAAACTGGAACTGGACGGAAAAACTTACGTGTTGCCCACGCTGACGGGCAGCGAGAACGAAAAAGCCGTGGATATTTCGGCGCTGCGCGCCAACACCGGCTATATCACCATTGATGATGGCTATGGCAACACGGGTTCCTGCACCAGCAACATCACCTTCATTGACGGGGATCAGGGCATTCTGCGCTATCGCGGCATTCCGATTGAAGAGCTGGCGGAAAAGTCCAATTTCGTTGAAACCGCTTTTCTAATCATCTATGGCGAACTCCCGACGCGGGCGCAATTAAAGTGGTTCTCCGATCTGTTCACGGCCAATCAGTATTTGCATGAGGACATGACCTATCATTTTCAGGGTTTTCCCAGCGGGGCGCATCCGATGGCAATCCTCTCGGCGATGATTAATGCCGCCAGTTGCTATGATGAAGATCTGATGCACTGGCAATGGGGTAAAAACCAGCAGTTCGACATCTATGTGGCGCGCCTGCTCTCCCAAGTGCGCACGATTGCGGCCTATTCCTACCGCAAGTCCAAGGGGCTGCCGCCGATTTATCCCAAGCAGTCCTACAAATACACGGCCAACTTGCTGCACATGATGTTCTCAAACCCGTATGAGGATTTTGAACTGAAGCCGGAAGTGGTCAAGGCCTTGGATCTGATTTTCCTGTTGCACGCGGATCACGAGCAAAACTGTTCCACCTCCACCGTGCGCATGGTGGCCTCGTCGCAGGCGAACCTGTTTGCGAGCTGCGCCGCCGGCGTGTGCGCGCTCTGGGGCCCGCTGCATGGCGGAGCCAATCAGGCCGTCATTGAAATGCTGCAACAGATTCACAAGGAAGGCGATGACGGCTCGAAATTCATCACCGCCGCCAAAGATAGAAACAGCGGCAAGAAGCTCATGGGCTTCGGCCACCGGGTTTACAAAAATTACGATCCCCGCGCCAAAATCATCAAGAAAGCGTGCGACGAAGTGTTATTAAAATTGAACATCAATGACCCATTATTGGACATTGCCAAGCGACTGGAAGAAGCGGCGCTCAAAGATCCCTATTTTGTGGAACGTAAATTGTATCCGAATGTGGACTTTTACAGCGGTATCATCATGCGCGCCATTGGGATCCCGGTGGAAATGTTCACGGTGATGTTTGCCATCGGCCGGATGCCCGGATGGATTGCCAATTACAAGGAAATCATGGAGGAACCCAAGAGCCGCATCTACCGGCCCCGCCAGATTTACACCGGGCACACATTGAATCATTACGTTCCATTGGAAGATCGGAAATAATTCATTTTCTGCTGTCCCCTGTTCGCGGGCGGCGATAATTCACGCCAGAGGAACAAAACCTGCTTCCTCTGGCGGTGTTAATGCTAATGAGCAAAATTTTGGTAATTGACGACGAGCCGTGGCTGCGGGAAATGATCCGGCTGGCGTTGGAACAGCATGGCTTTGAAGTCATTGAGGCAATCGATAGCGTGGACGGAACCACCAAGGCTCGGGAAATTTTGCCTGACCTGATCATTTGCGACGTCAACATGGATAAGGCGGGAGCCGGTTATACGACGCTGTCCAAATTGCGTGGGGATCCCGCTACCGCCACCATTCCCTTTATTCTCATGACCGGTTTGGCGGATGCCAGCGGCATGCGGCACGCCATGGAACTGGGTGCCGATGACTATCTGCCCAAGCCGTTCAAGGTGGATGAACTTTACGCCACCGTGGACGCGCGCCTCCGCAAAGTGCAAACCGTCCGCGAACATGCCGAGCAGAAACTCTCCTCGTTACGGTCCCATATTTCCCTGATGCTGCCGCACGAAATGCGCACTCCGCTCAACGGCATCATTTCTAACGCGGAAATGCTCGCCACCTCCGCCGACACGCTGGGTTTCGAGGTCATCGCTGAAATGGGCCAGGAAATTTGTAAGTCCAGCGAACGCCTGGAACGGCTCATTGAAAATTTTCTATTTCACGCCCGCTTGGAAATCGTGGCCACCGATCCGGAGAGTGTCAAAGCCCTTCGCATGGCCAGCACTGCCAAGCCGGCCGATCTATTGCAGCAGGTCGCCGGCGAACAGGCCCGGCGGGTGGGGCGCGAGCAGGATCTCACGGTCGAGGCGGCGGAGGTGTTTCCGGCCATGGCCGAGGAATATTTCAAGAAAACGGTCGCGGAACTGGTGCAAAATGCCTTCAAATTTTCCAAGGCGGGTTCCCTGGTGGGAGTGCGTTTGGCGGCCGCCGCCAACGAAATCGAAATATCCGTGCGCGATGCCGGTCGCGGCTTCTCCACCGAACAAATCCGCCGCATCGGCGCCTACGTCCAATTTGAACGGAAAATGCAGGACGAACAAGGGCTGGGCCTGGGGTTGGCCATTGCCAAGAAATTGGTGGAGCTGCACGGCGGCTCGCTCGTCATTGCCAGTGAAACCGGGGCGGGTTCCACTGTTACGGTCAGGTTGCCGGCCACCAAAAAGCCCTGACGCTTCTCAGTAGACCAGGCGGGTATAAAGCCCCATCAACCAGCGCTGGCCGCCTTCGGCGGCAAAAAATATGATGGTTACGGCCAACACGGGCGCGAAATCCACCCGGCCAATCCGCAGCGGAATTTTTCCCAGCGGCAGCAGCAGTGTCCGCGTCGTTGTGCTTATGTATTTCCAGAACGGGTGCTTGCCAAAATAAATATAGCTGTTGAGCAGATACAGGGCGAGCAATGCGCCGGCGGGAAATTTCCAGACCAGGTAACTGCTTAACGCAACGACCAGCGACTGTCCCAGGCGCAAGGGTAAGGAGGTCGGCTGGGGGGAGATATGCCACCAGCCCAAAAGCCAGCTGAGGATAAACCAGCCGAGCGTGACCGTGGTCAGCGGGAGCAGGAGTTTGGCCCAACGCGGCCAGTTGTCCACCCGCCCCAGCGGGATTTTCACCAGCCCGTGGATCGGGTCGGGACCAGATAAGAGCGATAGAAACAGCAGCCCCATGTGGAAAACCCCCATTACCAAGCCAAAACTTAAAAACGAAAAAATGAGCATCCCGCCAAACCAGTCGCTTCGAAAAGAAAGCATCGTCACGCCAAAATCAAGCTTTCCGGTCCAGAACGGAGCCAGCCAGCAATAAATTAGTGCCCGGATAAACAGCATTGCGGCCAGAAAGACCAACAAATGCCAGCGTCGGAGCTTGGGTGGCGTCGCCGGCCGGAGCGTGCCCATTAGCGTGGCGGGTCGGCGTTTCGTGAGCGGATCGAAACGGATGGAGCGCCAGTTGAGCCACAACAGCAGCCCGGCGAGGTTCAGAATGAAATCAACAATGCCCATGTAAAAAACGACAATTTGCGAAATGAGGATGACAAATCATCCGCATTTCGCAATTCATCATTCGCCCAATCTGGCTACATCATCTTCAGTAGTGTGTCCGCCATTTCGCTGGGAGTAATCGCGATGCCGATGCCCGCACTCTGGAAGGCCGCGATCTTGGCCGCCGCCGTGCCTTTGCCGCCGCTAACAATCGCTCCGGCATGGCCCATGCGGCGTCCGGGCGGCGCCGTGGCCCCGGCGATGAAGCCGGCTACCGGCTTTTTGCAATTCGCCTTGATCCACTCAGCGGCCTCTTCTTCCGCAGAACCGCCGATTTCGCCAATCATGATGATGCCGGTCGTTTCTGGATCGGCGTTGAACAGCTTGATGACGTCGAGATGCGACGTGCCGTTGACCGGGTCGCCACCGATGCCGACGCAGGTACTTTGGCCAACCCCGCGTGCAGTTAATTGCCACACCGCTTCATAGGTCAACGTGCCGCTACGCGAAACGACACCGATGTTGCCTTTCTTGTGAATGTAGCCGGGCGCGATGCCGATACGGCACCCGCCGTGCGAATCTTTGCCTTCGCCGGGCGTGACGATACCAGGACAATTTGGCCCGATGAGCCGCGTCTTGCGGTTGCCTTGCAAGGCGCGCTTAACCCGCACCATGTCGCGCACCGGAATGCCTTCGGTGATGGCGACAACCAGATCGAGTCCGGCATCCGCACCTTCGAGAATGGCATCGGCAGCAAACGGCGGCGGCACAAATACTGCACTGGCCGTCGCGCCGGTTTGTTTCACCGCGTCAGCCACGGTGTCAAAAATCGGCACCTTCTTGCCGCCGTGTTCAAAAAACTGGCCGCCTTTTCCGGGCGTGACCCCGGCGACGATTTGCGTGCCGTAATCAATGGAAAGCTGCGCGTGCTTCGCGCCAAAGCTGCCGGTGATGCCTTGGACAAGAACTTTGGTTTGGGAATTTACAAGAATGGACATGGGGAAATATAATTTCGGTTTTCAATTACTTGCCAACCGCCTTCACGATCTTCTGCGCCGCATCGGCCATGGAATCGCCATTGATGATGGCCACGCCGGATTCAGCCAGCGTCTGCTTGCCGGCGGCGACGTTGTTGCCTTCGAGGCGAACCACGAGCGGCAGTTTCAGGCCGGTTTCCTTCACCGCCGCAACGATGCCGGTGGCGATGACGTTGCAATCCATGATGCCGCCGAAAATATTGACCATGATGCCCTTCACATTCGGGTCGCTCAAAATGATCTTGAATGCCGCCGTGACCTGCTCCTTGCTCGCGCCGCCGCCCACGTCGAGGAAGTTCGCCGGGTTGCCGCCGTAATGCTGGATGATGTCCATCGTGGCCATCGCGAGGCCCGCACCATTGACGAGGCAGGCGATGGAGCCGTCGAGCTTGATGTAATTCAGGTTGAACTTACTGGCTTCGATTTCCAGCGGCGCTTCCTCATTAAGATCGCGCATGTCCTGAATGTTCTTGTGCCGGTAGAGCGCGTTATCGTCCAAAGAAATTTTCGCGTCGAGGGCCATGACGGTTTCCTGGCCGTCGGCCAATTCCACGATGGCGAGCGGATTGAGTTCCACCATCAAAGCGTCGCATTCCCACCACGTGTTATAGACGCCGGTGATGAGCATTACGCCGGCGTTGAACAAATCCCCCTTCAGGCCGAGCGCGGCGGCAATCTTGCGCGCCTGATACGGCATGATGCCGACGGCCGGATCAATGGTTTCCTTAAAGATCTTTTCCGGGTGCTTCTCAGCCACTTCCTCAATGTCCATGCCGCCCTCGGTGCTGGCCATGATGAGCGGCCGGGAGGTTTCACGGTTGAGCAGCACGGCGAGGTAAAATTCCTTTTTGATCTTCGCGCCGGCGGCGAGGAGCAGCGTTTGCACCTGGCGCCCGTCTGCGCCGGTTTGCTTGGTGACGAGCACGTTGCCAAGCATCTTTTCGGCAAAGCCAACGGCTTCATCGATGGTCGAGGCCACCTTCACCCCGCCTTGAAAGCCGGTTTTGAAAGTGCCTTTGCCGCGTCCGCCCGCATGGATCTGCGATTTGACGACCACCTTGGCGCTGCCAGCGGCGACAAGTTTGTCCGCCGCCGGCCGAACCTCAGCGAGCGACTTGGCGGGGATTTCAAAGGGGACATTGACGCCGTATTGCGCGAGCAATTGTTTGGCTTGGTATTCGTGAATGTTCATTTCAAAATTAGTTTTAGAATTAAAGACGATTGGCGCCAAAAATCAACTGCTAACCATGTAAATTGCCCGGTTTAGATGGTTTGATTCGGCGCGGAGAGGCGGATCAGGATCCGGACCTTTGAGCTGCCGGTGGCCGCCCGACTCCGGTGGAGAAAACCGGTTTATTCGCATTGCGCGAAGCTTTCCCTTGAATCCATCGTCAGATATGGCAATTTCCCCCGCCATGAGCCGCCGATCTTTTTTGCTGCTGTTCGGTGCCGCGTTGCTCGCGGAGCCGACGGAGGCGGTGATTATTAATGGTCACAGCTATGTGTCGTTGACGGGGTGGGCAGCGGCCAATGGCTTCCGGCGGGCCGGCGGCGACCTGTGGGAAACCATTGTATTCACGAACCGGGCTAGTGCCCGGCTGAGCTTTGAGAAGGATTCGCACACGGCGGAAATAAACGGGGTGAATGTGGGGATGTCGTTTCCCGTGGCGGTGGACAAGGGATCGTTTCTGATTGCGCAACTCGATTTGGCCAAGGCCGTGGAGCCGTTGGTGTTTTCGCCGAAAACCGCCGGCAAAAAAATCACCACCATCTGCCTTGATCCCGGGCACGGGGGCAAAGATCCCGGCAACCGCGCCGGGCGGAATTTTGAGAAAACCGCCACGCTGACGCTGGCCGGTGAATTGAGCGCCCAATTGAAAAAAGCCGGCTTCAACGTCATTCAAACCCGGACGAAGGATCAATATGTGGAACTGCCCGCCCGCCCGGACCTGGCGAACCGGCGGCACGCGGATCTGTTTGTGAGTTTGCATTTCAACGGCACGGCTTCCGCCCAAAGCACGGTTCGCGGGGCGGAGACGTATTGCATCACGCCGGTGGGGGCCAGTTCGAGCAACGCTGAAGGCCGGGGGGCCAGTTTCGGGGCCACCCCGGCGAACCTGATGGAAAAGCAAAGTTTATTGCTGGCCTATCAAGTGCAAAAGGCGCTGGTAAATAACCTCGGGGTGCCTGACCGCAGCGTGCGGCGGGCGCGGTTCGCCGTCCTGCGGGATGCGGAAATGCCGGCGATCGTCGTGGAGAGCGGATACCTGTCGCATCCCGTGGAAGGGGCCAAAATCTTTCAGCCGGCCTATCAGCAGCAGATTGCCGCCGCGCTGGTGAAGGGCATTTTAAGTTACCAGAAACTGATCGCGCCGCCAGTGCCGCCCGCCGTGACGACAAAAAAAGTTTCAACCGCCAAACATTCGCGGTAATTTTCATCAGCCAAGGTGCCTAGGCCCCAAGATGATTATCCTTAGCAGCCTGGCCTGTTTTTAACAAACCGCATTTAAAATGAGTATTGCCACCAAAACCGGCGACCACGGCACGACCGCCCTGATGTATGGCCGGCGCGTGCCGAAAAATCATCCGCGCGTGGAGGCTTATGGTTCCGTGGACGAGTTGAACGCCGCGCTCGGTCTGGCCCGGGCGACGGCGGGGCAGCCGTTTGTCAGTAAAAACCTGCTGGCCATCCAACGCGACTTAATCGTGCTGATGGGCGAATTGTGCGTCCTGCCGGAGGATTTGAATCGCTACGCGGCCGAGGGTTATTTGCCGGTGACGCCGGAAATGACCGGGAAGTTGGATGGGCTGGTGCAAGAAATCGAATCGCAAAAATTTCATTTCAAGGGGTGGGTCAACCCGGGGGCGACCCTGCCTTCCGCTGCGTTGGATGTGGCGCGGACCGTCTGCCGGCGGGCGGAGCGGCGCGTGTGCGAGTTGAAATTTACCGGTGAACGGCTGAACGCGGAGATTGGGCTGTATCTCAATCGCTTGTCGGATCTGTTGTGGCTCTTCGCGCGCTGGGTAGAAAATGACCCATCTTTTTCGGCTTGCTCACCGGAAAGTTAAGAATAATCCGGGCAAACCCCGTTTTTTGGCCGGGAAAGCACGGTGAATAACTCGCCGTTAAATTGCTTTATGGACTGGATTTGAAACCCTTTTGCTTCGGCCAGCTTGCTTGCGCCAATCCCCTCAGCCAGGGTCGGGGCGGTGCGGCCACCGAAGATTTTGGGGCAAATGGTCAGGTGAATTTCATCCACCAAACCCGCCCGAAACAAAGCGTCGTTCAATTCGCCACCGCCTTCGCACAAAAGGCGTTTTACGTTCCATCGGGCTCGCAGCCAGTGCAACGTCGCCGGAAAATTAATAGTGGCTGGGCCGCAAATTTGCACCCGATCGGCCACTTTGCGGAGCTGTTGCAATGTTGCCGCCGGCGCCCGTTTCGTTGTCAGCACGATAATCGGTGAGAACCGGGTCTGGAAAATTTCAGCATCGGGGGCAATGGAGCCTTTGCCGCTCACAATTACCCGGAGATTGTATTCCGCGAGCCCGGTTTTTAAGCGCCGTTGCTGAAATTTTTTGCCGCCGGGGCCCAGGATGCTGCGCGAGCTCTCCACCGTGCGCGCGCCGCACATCACGGCGTCCGCCGTGGCGCGAAGTTCGTAAAGCTGTCGCAAATCTCGCGGGCTCCCAAAGGAGTGGATTGCGCGGTTGGCCGTGGCGATTTTGCCATCCGCCGTCAGCGCCATGTTGACGAAGACCCAGGGCCTTTCTATTTTCCGAATTTGGCCTTCTGAATTCATAGAATCAGCATCGCATCGCCGTAGCTGAAGAAGCGGTAGCGCTCGCGGATGGCTTCCGCGTAGGCGGAAAAAATCCGGGCGCGGCCGCGGGTGGTTTCGCCGGGCGCGGCGAATGCGCTGACCAGCATCAGCAAGGTGGATTCGGGCAGGTGAAAGTTCGTCAGCAGGCCATCCGCGATTTGAAACTGCGCCGGAGGAAAAAGGAAGATGTCAGTTTTCCCCTTATAAACATTGAGTTTTCCAGCGTGTTGTCGTGCGGTGGCCTCCAGCGTCCGCAGCGCGGTGGTGCCGGCGGCGAGGATTCGCCGGCCGGATGCTTTCGCCTCGTTCACTGCGCGAACCGTCGCTTCGCCAACTTCAAAGCGCTCCGCGTGCATCTTGTGATCCGCCACGTTTTCGGCTTTCACCGGCAGGAACGTTCCCGCGCCGACGTGCAGGGTGATAAAGCAAATTTCGACCCCGTGCGCCTGGATTTTTTTGAGCAATTCCGGCGTGAAATGCAGGCCGGCGGTGGGCGCGGCGACCGAGCCGGCGGGTTGGGCAAAAACGGTCTGGTAACGCTCGTGATCGCCCGGCCATTCGCCGGGCCGTTCGATGTAGGGCGGCAGGGGTAATTCGCCCAATTTTTCGAGTTCGGAGAACAGGTTTTCGGTGCCGGAAAAGTGCAGGCGCCGATGACCTTCGTCATTTACGGCGGTGACGGTGGCAAAAATATTCGTTCCGCCGCCATTTTTATCTTGCAATCGAATTTGCGTTCCGATTTTGGCGCGTTTTCCTGGCCGCATCATCGCCCACCAGTCGTTCGCGGCGCATTCTTCAAGCAGCAGAATCTCAAATTTTCCCCCGGTTTTTTCATTTTCCCCATGCAACCGGGCGGGAATCACCCGCGAGTTGTTCAGCACCAGCACGTCGCCGGGTTGGAGATATTCCAACAGGTCGGGAAACTGGCGGTGAACGATTTTTTCATCATTTCGTGGCAAAACCAGCAAGCGTGAGCCGTCCCGCCGTTCAGCGGGTTGCTGGGCGATGAGTTCCGGGGGCAATTCGAAATAAAAATCAGCCGTTCGCACTGCTGGGAGCGTAACGGAGCCGGATGGGGGCTGACAATTCACAATAACGGCAAATTGTGAATAACTTTTGAATAATTAACGGTTTCGGAGCCAAAAAACCATTGACAGAAGTGGGGTAAAGTGGGTAAAAAGGGGGCGTTGTGGGTGACTTTAGCCGTTTTTGGAAAAGCGGTGAATAAAAATGAGCGACGCCAGTCAAGTTCTGCAGACCGTTTACAACTCATGCTATCGGCACGGGGTGGACGAGAAGCGTCGTATTCAAATCCCAGCCAAGTGGCGGCCGGAAGTGGATGGCACGGAGCTAACCGTGATCGTCTGGCCGAAGCATGAGGCGGGAACGTGTTTGCGGGTTTTGCCGCCGGAGGAAATGGCGCAGTTGATGGCGGATCTGGACGCGATGCCTAATGGTGATCCGCAAAAAGTGGTTTTGAAGCGATTCATCGGCAGTGAATCGGCCCAGCTCACCTTGGACAAGGCCGGCCGGATTTGTCTGCCCGACGAAATGGCCCGCACCGCGGGCGTTAAGGACGAGGCGGTGTTGGTGGGGTTGCTTGACCGGTTTGAGATCTGGAGCCCGGCCCGATACGAAAACGCGAAGGCGATGGATGCGGTGATCGCATCCGATGCCTTCAAACTAATGGAGTAATTATGAAGCTCGGAAAATTGCTCGGTGCGGGAAAAACTTTTTTCGGTGGAAAAAAGGCCATTGCTTACCATGCCGACAAGCGGGTCTATCTGCCGAAATTCAACACGGCGAAGAACCCCTTTACGCCAAAGTCGGCGGGGGCCACACCCGTCGGAGCCCCGGCGGTAAAGCCGGGGTCTGTGCCCGTAGCTGCCCGGGTGTCGCCGACCCCAGTGCCGGCCACCCCGCGGGCGGCGCGGGTGACGAGTTGGGCGGATAAATTGAATCCGTTCCGCGCGCCGGAACCGGTGCGCCCGGCTTCGTATCAGGCGGTGCAGGTGGAACTCTCGTTGGACGCAGTGAAGGTGGTTCACAACGACCTGGCCGATGCTGATATAGAAATCGTTCCGGTCAAGTCGCGCCCGGCTCCGGCCCCCGAAATGCCAATGCTCCCGCCCTCCCGCACGGCGTGGGAGTTCATGGGGGAACGGCTCGCGGAATCAACTTGAAAATGCGCAGTGCCAGCATTCATTCACAATCCAGTGATGGCGGCGGAGGTGCTGGCCGCTCTGGAGCCGCGTCCGGGCGGTCATTACGCGGACGGGACCCTCGGTGGAGCTGGTCACGCGGGGCTGATTCTGGCCGCCAGCTCGCCGACGGGATGGCTGTCGGGGTGCGATCGCGATGGCATCGCGATTGAAACGGCCCAGGCGCGGCTGGCGGAAAAATTTGTCGGGCGATTTGAATTGCGGCGCGGAAATTTTGCGGAACTGGCGGATTGGGTTCCGGCCGGGAGCTGCGACGGCGTGCTGTTGGATTTGGGGGTGAGTTCGCCGCAACTGGACATTGCGGAACGCGGCTTCAGCTTTATGCAGGACGGCCCGCTGGACATGCGGATGGACGCCCGGCAGTCGCTAACGGCGGCGGAGTTGGTGAATGGCGAGGAGGCCGAAACGCTGGCCAAGATTTTTTGGGAATTCGGCGATGAACGGGATTCCCGGCGGTTTGCAAAGGCGATCGTCCATGACCGTGCGCTGCGGAAGTTTGAGACGACCAAGCAGTTGGCGGATTTGATCGAGCGGCTCGCGCCGCGCCACGGGAAAAAGGCGCATCCGGCCACGAAAGTGTTTCAGGCGCTGCGGCTCGCGGTGAACGATGAGATCGGTTCGCTAAAACGGGGCTTGGCCGCCGCCGTAAAAATTTTAAAGCCGGGCGGGCGGCTGGCGGTCATCACGTTCCACTCGCTCGAAGACCGCGTGGTGAAGGAATTTGGCCGCGAAAAGACGCGGGATTATGCGTTCAGCGGCGAGGTGGATGTGCCGGAGCTGCGGATGCCCCGGGTGCCGGAATTGCAATGGGTTTCGCGCAAGGCCATGCTGCCCGGCGAAATTGAATTGAAGGCAAATCCGCGCAGCCGCAGCGCCCAGTTGCGGGTGCTGGAGAAAATTTAAAATGGCGAAGAATCGAAAAAGTCAGTCGGCCGCCGTCCGGTTTGGGCCGGTGTTCAAGGTGGTCTTGTTGTGCTCGCTGATTTGCGGCACGGCCATTGGCTATGTTTGGCAGAAGGGTCAAGTTGGCCGGCTGGGGAAGCTGCAAAAGGAGCGGGAAGACAGTTTGAAGAAGATGGTTCAGGGCAACGAAAGCCTGGGCAAGCAAGTGGGTTATTTAAAATCGGCCGTAAAATTGGACCAGCGGGCTAAGGAATTGGGCCTTGGGCTCGTTCCGGCCCAGCCCCAGCAAGTGGTGCGGTTGGTGGAATCCACGTCCGCGCCAGCGAAGAGCGGTCCGCGTCAATTTGCCCGGCGGCCCGCGACGGGGCTGACCCCTTAACGCAATTATTTTTGGCCGCCGCTCGTGACGCCGTTGGTTGAGGAACCGATCGCCACGGGCGGCAGGCCGTTTTTTAGGATGACCAACAAACAACAAATCCGCCGCGCGCTGTTGCTGCTGTTTTTTCTCGGCGCCGCGTTTGCCGGGCTGGGTTACCGGCTGGTGGATCTGCAGGTGGTCCACCACGCTGAGTTTGCGAGGTTGGCGGAGAACAACACCCAGCGGGAATACTGGTTGGCTCCGCGGCGGGGCGACATTTTGGACGCGAACGGCGACGTGCTGGCCACCAGCATGCCGGTAAAACGGATCTGCGCTGATCCCTCGCTGATCGGCACCCAGCAGGCGGTCGTGGCGCACGCCCTGGCCCCGTTGCTGAAAATGGATGAAGCTGCTCTGATGCAGCGCCTCACGCCGCGGTTGGGGCGCTTGGCCAGTGGGGAAATCGTCACCAACGGCCTGCATTACGTGCGGCTGGCGGAAAAAGTGCCGGAGGAAACCTGGCTGCAGATTGCCGCGACGATGTCCAAACTCACCTTTGGCGTGGAGGAAAAAAAGCTGTCCCTCAAGCAGCGCCAGTTTTTCAACGGCCTGCGCCGCAGCGCGATCTATGCGGAGGCGGATCAGTTGCGGCTTTATCCCAACGGATCCCTGGCCGCGCAAGTGGTGGGTTTTCCGGGGACGGAGGAGCTGAAAATCAGTGGCCACCTCATCTCCCAAATTATCGGGCGGGATGGGATTGAACAGACTATGAACAAGCCCTTGAGCGGGGTGGCGGGCTGGAAGGTGACTGAGACGGACGGAAAGCGGCGGGAAATGGTCACCCTGCGCGACGAAGATGTTCAGGCGCGAGATGGCATGAATGTGGTGCTGACGATTGACTCGGCGGTGCAGCATATCGTCGAGACCGCGCTGGCCGATGCGTTGCAGAAACACACGCCCAAGAGCATTACCGGCATAGTCATGCGGCCGCGCACGGGCGAGATTTTAGCGATGGCATCGCTGCCTAGCTACGATCCGAACCAGCCAAACAGCATCACTCCGGAAACCCGCAACCGCGTCATCGCCGACATGATGGAACCCGGTTCGACATTCAAAATTGTCGTGGTCTCCGGCGCGCTGGATAAAAAGGCGGTGACCTTGAACGACCAATTTTTTTGCGAGAATGGCCATTTCGCCTATGCCGGCAAAGTGCTGCACGATCATGAAAGTCTCGGCAACGAGACGGTGAAAAATATCATCATGAAGTCCTCCAATATTGGCGCGGCCAAAATTGCCATTGAACGGCTGGGGGCACAAAGTCTCTACGATTACGCTTGGAACTTCGGATTTGGGCAGCGAACCGGCATTCTATTGCCAGGAGAGGTTCGTGGTGTCCTTTATCCGGTTAAAAATTGGTATAAAGTTTCGATGGCCCAAATCCCCATGGGGCATGGGGTGGACGTAACGCGGCTGCAGATGTTGTATGCGATGGCGGCCATTGCCAATCACGGCGTGTTGATGCCGCCCATGATTGTCAGCCGCCTGCAGGACCGTGACGGCGGCGTGGTGCAGACGTATCGTCCGGAACCGGTGCGGCGGGTCATCAGTGAGGCCGCCAGCTTGCAGATGATCGAGGCTTTGAAGACCGTCCCGACCAAGACTGGCACGGCGCCCGACGCGGCAATGAAAAATTATGTTGTCGCCGGCAAAACCGGCACGGCCCAGAAAGCGGAGAATGGCGGTTACGCGCCCGGCAAATACATTGCATCGTTCATTGGCTTCTTCCCGGCAGACAATCCAGAACTATGCATTTCCATCGTGATGGACGAGCCGAAGGAAGGCTATTACGGCGGCAAAGTTTGCGGCCCGGTCTTCCGCGACATCGCCGAGCGCTGTGCTAGTTACTTGAACATCCCGCCGGATCCCAAGTTGATGACCAATGCGCTGCCGCTGGCTGTGCGCATCCGACCCTAATGAACTTCCATCTGACCAATCACTTATGAATCAATCCCGCCCACAACTTTTTGGCATGCTCGCTGGCCTCTTCCTGGCCGTTGGTTTGGTGTGCTCCGCCATGCTCGGCACCAGTGCCTGGGTCAAAATCAAGAATTCCCAATTTGTCACCGTCAAAGGCTCGGTGCAGAAGAACATTGAGTCCGATCTCGCCATCTGGTCCGGCAGTTTTCTGGCGGAGGCGGAAACCTTGCTCGCCGCCCAGCACAAAATTCAGGCCAACCACGCGCTGGTGGCCAAATTTCTGGGCGATTCCGGCATCACCAACTTTACTTTCGGGCCCATTAACATCGAGGAAATGAAGGCGACGCAGAAAAACGCCGAGGGCTGGATGCAGCAGCGCACCACCGGCTATCGCTTGAGCCAGTTCGTTTCCGTGGAATCCGCCGATGTGGACCGGCTGGACCGGTTGGACAGCACGCCGCTGGTGGAGCAGGGCGTGATTTTCACCGTGGCGTCACCGCAATTCATCTACACCCGGGCGGGGGAGGCGAAAATCGAGATGCTCGCCGCCGCCACCAAAGATGCGCGCGCCCGGGCTGAGCAGATCGCGTTGCAGGGCGGCCGGGCCATCGCCCGGCTGAACAGTGCCGATCAGGGCATTTTTCAGATTACCCCGCAGCATAGCGTCGCCACCAGTTGGCAGGGCGAAAACGATACTGCGGCCCGCCAGAAAACTATTACCGCCGTGGTCACCGCTTCCTTTTTGTTGAAATAATCTTGTGGAACCACGCTCCTTAAAATTTATCGCCGAAGCCTGTGCCGCTGAAATCTGTGGCCCGTCGGTGGATCAGGAAATCACGGCCGTTTGCACGGATTCACGGGCGGCGAAGGCGGGGGATCTCTTCTTTGCCATCAAGGGCGAAAAGTTCGACGGTCACGATTTCATTGCCGAGGTTGCCGCCCAGGGCGTGACGGCGGTTGTGGTTGAACAGGCCAAAGTTCAAAACCCGAATTTCAAGGTTCCCGCCGGCGTGACCTTGCTGGGGGTGAAAAATGTGCGGACCGCATTTGGCCAGCTTGCGGCCGAATATCGCCGCCAATTTGAATTGCCGGTGGTGGCCGTCGGCGGCTCGAATGGCAAGACGACCGTGAAGGATTTGATCGCCGCCATCTTCCGCCAGAAATTGGCCACCCTGTGGAGCGAGGCGAGTTTCAACAACGACATTGGCGTGCCCGCGACGCTGTTGCGGCTGGAGCAAGCGCATCAGGCGGCCGTGCTGGAGATTGGCACAAATCATCCCGGCGAACTGGCCCCGCTGATGAAACTCGGCCACCCGAAATTCGGGGTCATCACGAATATCGGCCGCGAGCATCTGGAGTTTTTCGGCGATCTCGCCGGCGTGGCGCAGGAGGAAGGCTGGCTGGCGGAATTACTGCCGGCGGACGGAAAGTTGTTTCTGAACGGCGATAACGCGTGGGCGGAAAAAATCGCGGCCCGGACGCGGGCCGCGGTGGTGCGCGTCGGTTTTGGCGAACAGAACGACTGGCGGGCGACGAAGGCCCGCCTGGATAAAAATGGCGTGACCTTTCAGGTGGTGGCCCCCCGGGCGAATTTTGGCGGCGAGTATCGCGTGAATTTGCTGGGCCGGCATCAGGTCACGAACGCCTTGCTGGCGGCCGCGGTCAGTGAGGAGCTGGGCTTGGGCCGCGCGGAAATCCAGCGCGGCCTGGCGGAATGCCAGCCGGCGAAAATGCGGTTGAATTTTTGGGAGGCCAACGGCGTGCGCGTGTTGGACGACTGCTACAATGCCAATGCGGATTCAACCATCGCGGCGCTGGAAACCTTGTGCGGCCTGCCGTTTCAAGGCCGGCGGGTGGCGGTGCTCGGCGACATGAATGAATTGGGCGCCCAGAGCGCAGCGGCCCATGCGGAAGTGGGCCGGCGCGCCGCCGAATTAAAGGTCGGTCAGTTGGTCGCCATCGGCAAATTGGCGGCGGTCACGGCCCAGGCGGCCCGGGCGGCGGGGTTGACCCGGGTGTTTGAATTCGCCGAGGTCGAGGGTGCGATGCGGGCGGTCAAAAACTTTTTGAAGTCAGGGGATGTGGTGCTGATCAAGGCCTCGCGGAGCCTGCGGTTGGAGCGGTTGGCGGAAATCTTGAAGGCGGGAAACGGTTAATATGTTTTATTATTTGAGCCAGCAAATTTTGGACTGGGCGCCCGGCAGCGATTGGGAATCGCAACTGTCGTTTTTGCGGCTGTTCAAATACATCACCGTGCGCAGCGCCGGGGCGGCGGTCACTTCGCTGTTATTGTGCTGGTGGCTGGGGCCCAAAATCATTCGCTGGCTGAAGGAATTGAAAATCGGGCAGGAATACGCCGACCAAGCTGAAGCCGCAGGGCTGGCAAACGTGCGGGCCAATAAAAAAGGCACGCCGACGATGGGCGGCATTTTGATTGTTCTCTCGCTGGTGATTTCCACGATGTTGTGGGCGCAATGGAACGCGCAGGTGGAGTTGACGCTCTTGTCGGTCTTGGTGCTGGCCGGGTTGGGCTTTTACGATGATTACGCGAAAATTCTGAAGCAGAGCGGGGGCGGCACCCCGCCGCGCGTAAAATTGATCACGCAGTTTGCCCTGGCGGCCTTCGTGGGAATTTATCTGTGGAATCTGCCGGCCCGGAGCGAGCTGTTCCTGCTCGGTGGCAAAAGCGTGATGCCCAGCAATCTGGTGTCTGACCTGATGCTGCCATTTTATAAATATCCGCTCCCCATCGGCGCGGCGGCGGGGATCGTGGTGGTGCTGCTGGCGATCGTCGGCAGTTCCAATGCGGTGAACCTGACCGACGGACTGGATGGCTTGGCCACCGGTTGCACCTTGATTGTCGGATTTGTTTTTCTGGTTTTCACCTATCTGGCAGGCAACGTGAAGGCGGCGGCGTATCTGCAGATTCCGTTTGTGTCCGGCGCGGGGGAGTTGACCATCTTTTGTGCGGCGTTGCTGGGGGCCGGACTGGGTTTTCTCTGGTTCAACTGCCACCCGGCGCAGGTGTTTATGGGCGACACGGGTTCGCTCGCCCTGGGCGGCGCATTTGGCATCGTGGCGGTGCTGATTCACCAGCCGTTTGTGCTGGTGATTGCCGGCGGCGTGTTCGTGGCGGAGGCGGGTTCGGTGATTTTACAGCAGGGTTGGTTCAAATATACCCGCCTGCGGACCGGCACCGGCCGGCGGATCTTTTTGATGGCCCCGTTGCACCATCATTTTGAAAAAAAAGGCTGGCACGAATCCCAGGTGGTGATGCGCTTTTATATTTTATGTGTACTGTGCGCGGTGGTCGCCCTGGCGACGCTGAAACTGCGGTGATCCCTGAGCGATGAAGCGCGAAAAAAACAACTCGAATCAACGCTTTGCTGCTTGCACGGACGGGCCGCGGTTGTTATCAATTTGTGTGAGAGCGGCAAGGCGTGCGCCGGCCAGCAAGCGTAGTTCACCGTTTCATCTTTCGGCCGGTTGTCAGTTCAGTGTCTCGTCCCCGACCGCCTCCCGGAACCGGTTAAATTTAACCCGTTGTGAAATTTTTCGAGGGAAAATTTCACAGCGCAATAATCAAAACAAAAACCAAA
>CAIMLG010000190.1 GCA_903842235.1 uncultured Verrucomicrobia subdivision 3 bacterium
CTGCCGCAAAAGATTCAGTTTTGACGGCGCTGGGACGGTTGCGTTTTTTATTCATCCCTGCCGTGTGGCAGGGCTAAACAAATTGTTCCAGCACTTTTTTCAAAAATCCTGTGGGACGGCTGTGTATACAAAAATAGAGGTTTCAGAACCATTGCACCACTATCACCAACGCGTAGGCAATGATTGCAGTAACCGGCAGGGTCATGATCCAAGCCCAAATGATGCGCTCGACGACGGGCCATTTCAATGCCCCCCAGCGTTTGGCGGTGCCGACGCCCATGATGGAGGAAGTGATGACGTGCGTGGTGGAGACGGGCATGCCCATCATCGCGGTGCCGAGCAGCACCGTGGCCCCGGCGGTTTCGGCCGCGAAGCCATGAACGGGCTGGAGCTTCACCAGTTTGTGGCCGAGCGTCCGGATGATGCGCCAACCGCCCAGGGCGGTGCCGGCCGCCATCGTGAGCGCGCACAGCACCTTGATCCACAGGGCAATCACCAAGGGGTTGCCGGGTGACGGTTCCACCGTTTTCAGGAAAGCCAGCCAGCCGGGTAATTGATCAAACGTGCCCGCCTTGGTGGCGGCAACGAGCGCGAGGGCGATGATGCCCATGGTTTTCTGGGCGTCGTTGGTGCCGTGGCTGAAACCCATGTAGGCGGAACTGACGAGCTGCAATTTTCCGAAATTCCGGGAGACACTGACCGGCCTAGCCTGCTTTAAGGCCACATACAGGAAACCCATCAGGAAAAAAGCGATCAAGAAGCCGAGCACGGGCGAGATGATCATCGGAATAACCACTTTATAAAGAATGCCACCGCCCGTCCACCAATGGGCGCCAACGGCCGGGGCCTTGACCCAGATGACCGCACTCCAATTACCGTGGGCCGCCGCGATGGCCGCCCCGACCAGGCCACCGACCAGCGCATGACTGGAGCTGGACGGCATGCCGAAATACCAGGTGACCAGATTCCAGGAAATGGCCGCGATGAGCGCGCAGATGAGCATGGGCGAGGCAAAATCCGCCGGGATGAGATTAGAATCCACCAAGCCGGAAGCGATGGTTTTGGCCACGGCCGCCCCGATCATCGCGCCCAGCAGATTCGTGATGGTGGCAAGGATGATGGCCTGCCTCGGCGTGAGCACTTTGGTGCCAACGACCGTGGCAATGGCATTGGCGGTGTCGTGAAAGCCGTTCGTATAGGTGAACAGCAGCGCCACAAAGATGACGGTGAATACCAGAAGCATGATCGTCAGGAGTTTTTCAAGACGATTTGCATGACGACATTGCCGGTATCGTGACAGCGGTCAACCACTTTTTCCATCAGCTCATAGACATCGCGGATGACCATGGCGCGCAGGGGATCGAATTTGCCGGCATAGAGGTCCCGGAGCAGTTCGTTCATATATTTGTCGGCCTCGCCCTCGACGTATTGGAGCCGGTCGTTCAGCAGTTTGATTTTTTCAAGATCCTTCATGTGCCGCAATTGGCGGATCATTTCATGCAGGGCATCGGTGGCCTTGGCCATCAGGTCGGCCTGCTTGGAAAAATCCACGCCGTCCATGTGCGAGCCGGCGATCACCAGCCGCTCGGCGAGCTTTTCGGCAGCTTTGGGAATGCGGTAAATGCCGCGGGCCAGGGCCTCAATATCTTCCCGTTCCAGACCGGTGACGAAAGTCTTGACCAGTTCGGTGCTGATCTGCTCGGAAATTTTCTTCTCCTTGCGCCGCGCCAGCACCAAGTCGTCGAAATTCTGCGTGTTGCGGGGCGATTTCATCATCGCAATGACGAGCCGGACGCTTTCGTGGGATTCCTGCGCCGCGGCTTCCAATAGTTCCTGAAAACGGTCGCCTTTGCTGAAGAGTTTTTGGATGGAAAACATAATTTCAAATAGTATTACGGTCGAAATGAAAATTCTGAACGGGCGGATTCTGCAAATTTTTGGCGGCAGCGGCAAGCGGCAATCTGAAATTTGTAACACAATTGTAACAAGACCGCCATTTGATTGTAACGGCGATGCCGCATTCTGTGCGGGTCTGACAATAACCCACATCATTAAAATGCAAATATCCAAAACGACGACCAAACTCGCCCTGTTTGCCGGCGCTACCGCGCTGGCTGCCCTGGCTCCCCAGGCTCAGGCGCAATCCTCCGATGCGCTGATTGACAAGCTGATCGACAAAGGGATCCTCACCGTTAATGAGGCCAAGGATCTGCGGGCGGAAACCGACAAGGATTTCAAGACCGCCTTCGCGGCCAAGACCGGCATGCCGGACTGGGTGAACGGTTACAAATTGAGCGGTGACTTTCGCGGCCGCTACGAGTTTTTTCCGGTGACAACGCCGCCCTGGTTGACCGGACGCGGCTGCGTTACCGGCTGCGCGTTGGCATGGCGGTAAATATGCTGGACGATCTGGAAGTCGGTTTTCGCCTTGGCTCCGGCGATGCCAAGGGCATCGGCAGCCAGAGTGCGGCGGGCAATTCCGTGTCGGCCAACACCACGATGCAAGACAATTTCTCGCGGAAGATGGTTTATATTGATGCGGCCTATGGCAAGTGGACGCCAATCAACTCGGGCGGCTGGCTGCTGGCGGCCACGGTCGGCAAGATGGATAATCCGTTCAGCTTTACGCCAATGGTCTTCGATCCCGATATCGTGCCCGAGGGCGCGGCCTTGACGGGTGGCTACACCATCAATGATAAGCACAGCCTCGCCTTTACCGGGGCGGCGTTTGTGATGGATGAAAATTCCGGCTCGACGCATGACCCGTTCATGTATGGTGGGCAGGTAACCTGGAATGCCCTGTGGAATGCCAAGTGGGCGAGCAGCCTCGGCGTGGGGGCGCTGGCGATTGCCAGCCCGGCGCAACTCAGCACCGCCAATGTGCCTTACATCAATCAGGGCAACACTCGCGATGGGAACGGTATCCTGCTGAACAATTATACCCCGCTCATCGCCGACGCGAGTGCGACCTACACGCTGGACAGTTTCCCCTTGTACAACGGCGCGTTTCCCATCAAGGTCGCCGGGGAATACCTGCATAATCCTGGTGCGACCAAGCAGAACAACGGTTACTGGGCTGGCGTGACGTTTGGCAAGTCCGGTCATAAAAAGACTTGGGAGCTCTCCTACCGCTATGAATATCTCGAAGCCGATGCCTGGTATGACCAGATGGCGGATGACGACCACGGCGCCTTTTACCAAAACCCACCGAGCTCCGGCTCCGCTGGGTATTTTGGCGGCACCAACATCAAGGGTCACTTGATCAAGGCAACCTACTCGTTCACAGACTCACTTTCTTTCACCACGACTTGCTTCATCAACGACCTGATCAATCAAACGGTTTACAACAATGTGCCGGAGCCCAAAAGCAGCGCCCTGCATTTCATGGCCGACATCATGTGGAAATTCTAAGTGTCACTGAAACGTAACAAACATAATTGAAAACATTCTGTCATAATCATTGCATGAAAACATTAGCCACCATCCTCGCGGCAGCCACCGTTGCCGCCAACGCCTACGCCGGTAACATCACCGTCAAAGGCTCGGACACCCTCGTCATTCTCGCCCAGAAGTGGGCCGAGGTTTACATGGGCCAGCACCCCGATGTTAAGATTCAAGTCTCCGGCGGCGGTTCCGGCATCGGTTTTGCCGCGCTGCAGGCTCAACAAACCGACCTCTGTGACGCCTCGCGCAAGATCAAGTCGGCGGAACTGCAAAAATGCATCGCCGTTTTCGGCGGAGCCCGCCCAACTGAATATAAAGTGGCCCTGGACGGTTTGTCCGTCTATGTGAATCCGGAAAACCCGTTGAAGGAACTGACGCTGGACCAAGTCGGCGACATTTTCACCGGCAAGATCAAGAACTGGAAGGAAGTGGGCGGTGCCGATGCTCCGATCACCGTCTACAGTCGTGAAAACAGCTCCGGCACCTACGAATTCTTCAAGGAACACGTCTTGAAGGGCAAGGACTTTGCCGCCAGTGCGCAGACCCAGCAAGGCACGGCGCTCATCGTCCAGTCCGTCGTCAAAGACAAAAACGCCATCGGCTACGGCGGGGCGGCCTACGGCGGTAGCAGCAAGCTGCTCTTGATCAAAAAAGATGACGCTTCGCCTGCCATTGCGCCCACCGAGGAAAACGTCATGAGCGGCACCTATCCCATCTGGCGGCACCTCTACGTCTATGTGAACCCCAATCTAGACAAGGGCGAAATCGCCGCCTACCTGAACTGGATTCGCGGCGACGAAGGCCAGAAATACGTGAAGGACATTGGTTACTATCCGCTGCCGAAAAATCTCCGCAGCAACTGATTTGATCGCGTTCCTCCGTGGATCATCCTCAGGGCGGAGCAGATTCCTGAATTGAGATTTCTGCTCCGCCCATTTAACTTTCCCGCCGCCCGATGCCAGACCAAAACCAGAACCGCCGCCGCAGCCACGGATGGATGGGCATTCATCGCGGCCACCAGGCCCGGCCCCTGGAATGGCTGGCCGAGAAGTTTATCTTTCTCGTCTCGCTTTCCGCCATCCTGATGGTGCTGCTGATTTTCTTGTTTGTGGCTCGGGAAGCCCTGCCCGTCTTTCTCGGCCAGACCAACACCGCGCTGGTGCAAAAGCCCATCCCGCCGGATGACTTGGACAAACATTCCCCGGCGGAACTGCAAGCTTACCTGGAGCTCTCGCCGGCGCAATTTGCTAAGATGGAAAAGAGCACTCTGCGCACCCTCTTGGAGGTCAAGGTTGAGGCGCAGGACGAAATCCCCGAAAATTTTCGGAAGGATCCCGATGCCCAGGCCAACACCACCGAATGGAAATACCTGCTTCACCCGCATCAATGGAGTGGGTATGACCACCCGGAATCCATCTGGCAGCCCGTCGGCCAGATCAAAAAATTCAACATCGTCCCGCTCTTGGTCGGCACCCTCAAGGTCACTTTGATCGGCTTGCTGTTTGCGGTGCCGCTGGCGGTGGGCGCGGCCATTTATGTTTCTCAGTTGGCTCGCCCCCGCGTCCGGGAAATCGCCAAGCCCACCATAGAGCTGCTTTCCGGCATTCCCTCCGTGGTGGTCGGGGTCTTTGCCCTGCTGGTCATGGCCAGTGTGCTGCAAGGCATATTCCATTATCAGACCCGGCTGAACGCCTTTGTTGCGGGCATTGCGCTCGGTTTCGCGGTTATTCCCGTGATTTTTTCCATCGCCGAGGATGCCCTGACCAGTGTGCCGCGCGCCTACACGCAGGGAGCGCTGGCGCTGGGGGCCTCGCGCTGGCAGACCGCGTGGCAGATCGTGCTGCCCGCCGCGTTGCCGGGCGTCTTCGCCGCCACCGTGCTCGGTTTTGGTCGGGCAATTGGTGAGACGATGATCGTGCTGATGGTCTGTTCCGCCAGCGTGATGTCTTGGAGCGTGTTCGATTCCGCCCGGAGCATCACCACCACGATCGCCGCCGAAATGGCCGAGGCGGTGAATGGCGGGCCGCACTACCGCATTTTATTCATGCTCGGCGCGCTGTTGTTCGCCGCCACTTTTATTTCCAACATGATTGGCGACTTCGTGATCCACCGGTTCAAAAACAAATTGGAGGGGAAACGATGAGCAGGAACCCGGTTGACAAAGTTGGTTAATTGAAAATAACCGCTTAAACATGAACGCAAAGACGCCAAGAACGCGGAGCAAAGCTGAGAAAACCTGTTTTTCAAACTTTGCGTTCTCTGCGTCTCTGCGTTTTTCCGGAACTGGTTGGAAAGACTGCGGATGAATGCCCAAACCACCAACGCCCGAACTGAAACGCGCCATTTTCGCGCGGAGAAGTTCGATTTCTGGTCCTTCTTCTTCAGCGGCCTGACCGGGATGGCCACGTTGTTCATTCTCGGCATCCTGGCTACGATTCTACTGAACATCGTCATCAACGGCTGGAGCGCCATTTCCTGGCATTTTGTCTCCACGATTCCGAAGAAAGATTTCTTTGATGCGAATACCACCGGCGTGTTGCCGATGATCGTCGGCACGGCTTTCCGTGTGATTGTGATGACTATTTTCGTGATCCCCGTGGGGGTCATTACTGCCATATATCTCACGGAATATGCGGCCAACACGTCCCTCAACACCCGCATCATCCGGGCGGCGGTAAATAATTTGGCGGGCGTGCCGTCCATCGTTTTCGGGCTGTTCGGCCTCGGTTTCTTCATCAACTTCGTTGGCAAAAACATGGATAGGGGAATCAGTAACTTTGGCCCTAGTCTGGATAATATCCTGCAAAAGTATCTTCATATACACCTCCATCTGTCTGCTTCAGATTCCAGTCCAGTTTGGGGCCAACCCGCCTTGATCTGGGCCTCGCTCACGTTGGCGGTCATGACGTTGCCGGTGGTCATTGTCGCCACGGAGGAATCCCTCAAAGCCATTCCGACCGGCTTGCGTGAAGCCAGTCTGGCGCTCGGGGCCACCAAACTGGAAACCATTTTAAAAATCGTCCTGCCGCAGGCGCTGCCGGGCATCATGACCGGCGGCATTCTGGCTGTCAGCCGTGCGGCGGGCGAAGTGGCCCCGATCTTGTTCACCGGCGTGGCGTATTACATGGCCTCGCTGCCAGGGCATTTGAGCGACCAGTTCATGGATCTGGGCTACCATATTTTTGTCTTGGCCACGCAGTCACCGAACATCGAGCAGACCCGGCCGATCCTTTACGCCACCGTGCTGGTGCTGCTCATGCTCACGTTTGCGCTGAACATCGTGGCCATCCTCATCCGCGCCCGGGTGCGGAAAAAACTGCGGGCAATGGGCTGATGGCAACTCTAATATTTCCACGTTATGGCTGAAACTTTGACTCCGAAACTAGTGCCAAAAGAAATATCGGCGGCCAGCGCGCCGACCGCCGCCCCATTTATTGAAATCGAAGGGGTTTCATTATATTACGGTGCCAGCAGGGCGCTGAAGAATATTTCCGTCCATCTGGAAGAAAAAGTTGTCACCGCCTTCATTGGGCCCAGTGGCTGTGGCAAATCCACCTTGCTCCGCTGCCTGAACCGTATGAACGACCTGATTGACGGCGTGCGCATCGAGGGCTCCATTAAGATCGGCGGCCACGACATCTACGCCAAGGACGTAGATGTGATCGAGCTCCGCAAACGCGTGGGCATGGTGTTTCAGAAATCCAATCCGTTTCCCAAATCCATCTACGAAAATGTCGCCTACGGCCTGCGCCTGCACGGCGTGAAGGCAAAGTCCGACCTTGATACCCGCATCGAGGAAAGTCTTCAGCAAGCCGCCTTGTGGGAAGAGGTGAAAGATCGCCTGCACAGCAGCGCGCTAGGCCTCTCCGGCGGCCAGCAACAGCGGCTTTGCATTGCCCGCGCCATTGCCATCAAGCCCGAAGTCATTTTGATGGATGAACCGGCCAGTGCGCTCGACCCCATCGCCACCGCGCGCATCGAAGATTTGATTTTGGATTTGAAAAAGTATTTCACCATTGTCATTGTGACGCACAACATGCAGCAGGCCGCACGCATTTCCGATCACACCGCCTTTTTCTACATTGGCGAACTGGTAGAATTTGCCTCCACCACCAAAATCTTCACCAACCCCGCGCAAAAGCGCACGGAGGATTATGTGAGCGGCCGCTTCGGCTGAAATTTGTTCAGCCTCCTGCTCATCGTCGTCCTCATAAATCGTATTTGAGGCTGAGGCTGAGAATAAATAATATAAATATGGAAAATCATTTTGAAGCCGGCATCGAAAATCTGCGCCAGCAATTGCTGCTGATGGCCAGCCATGCCGAAAAGCTGGTCAACGAAGCTGTGCAGGCGCTCATGCAGCGCGACCACGACCTCGCCCTGCGGGCGAAGGCGAACGACCACATGTTGGACCAATTTGAGATCGAGATTGACGAACTGGCCATCCAACTGCTGACCAAGGCTCCGCTCGCCACCAATCTTCGGCTGGTCACTGTGGCGATGAAGATTTCGCAAAACCTCGAACGCATTGGCGACGAGGCCACCAAGATCGCCAAGCGCGCCCGCGACCTTTCGCAGGAGCCGCCGGTAAAAATCACCTTGGATCTGCCCCGCATGGCCGCGCTAGCGCTGGCCATGGTCAAGGATGCCCTCGACTCCTTTGTGCATCGGGATTCCGCCGCCGCCCGCACCATTATTCCCCGCGACAAGGAAGTGGACGCCCTCAATAAGCAAATCCATGCCGCACTCGTGGAGCACATGGTGGAGAATCCCGACACCATCGCCCGCTGCCTGCATTGGATCGTCGCCGCCAAGAGCCTCGAACGCATCGCCGACCACGCCAAAAACATCGCCGAGGAGGTTGTTTATCTCTGTGAAGCGCAGGATATTCGGCATCCGGCGGTCAAGGCGGTTTAAACCCTGCCGCAACCATCCGAAGGCGGCGGCCCAATGTTTCGAGCCCTGCGACGGGGGGGGGTGTGATGTTTCCATTAATCACAGGTTGACGTGAGTTTGGAATGGTTGGGTCATTCTCCGGAGTTTTAATGGCATTTTCCTTATCGCCCCGGTTGTGGCGGAACGAATTATTTGGAAAAATGGCCGCGCACCTGTTACGACTTAGGGGCTGCCGACTGCAGCACGCCTGTGACTCTCAATAATAATTTCATTCCGCATGAATGACTTGAAAACAAAAATTGTGGTCGTGCTTGGCCGTAAGGACTACGTTCCCGCCAATGTGCCGGAACTGCTCCGCCTCCTGCGACTTCCGCCCGACCGGCAACAAAATTTGCAAACCCTGTTGCTTGAACTGGAGCAGGCGGGCCTGATAGTGCGCCTGAAGGGCAACCGCTACATCCAATCCGGTGAGGCCGATCTAATTCCCGGCCGGATTCGCATGACCCGGCAGGGCAGGGGATTCCTGCAGCCGGACGACGCCAGCCTTAAGGAAATTGCGATACCTGAGAATGCCACCGGCACGGCTTTGCACGAGGACCGCGTGCTCGTCCGCCGTGACGTGCGTGGCAAGGGATTGCGCGCCAAAGCCGTGGAAGCTACCACCGGCACCGTGGTGCGCGTCTTGGAACGCCGCCGCACGCAGATCGTCGGCACCCTGCAGCGTGGTCGGCAGTTTCTTTACGTCGTCCCCGATGATCCGCGCATTCCGCACGATATTTATGTGCCGGAACCGCGCGACTTGGGGCGTCCAGCGCGGATTGGCGACAAGGTGGTGGCCGAACTGCAGGAATGGGAATCGCGTCACGCCAATCCGGAAGGCGAGATCATTGAAATTCTCGGTGCCCCGGACGCGGAAGGCGTGGACATGCTTTCCGTGCTGCGCCAATACGATTTGCCGCTCCATTTCCCCAAAGCTGTCTTGGCGGCAGCGCACGCCATCGGCAACACGGTTCACCCGCACGATCTCACCGGGCGAACGGATTGCCGACTGCATCGGGTGATCACGATTGATCCCGATGATGCGAAAGATTTCGATGACGCCATTTGTCTGGAGCGCGTTTCGTCCGAGCAATGGCGGCTGTGGGTGCACATCGCCGATGTGTCGCACTACGTCAAACCCGGCACTGCGCTGGATGCCGAGGCCCGGAAACGCGGCAACTCGACTTACCTCGTGGACCGCGTCATTCCGATGCTGCCGGAAGCCTTGAGCAATGAGCTTTGCTCCCTCAAGCCGCGGGTGGACCGGCTGACCAAATGCGTCGAATTTCTGTTGTCCGATGATGGACGGGTGCTGAATGCGAAGTTTTATCCGGCCGTCATCCATTCGCAGCGCCGGTTCACTTACGGTGAAGTCCTGGCCATTCTCCAGCGCAATCCCATGCCCGGGCAAGCCGTTGAATTGATGTTGCATCAGGCGCATGCGCTGGCACAACGCATCCGCAAGCTGCGTTTCCGGGCCGGCTCGCTGGATCTCGATTTTCCGGAATCCAAAATCCGCTTGGACGCGCAGGGCCGGATTCTGCGGATTGAGCGCAACGAGAACGACGTGTCGCATCAGCTCATTGAGGAATGCATGTTGCTGGCGAATGAGGCGGTGGCCGCGCGGCTGATGAGCCTCGGCAAACCGGCGCTTTACCGCGTGCATGAGGTGCCGGAGGAACGGCGCTTGCAGGAGTATCGCCAGGATGTGCTCAGCCAGAATGTGCCGTGCGGCAATTTGAGCCACCCGGCGGAAGTGCAAAAACTGCTGCAGCGGCTGGGCACTTTGCCCATTGGTCCGGCCCTGAAAATCGGTTTCCTAAAATCCTTGATGCGCGCGTGCTACTCCACTGAACCCCTGGGGCACTACGGACTGGCAAAAAAGAAATACACCCATTTTACGTCGCCCATCCGCCGTTATGCCGATCTGGTGGTGCATCGCGCGTTGTTCGACAAAATTGCCGCTCCGCTGTTCGCGCTCAAGGAAACCGCCGAACACATTTCTGTGACCGAGCGAAATTCCGCCGACGCCGAACGGGACAGCAAAGATGTAAAACTCTACGCCTTCCTGAATGCGCAGTTGGCTTCCGGAAACCCGGAACGCTATCCCGCCTGTGTGACGGACGTGCGCAACTTCGGCTTCTTTGTGGATGTGCCGGGCCTGGCCATGAGCGGCCTGGTGCCGCTGTCCACAGTGGAGGATGATTTCTTTGTTTTTGACGAGTCCCGCAATCTGCTCGTCGGGCGTCGCACCCGGCGGATGATTCGGCTGGGCGACGCCGTCACCGTGCAAGTGGCCAAGGTGGATGGCTTCAAGAAACAGGTGGACTTCCGACTGACCCCGACCGCCCGAACGGACTCGCGTTCCCCGGTGCCATCTCGGCCGGTGGTCCCTTCGGCTGTGCCCAAACCGGCTTTTCATTCGGGCCATGGCGGGAAAAATCGGCGTCCAACGTCGGCGGGCACGCGGCCGGCCAAAAGGAATCGTCATCGTCGCTGACCGTGCGCTGACCGTTGGCTTTGCGGCAAACGATTGACCGGCAAAAGGTCTTCTGCTAGGGTTCCGCCAGTTGCGTCATGAAAAACGCGCTCAACCAGCATGTGCTTGTGCTGAACCGGCTCTGGCAGGCAGTTAATGTCTGCACCGCCCGCCGGGCGCTCACGCTTCTCTTTCAAGGCCAGGCGCAGGTGGTGATGAATAATCCCGATGGCTCCTTTCGCACCTTTAGCTTTCAGGAATGGCGCGATGTTTCCGAGGCCGCTCCGCATGATGAATTTATTCATGCCATCTCCTTCCGCATTCGCGTGCCGCGCATCATCCTGCTGTTCATGTATGACCGGATGCCGAAGAAGGAAGTGAAGTTCACCCGGCACAATATTTTTGAACGCGATAAAAACACCTGCCAGTATTGCGGCAAGGTCTTTGACCGGAGCGAACTGAACCTGGATCACGTCACCCCGCGTGATCATGGTGGTCCAACCACCTGGGAAAATATTGTCTGCTCCTGCATTGCCTGCAACACCCACAAGGCCAACCGCACGCCGGCGGAAGCGGGGATGAATCTGGTGCGCAAGCCGAAGCGACCGAAATGGCGTCCGTTTGTGCAGATCAACTTCACCCTGCACCGGCACGATAGTTGGAAACACTTCATTGATCTCGCCTATTGGAACGTGGAACTCGGCGAAGATTCTGCGCCTTAGCCACAGCGTTGACTTCTCGCAGTGGCGCGTTAGCATGGATTTACTTGGCGTGCTCGTCTATCGGTTAGGACACGGCCCTCTCAAGGCTGAAAGACGGGTTCGATTCCCGTGCGCGCTACCAACATCATATATAGCCAATAGAATCAAGCCTTCCGTGAGTTTTTAGGTTTCCAAAACCAAGCCAGTGCTAAAGCCTAGTGCTAAAATGGCGGGCTATTTCGGCTATGTTTGGTAATCACTTTTTGCGCCCATGATTGTGTTGACGTGTGGCCATCCGGCAGCTAAACCAAGGCAATCTGCGCTCCGCCGAGGTTATGCGGTTGCAATGGCCGGACGTGAAACTTGCCCGCCAGCATATCGAGATCACCGCCGGCAACGCCAAGACCGCCAGCCGGCGCATTGTGCCGATACTGCCGAATCTCGCCGCCTGGTTGAAACCACACGCCAAGAAAACCGGCCTGCTCTTCCAGCCGAGCAACTTGACCGCGTTTAATAAACGGCAAAATGAAACCTCCGTTGCCGCGAACGTGAAATGGAAAGCGAACGCGCTCCGGCACTCGTTTATTTCCTACCGCGTTGCGGACATTCAAAACGTCGCGCAAGTTGCGCTTGAGGCGGGCAATTCACCGGCCATGATTTTTGGCCACTACCGCGAACTGGTAACGGTGGGCGATGCCAAAAAATGGTTTTCCATCCAACCAAAAGCCAAACCATGAACCTCGAAAAATATATTTCACTCGGCCGAGACTACCAGCCCGGGCAGGATCTGTTTTCAGTCGGCTGGACTCTTTCCGAAAAACTCCAGGATGTGCGCTGCATTTTCGACGGCGAACGCTGCTGGACACGGAACGGCAACCTCATCGCCATACCAAAAACGATACGCGACGAACTACCCACAGGCCGGCGGCTCGATATGGGAATTTGGGCGGGCCGCGGCAAATTCAACGAAGCCCGCAGCGCGGTCATATACGGCCGATGGACAAAAAATTGCCGGCTGGTTGCCTTCGATGCTCAGGACATCGCCGGCCCATGGACAACGCGCATTGAAGAAGCCGGCAAGATTTACGGCGACTGCATCAGCTACGCCAATTTCACCGACTGGCTGTCCAGCAACGCGCTGCTGGAATCCATCC
>CAIMLG010000191.1 GCA_903842235.1 uncultured Verrucomicrobia subdivision 3 bacterium
ACGGCCACCTCCGCAGACTTAGTTGGCAGTCCGGTGACGTTCAGTGCTGCTGCCACGGGCAATTTGGTGATCACCGCCGTCAACGGGGGAGTCAACCCGAGTGCGGGAACGGGTTTTAGCGTGGGGTTGCAGGTGCAGGGGGCCGGGGGCGCGTTGCTCAAAACCTCCACGAACACGGTGGTGACCCTCAGCCGGGCGGCGGGCACGGGCACCCTGGGGGGAACGCTGACGGGCACGATTCTGGCGGGCAGCAGTTCGGTGACGATCAGCGGGGTCACCTATACCAAGGCGGAAAGCGGCGTGGTGCTGACGGCCACGCGCACCAGTGGCGATACTCTGGCTCCCGGAAACAGCGCGGCTTTCACGGTCAATGCGGGGGCGGCGGCCACGCTGACCTTGACCGCGGGCAACAGCCAGACCGGGGTCGTGGGGACGGCGCTGGCGAATCCCTGCGTGGCGACAGTGACCGATGCCTACGGAAACCTGGTCAGCGGCACCAGCGTGACCTTTACCGTTGCATCTGTGCCCGCGGGTGCGACGGGCCAGGCGTTGAGCGTGACCAATACCACCACCGTCGCCAACGGCCAGGCGGCCAGCACCCTGACGTTGGGAAACACGGTGGGAACTTACACCGTGACGGCCACCTCCGCAGGCTTGATTGGCAGCCCGGTGACGTTTACCGCCGCCGGAACGGGAAAATTGGCGATCACCTCCATAAACGGTGGAATCAACCCGAGTGCGGGAACGGGTTTTAGCGTGGTGGTGCAGGCGCAGGGCGTCGGTGGCGTGCCGCTAAATGTTTCAGTGAACACCGGGGTGAGCCTCAGCCGGGCGGCGGGCACGGGCACCTTGGGCGGAACGCTGACGGGCACGATCCTGGCCGGCAGTAGTGACGTTACCATCAGTGGGGTCACTTACACCAAGGCGGAAAGCGGCGTGGTGCTGACGGCCACGCGCACCAGCGGTGATGTTTTGGCGTCGGTAAACAGTGCGGCCATTACGGTCAACGCCGGCGCAGCAGCCCGGCTCACATTATCTTCGGGAAATAGCCAGAGCGGGAGCACGACCACCGCCTTGACGAATTCCTTTGTCGTGACGGTGACTGACGTCGGCGGAAACGCCGTCAGCGGCACGAGCGTGACGTTTGCAATTGCGACCGTGCCCGTCGGTGCCACGGGCCAGGCATTGAGCGCGACCAGCACAACCTCCGCCGCCAACGGTCAGGCGGCGAGCAAACTGACCTTGGGAAACCTGGCAGGAACTTACACGGTGACGGCGACCGCGTCCGGCCTCACCGGCAGCCCGGTGATCTTCACTGCCACCGCCACTCCAAGCGATTACACAATGATCACTGCCGCCGCCTACGAATACCAGATTTGTTTCAAGTGCCACACTGCCTACGCTTGGAAAACGGGCACTCCGCCCAACGGCCTTTCAGCCAACGGTTCGGCCACCACTCCGGTGATGACCGACTTGGCGCAAGAGTTCAGCCCGATGAACAAATCCGGCCACCCGGTGGTGACCAACTTGAACAACTACGTTAATTCAACTGGAAACAAGCCGCTGGTCACCAGCGAATTGAAAACACCGTGGAACAGCAACCCGGGCAACCAGACGATGATGTGCTCCGATTGCCACAACACCGACTCGGTCGCGCCTGCGGCGCAAGGCCCCCACGGTTCCGCCTATCCGTATATGCTGCGGGTGTTTTCGGGTGGCCCCGCGCCCAGCACATGGCCCACGGCCACTGCTTTCGCCAGTTCTTGGTGTGTCAATTGCCATAACGACACCTCGCATTCCATGGGCGGACATGCCAACCACCACAGTGCTGGCGGGTGCTATCGTTGCCATGTCGTCATTCCGCATGGCAGCGCGATGTCCCGCCTCATGGCCGACCGCGATGGCGCCATGCCCGCCCGATATGCCTATAACAACGACAAAAACCAAGTCTATATCACTAGCTTTACAAAATCCACGGGCTCCTACGGGGAGAGCACTTGCCGCGTAAGCTGTGGCAACCATTCCTCCGGCAGCAGCGGCACCATGGAAAACTGGTGACAACCACGATGAAATACCGGGAACTCATTCAATTTGATTTAAGCGAGGGAATGCTCCTGAGGGATTATATCTCAACGGAACCGCTGCCCGCGCTCGCGGCGCGGCTGGTGCCAAAAACGCCCGAGCAGGCGGTGCTGGTCCGGGAACATCTGAGCAAGTTTGCCGCCGGTTACGGTGGCCTGAGTGAGCGACTGGATGAATTTGTCAAACTGTTCCCGATTCATCCCGACGGCGTGGCGATTCTGGAAAAGGTCTCCCACCTGAAGCCAGCGGACATACTGCGCTGGCTGGCAGGTGAAGTGGAAAAACTATTAGACGCAACGGTGCCCGCCGGCGAGCCCGGCTTGATCACCTACGACTGTTTTTGGGAATTTCTAAGCCGCCAGCCGGAATACCAGAAGGTGCCGGAGGTGGAGGCGGTCGTCCATTGCAGCAAAACCCTGGCGGCGGCGGTAAATAAAAACTGGCCGCGATCCGAAGGGCAACTCATCGCGCAGCGGATACTGCATGCGCTCCTGGTGCATCGGCTGACCACGGCCGATATTTACAATACCCACGGCCTGACTCCCGCTGAGTTGTGCGACGCGCTTGGCCTGCCATCTCCCGGTGGCGACCCGACGACGGTCTGGCCGGCGCTCGTGACGGACATTCTCGGCGAACTTAAAAAATGTGCCGGGGAAAAAGCGATTGCCTGCCATCCCAGCACCGGCCAATACAGCATTCACATTCAGAAATTCAAACGGTTCGTCAAACCGGAATTGATTCTGCACTGGGTGAACGCCCTGCCGTTTGTGCTGCTGATGTTCACGGGCGCCATCATGCTGGCCTCGCGGTTCTGGCACTTTGACCGCCATCTGGCAACGGTCCTACACGAAGCCAGTGCGGCCGGGTGGATCTTCGGGCTGCCGCTTACGGTGGTGGTGAGCGCCAAGGCCCACTGGCAGCACCTCCGGGCCATGCTGACGTGGGGACTGGATGATGTGCTGTGGATGACGCAGTCGTTCCGCAGCGTGTATAACAAGCATATCACGCCGCCGCCCGCCGGCCGCTTCGATACCGGCCAGAAGATCAACGCCATGCTGGTGTTCATTTATTTCGGGGGTTTCAGCACCACGGGCTTGCTGATGTTTTTCAAGGGCAGCATCCTGTCGCCGTGGTATGTTCACACGGCGCTGTTTTTCTCCGCGCTGGGATCCACGGGCGGGCACCTGTATCTGGCCATGCTCAACCCCAGCACGCGGATTGCGCTGGCGGGGATCTTCCACGGCTGGGCGCCCATCGAATACATCAAGCATCATCACGCGTTGAGCCTGCCGGAGTCCGCCCGGTCGCACCACGCGACCCCGGGCAAAAAAACGCTCAAGGAGGAGCTGCACGTTTCCAAAGCGGAAATCATCATCCTGATTATAACGCTGCTGCTGGCCGGAGTCGGCACGCTGGCCTTCAACCAGGCGCAGCTCGCCTCGGTTAAAAAAGGGTTTGTCAAAAAGTTCGCGGACAGCATCAACCCGAGCGATTTATCCACCCGCCATCGCATCGGGCCCCTGGCGGAATCCTGCACCAAATGCCACTCCTATACCGGCCAGATTCCGGACGCCAACTGCGAGCAATGCCATCTGGACATCCGCGAGCGCCGCGCCAAGGGAATCGGCTATCATGGCACCCTGAAAGACGACTGCCGGGCCTGTCACAAGGAACATCCGGGCACAACCAATTCGATCGTGCCGTTCGACCGCGACAAATTCGACCACAACCACGCCGCCTTTAAACTCGAAGGCCAGCACGCCAAGGTGGCGTGTGATGAGTGTCATAAAAAATTGCATCCACCCGTAGTAAAGGATGCGCCGCTCACGTCGGGGATTTATTATATCGGGCTGAAGTCAGACCAATGCACCGACTGTCATCGCGACCCGCATAACAACCAGTTTGCCGCGGCCTGCGAAAAATGTCATACGGCCAATGGCTGGACGGCAAAGGCGCTAAAGTTTTCCCATGAGCAGGACGCGTCCTTCCCGCTCACTGGCAAACACGCGACCGCCGAGTGTGTCAAATGTCACAAGCCGATTCCGCCCGGCGCAGACCTGGGCTCGGCGCAGTTCAAGGGTTTGGCGCACGATTGCGTGAGTTGCCATGGGGATCCGCACCGGAAACAGTTTGCCGTTGGCTGCGAAACCTGCCACCCCACGACCTCGTGGAAGAAAGACGCATTGACGTTTGATCATAACAAGGATTCAAAATATCCGCTCGTCGCCAAACATGGGGAGGTGGCGTGCGAGAAATGCCATGTTCCCAAGCCGCCGCCGGAACCGCTCGCCTCGGCGCAATTCCGGGAGCTGCCGTTCGGCCGCTGCAATGATTGCCACCAAGACCCCCACAACGGTCAGTTCGCCCAGGACGGATGCACGAAATGCCATCCCACACCTTCCGGCTGGACGGGCAAGCAGCTCCTGTTTGATCACAACCGGGATTCGCAATTCCCGCTGGCAGGGAAACACCTTAAGACCAAGTGCCTCGACTGTCACAAACCCCAGGTGAAAGGCGATAAACTGGCCTTTACCAAGTTCAAGGGGCTGGGCGTCGCCTGTGATTCCTGCCATAAGGTCAAGCACCCGGAAGCATACGGCCCGACGTGTGTTTCCTGCCACACGGTGGATCGTTGGGGCAAACAGAAAGTGGGGGTGGATCATATTCTCAAACACGAAATCAACGGCGAGCAATTGCTTGAAAAGCATCTCACCGCCAAGTGCAGCGCCTGCCACAACCCGGCGCGGATCGCCGTCCTCGGCAAGCCGGGCCAGACCCAATTTACGTGTGTCACCTGCCACACGGCCAAGGAAGACCCGCACAAAGGCACGCTCGGCGCGGATTGCACCAAATGCCACACCAGCATCGCGTGGAAAGGCGAGTCCCTGAAATTTGACCATAACACCATGACCAGCTACGGGCTGAATCAGGACCACAAAAACGTGGCTTGTGTCAAATGTCACAAGGACAACCATTGGAAACCGGTGGACACATCCTGCATCGGCTGCCATCCCAAGTTCGGCAACAACGGCAAGAATGGGCAGCCCGCGCCGGCCCCATTGAAAAAGTTTGATAAATGATCCCGGCCACCATCAAACGTTTCCTGCGCCGGCCCGCCATGATTCTCGGCGAGCTGGCCACGCTGGCTGCCGCTGGCGCACTTGGGGCGACCCTGCCGCAACTGCGCGTTTTTCAATCGCCCTGGTTCGCCGCCGTCGCCTGGCTCGCCGCCGCCTCGCTGGCCGTGGTCATTGTCGAACAGTTCCGCCGCGTCCGCACGCAATGGCGGCCGCCGTTGGCTCCAACCAGCTTTCAATCCGCACCGTTTCAGGCGGAATTTGAGCGGCCGGCGACCCGGCCAAACTCGTCGGCAAGAATCTGGTCAGAACGCCGGCTTGGCGTGGCGGGGTCGCTCGTGTTTCACGTCGGCCTGCTGTGTCTTATCGTCGCGGGAGCGCTGCGGGCGCTGTTCGCCACCGATGCCATCGTGGATCTCATGGAGGGGGAAACGCTCGCGCCCACCGCCGCCGCCTGGTCCGCGCAATGGCCGGGGCGGTTTGCCAAACCGTTTCAGCTCGACCAGCCCGTCACGCTTGAATCGGTCACCGGCCGGCGCTATTCCGGCGGCGATCTGCGCGAATTGAAGGCGAAACTTTCCATCGGCGAAATTGCCGTGAACCACCAGCTTCGTGCTGGCGGCGGGAAAATCTATCTCGCGCAGGAATTCGGCCCTGCCGCGTTGCTCGAATGGAATTCCACCCGGCGCGCCGCCGCCCTGCTGGCCGGTAACAACCACGGAAGTTACGAGGGAGTTTCCACCGGGCCGGCCGGTTTGAAAGTGTTTCTCCGCAGCGACTCCGAGCGCCCCGCCAAACTCGAGGTGCGCGTGATGCGCGGTGGCGGCTTGTTGGCCGCCGGATCGCTTAACGTCGGCGAGACCCTCATGCTGCCCGACCGCCACAGCCTGACGTTGCGCGGCGTCCCCATGTGGGCGAGGTTGCAGGGCAGCCGCGATTCCGCCCTGTGGCTGGCCTATTTCGGCATGATTTTGACCATGGCGGGGGCGGCCATGATTTTCACTTTGATCAAACTGGATTTATGCATCGCGATCACGCCGCTCGGCGAACGCGAACGCGTGTTCATCGCCCTGAAACCGCAGCGCTTCGCCCCGCTATTTCAAGAGCGGTTTGAACGGTTAATTTGCGAGGAAAGCAGCCTTCGTAGCGGCGTCTCGGCAGAGCGGCGCGATCGTATCCGGCCAGATGCGGCGGCGCCCTGCCGCCGCGCCGCCGCGCTGCTTTGGCTTGTTGGCGGCCTCGCGTTGACTTCCGGCTGCAACCGGGTTACGCCAACGCAGGCCCGGCAACTCGTTGAGCGCTACAACCAGGCGGTTTCCGAGGCTTATCGGCGGGGCGATGTGCGGCTGGTGGACCCGGTGGTCGGCTTGAACGAAGGCAAAAAAATAACCGGCCTCATCGGCGTCCGCCTGGATTTGGGCCTCACCCTTGATTCCCAGTTGCAGTCACTCGAAATCACCGGCGTCGAACAGGCAAAGGCTGAATTACGCATCCACACCAAGGAGCGTTGGACTTACCGTAATTTGAAGATCGGCACCGGGGAACCGGTCGGCCAGTCCTCGCAGGACGCCTATGAGATGACCTATTTTTTCACCAACGCCAACCAGACGTGGCTCGTAGACGAAATCAAATTCGCTGCGCCACCGCAGGTGGGACGCACCAACACGCCGTGGGTGGCGGACCGTGCCCTGTTACACGGAACCACTGTCCGGGAGGCCACGCCATGACGCCGTTCGCACAGGAAATCTCCTTCCACTGGGCGGCGGTGGTGTTTTACATCGGCGGCGTCATCGCTTTCGCCTACGCGCTGGTTTTCGGTCATCCAACCAAAATAGCGCAGGCGAAGTGGGTCACCGCCATCGGTCTCGTCCCGCATACGGTGGCGCTGGGGTTGCGTTATATTCATGTCGGACACGGGCCTTACATGATGAAATACGAGGTGCTGTCCTCGAATGCGTGGATCGCTATTGTGCTGCTGCTGATCTTCCTCTGGCGCAAGCCGAATTGGTCGGCAATTGCACTCGTGGCGCTGCCGGCGGCGATTCTTATGATGGGGTTTGGCTTGTTCACCAATCCCGAGGCGCGCAACCTGCCGCCGACGCTGCGCTCCATGTGGCTGGTCTTCCACATTCTGTTCAATAAACTTGCCGTAGGCGCGTTCGTGCTGTCGCTGGCGGCGGCCATTGTGCTGCTGCGCAAGTTAAAGGGAGCCACCGGCCGCTGGCTGGATCGTTTGCCGGGCCCGGAGGTGATGGAGGCGCGCATGGTGCGCTTCGCTGGCTTCGGATTTGTGTTTTGGACAACCACCATCGGCATGGGATCGATCTGGGCGAACCAGTCGTGGGGACGCTACTGGGGCTGGGACCCGATTGAATCGTGGTCGCTGGTGACGTGGCTGGCGTATGCGCTTTTGCTGCACGCCCGGTTGTTTTTCAAACTAAAGGCCCGCGCCACGGCTTGGGCGGTCATTGCCTGTTTTGCTTTGTCGGTGCTGACGGTGCTGGTGTTCCCGTTTGTATTTCCGTCCATGCACTCGGCCTATTTCCAATGATGAGCCACCGCGCTGAAATATTGCTCGTGACGCCGCCGTATCATTCCGGCGTGGTCGAATCGGCCGGTTCGTGGCTGCCGCTGAGCCTGCTTTATGTCGGCGGCGCGCTGCAAAAAGCCGGTTACGGGGTGGCGCTTTACGACGCCATGACCCAGTTTCACACGCACGACCAGGTGCGGGAAACGCTGCGGCGGGAGCAACCCGCCGTGGTGATGGTGACCGCGATTACGGCGACGGTGCTGGACGGGATTGACGTTTGCCGCATGGCGAAGGAGGAAATTCCGGGCGTGCTCACCGTGCTGGGCGGCACCCACCCGCATTTCATGTATGACGAAATCCTCCGCCATTCGCCGGAAGTGGACGTGATTGTCTGCGGCGAAGGGGAGGAAACTTCCGTTGAACTGATGCAGGCTTGGACGGCGAAAGCGGACCTGGCCAAAGTCCGCAGCCTTGCGTTCCGGCGCGCTGGGCAGGTGGTGGTCACGCCCCGGCGGGGATTCATCCGCAATCTGGATTTCGTCACGCCGGCGTGGGAGTTGGTGCCGTGGAAAGAATATACCTATCGGCCGATGCCCGGCTCGACCCTAGCCATTGTCTCCTCGTCCCGCGGTTGCCTGCAGCATTGCTCCTTTTGCTCGCAGCGCCTGTTTTGGAAGGAATCCTGGCGGGCAAATTCCGCCGAGCACTTCGTGGACGAACTCCAGATGTTGCGCGAAAAATACGGCGTGAATGTCGCCATGATCGCGGATGAAATCCCCACGCTTGATCCGCGCCGCTGGCGGCGAATTCTGGATTTGCTGACTGAGCGCGATTTCGGCACGACATTGCTGTTGGAAACCCGCGTGGATGACATTGTGCGCGACGAGGCGATCATGCCGATTTATCGCCAGGCGGGCGTGGAGCATATTTACGTCGGGGTGGAATCCGTGAATCAGGCGACGCTCGATCTGTTCAAAAAAGACGCGAAGGTGGAGCAGGGGAAGCGGGCCATTGAATTGATCCGCGAGCACAACATGATTTCCGAAACCTCCTTCGTCATGGGTATGCCGAATGAGACCAAGGCAGAGATGCAGCGGACGATTGAGCTTTCCAAATACTACGATCCCGATATGGCCTTCTTTCTAGCCATCACGCCGTGGCCGTATGCGGATCTGTTCCGGGACGTAAAGGATCACATTGTGACCGCCGACTACCGGAAATATAACCTGGTCGAACCGGTCATTAAACCGGTGAACATGACCGTTGACGAGGTGCGCGCCGAGTTGTTCCGCGGCTTCCGGGATTTTTACATCCACAAGATGAATGGCTTCCACGCCCAGCCCAAGTGGAAGCAGGCGTTCATGAAATCGCTGATGAAGCTGCTGATGGAACACTCGTATTTGAAGGAGCAGATGGCCGGACTGGAGCTGCCGGCGGGGATGACCGATGCCGCCGAGGTGTTCAACCTGGAAAGCAAATGCCCGGTGCAGCGCGTCAAAAACTTTATCCGGCGCAAATTGAATCTCAAACCCGCAACTCTTGAGGTTACCCCATGAACCCTTATCGCAATTTAGTCTGGCTGCTGTCCGCTCTCATCGTGCTGCGGTTGCACGGGGCCGCGCCAACCGTCACGCCGCTGGGTGCCATTGGACAGCTGCTGCACGGTCCCGCACGCGTGGCCGCCGATGGGGCCGGAAATATTTACGTCACGGATCCGGCGGCGGGCTGCGTGGTAGTTTTCGATGCCTTCGGGCAGCCCTGCGCCGTCCAGGATGGCTTCGCCGGCCCGCTGGCCATTGCGATTGCCGTCGACGGGCGGATTTATCTGAGCGAGGAAAAATCCGGCAGCGTCAGTGTTTTTGATGCGCAGTGGCGGCGGCTCTATCAGCTTGGCGGCGGGCCCGGTGAATTTCAACTGCCCGGCCATCTCGCCGTTGATCCGCGGGCGCCCGACACGGTTTATGTTGCCGACAGCAAGGCGAATCTCGTCCGGGTATTCGCCGGCAACCAGCAAATCAGCCAGTTCGGCGGCGCGGGGAGCGCCGCCGGCCAGTTTGATTTTCCCGCCGGCATTTTCGTCCGCACCAACGGCGAGGTTTTTGTCGTGGATCAAAATAACGACCGGGTGGAGGTGTTTGCGAACGGGCGGTATGCCCGCGCCTTCACACTGGCCCCGGGCGGTTCCGGCGGCATGAATTTTGGCGGGCCCTCCGGCCGTTCGCAGGCGCTGTTGGTGGATTCGGCCGGCCGCGCGTTTGTCGCTGATGCGATGCAGGGGCAAATCAAGGTGTTCGACGCGAATACCGGCACGTTTCTGGGCCTAGTGGGTTCCTTCGGCGGCGCGGCGGGGCAATTAAACCTGCCAACCGGCCTGGTCCTGGACGGCTATAACCGCCTGTGCGTGGCCTCGGCTAACAACGCCCGGGTGGAGCTGTTCGGCGTGGACGCTTTTCTACATCTTTCCGTGCAAGCCCCGGGGGGCCTGCTGGCGGCCGGAACAAATTTAATCTTTAACGTCAGCTCGGGGGGCACGGGGCAGCCAATTCAGTGGCGGAAAAATGGCGTCAATATTTCCGGGGCAACGAATGGGCTGCTGGAAATCGCGAATGCGAGGCCCGGAGACAGCGGTAATTATTCGGTTGTCATCGGCAGCGGGTCGGGTGCCATCACCAGCAGTGTGACCCCGGTGGCGGTACTGGCCGGGCCGGAAATATTGAGCGCGCCCCAGGGCCAATCGGTTCTGGCGGGAGCGGATGTTAATTTCTTCGTGCTGGCGAGCGGATCGGCCCTGAATATTCAATGGGTATTTAACGGTCAAAATCTGCCGGGGGCGACCAATGCCAATTTGTTCTTGCCCGCCGTGCAAACCACCCAGTCCGGCCAGTATTCCGTGGTGGTGGCCAATGCCGTGAAACAAGTCGCCAGTGCGCCGGCCAGTCTGGTGGTCGTCGCGCCCCCGCAAGTCATGGACATTGTGGCGGCGGGAATGCAGACCAATCGGCAGTTCGGCTTGACGGTTCACTTGGATCCCGGTTTCAATTACGTGCTGGAGGCCAGCCCGGATTTATTCCATTGGGATGCCATTACCACCTTCGGCGATGCGGGCGGCTGGTTTGATTTTGTGGATAACGACGCAACGAATAATCCGAATCGCTTCTATCATCTGCGCTGGGCGCCGTAAGGGCCGGTCACCCAGCGCGCCCTGCCGAGCCGGGAGCAGTTGGAATGGCGAAGGCGGTTGTTGACGCCAGCGAACTATATTCAAGGCGCCGCCGGTTCCTGATCGATCAGGCCCGACTGGAAGGGAGCGCGAGCGCGGGTGATTGGTCGTGACCGCCAAATTCACTTTACTAACCGCTCGCCCATATTATCATCCGCATTCAATTTTTCGGATAACGAATAAATGATATGGCAAAACTGTTCATTGAAGATGTCAAATTAAAGGGCAAGCGCGCGCTGATCCGCGTGGATTTCAATGTCCCGCAGGACAAAGCCACCGGGGCGATCACCAATACCAAGCGCATCGAGGCCGCGCTGCCGACCATTCGCTATGCGTTGGATCAAGGCGGCTCGGTTGTGCTGATGAGCCACCTAGGTCGCCCCGACGGCAAGCGGATTGAAAAATTTAGCCTCAAGCCCGTGGCGGAAGCGCTCCAGAAGCTGCTGGGGCGGCCGGTGCAATTCCTCAATGACTGCGTTGGCGCGGAAGTCGAGGCCGCCTGCGCCAAGGCCCAGCCCGGCGAGGTGATTTTGCTTGAGAACCTCCGCTTCCACATCGAGGAAGAAGGCAAGGTGAAGCTCGAAGACGGCTCCAAGCTGAAAGCGGATCCGGAAAAGGTGAAAGCCTTCCGCGCCAGCCTGACCAAACTGGGCGACGTTTACATCAATGACGCGTTCGGCACGGCTCACCGCGACCACAGCTCGATGACCGGCGTGCAACTGCCGGAGCGGGCCTGCGGTTATCTGATGAAGAAGGAGCTGGATGCCTTTAGCGCCGTGCTGGAGAACCCGAAGCGGCCGTTCCTCGCCATCCTGGGGGGCGCGAAGGTTGCGGACAAGATTCAGCTCATCAACAACCTGCTCGACAAGGCCGACGAAATCATCATCGGCGGCGGCATGGCGTTTACCTTCAAGAAAGTGCTCAACGGCATGGCCATCGGGAGCTCCCTCTATGACCCGGAAGGGGCCAAACTCGTTCCCGACTTGATGAAGAAGGCTCAGGAAAAGGGCAAGAAAATCATCCTGCCCGTGGATTATATTTGCGGGGATAAGTTCGCGGCCGACGCGCAGGTGAAAGCCGCTGACGATGCCTCCGGCATTGCGGAGGGCTGGCTGGGGCTCGACGTGGGGCCGAAGTCCAGCGCTTTGTTTGTCGAAGCCATTATGCGCGCCAAGACCATCGTCTGGAACGGTCCGGCGGGGGTGTTTGAATTCCCGGCCTTTGAAAAGGCCACCAAGGCCATGGCCGACGCAATAGTTGCGGCCACGGCGGCGGGGGCCACCACGGTTATCGGCGGCGGCGACACCGCCACGGCCGCCAAGAAATATGGCGCCGACAAAAAGGTTACCCACACTTCAACCGGCGGCGGGGCAAGCCTCGAATATCTCGAAGGCAAGATACTCCCCGGCGTGGCCGCGTTAAGTGAAAAACCCGGCTGCGGCTGCAGTTGCTCCCCCTGATTTAAACTCACAAGCATACCTCTGAAATGAACAAAGAACGCAAACTGATCATTGCCGGGAACTGGAAATCAAACAAAACCGTGGCGGAAGCTTTGGCCCTGGTCGCCGATCTCAAGCGCGAACTAGCCGGCGTGAAGGAAGTGGACATTGTCGTCGCCCCGCCTTACACCGCCCTGAGCGAGGTTTCCAAGTCGATCTTGGATTCCAACCTCAAGCTGGCCTCGCAAAACATGAGCGAGAACGGCGTGGGCGCCTACACCGGCGAAATCGCCGCGGTGATGCTCAAGGAATTCTCCATCCGCTACGTCATCCTCGGCCATAGCGAACGCCGCCAGTTCCAGAAGGAATCGGACGCGCTGATCGCCAAGAAAGCGCTGGCCGTTCATGCCGCCGCGTTAAAGCCCATTGTTTGTGTGGGCGAAACCCTCGCCGAACGCGAAGGGGGCTTGATGGAAAAGGTTTTAGAAACGCAGGTAACGGGCAGCCTCGCGGGTTTGACCAAGGAACAGATGGCGGAAACCGTTGTGGCCTATGAGCCGGTCTGGGCCATCGGCACCGGCAAAACCGCCACCACGCAGCAGGCGCAGGATGCCCATGCGTTTATCCGGGGCGTGCTGGTGAGGCGGTTTGATGAAGCCACCGCCAAGAAGGTGCGCATCCAATACGGCGGCAGCGTGAAACCCGGCAACGCCAAGGAACTGATGAGCCAGCCCGACGTGGATGGGGCTTTGGTGGGGGGCGCTTCACTCGAAGCAAGAAGTTTTGCTGACATAATCAAAAATTCCATCTAGTATTTTAAAATTATGAGTTTTCTCGTTGGAATTTTGACATTTATTTTGGTCCTCAATTGCCTGCTGCTGATCCTGCTGGTGCTGATTCAGCTGCCCAAGAAGGACGCGGGCGCCGGGCTGGCTTTTGGCGGGGGCGCGGCCGATGCTTTGTTTGGGGCCGGCTCCGGGAATGCACTGACCAAGATTACGAAATACGCCATCGGGCTGTTTCTCGGCCTGGCCTTGGTGTTGGGCTATCTGCAAGACAAAGTCTATAGCTCGAAGGGGAGCATTGATCCGCAATTTGCCAAGGATGTTCAGCAAAAACTGTTGCAAGCCACGCCCATTACCGCCCCGGCTCCCACGGTGCCGCCGGCTAACAAGTTGCTGACGACCACGCCCGGGCTTCCCGCGGCGGCTCCCGCCGGCACGAATATCCCGGTCGGGGGCAAATAGTAATCGCCGTTTCATAACGCGCCTGGCGATTTACTTCGCCGGCGCGTTTTTACTTTTCGGCGCGGGCGCGCTCGGGCGGGCGCCGGCGGGGCTTTGATAATCTTGCATCCGCCAGCGGAGAAACGGGGTGCAGTGTCTGGCGGTGGCCTTGTTGCGCAGCGGCCAAAAGGCGTTAAAGTCTTTTTGCAGCTGGCGCAAATCATGAATCCCTTGTTGCGCCAGGGCGCTCGCCTTAGGCAACTGTTTCCCGGCGACCGCCTGTTGCCACAACATGAAGCGGCAGGATTGTTCCGCCATGCGCGCGGCCAGGTCCAGCTCCACCCGCAAGACTTTGGCGGCCTCTGTCGCCGGCTTGGCGCGAAACAAAGTGGCGCGCTGTTTTTGGATTTCCTTCAAAGCCGCTTGAATCTTCCGCCCGGGGATTTTGGCAAACCATTTCAAACCGTTGCGGCAAAATAATTCACGCTCGGCCCGCGGCGGCGCGGCGATAACGGTGCCGAGCGGGGTTTCGTTGGCTGCCTTCACGCCCAGTTTTTCATGCGCCAGCCCCAGCTTGAACCCGGCGTTTGCCATCCGGCCGGTGGCATCTGCAAAGACATCGCGGCTCAAGATCGCGAGCAGCGTCCGCTGTTCCAGACCTTTCGCCTGCCACGCCAGCGCCGCGCCGGCGGCAAACATCGGCCAGCTCACGGCCAGGGGCTGGGGATGACCGCCATCGCCCCAGTCCGTATTCAGATAACCGATGGCCCCGAACCTTTTTCCCGCTCGGGCGGCGGCCCGCAGATTGGCCAGGGCATGGCGATGTTTGCCGAGGAGCGTTTGCCACGTGGAGGTGCCGGGGCAGACGTAAAAGGGAATCTTAGCCTGCGCAAACCGCGCGGCTTCCTTGGCAAAGGGATGATCCGCCTCGTAACCCCAGTTCAGGGCGATGAGGTTTTTCGGCAATTCGCGGATCAGCGCGGGGTATTTCAAAATAATGTCCCCCCAGAACATCATGCGCCGGTTCCGCGCGGAAACTTCCCGGTGGATTTGCTTTAGGAAATCGAGATAGACCCGGCCTTTGCCCCTGGCGGCGCAAAGTTTTCGGCTTTGGCCCTGGCCCAGATCCCAAGTCTCATCGCAGCCGACGTTGAAGTATTGGCTGGAAAAATTCGGCAGCAGTTCGTCGTAAAGGCCGCGCAAGAAGGGCAGGGTGCCGGGATGCTTGGGCGCCAGCGTCGTTGGGCGGCGCAGAAAACCCGGGTCGCCCGGGGCAGCCTCGCCACTCGCGGCCTCGTAAGGCTCGGAAAGTTCGCCGAGGGGGTGTAAACGCGAGTCTTCCAGGAAATAGCGAAGGTGGCCAAAGGAATTCTGGGTGGGCACCAGATCAATGCCCAGCTCCCGGCAGCGCGCATCGAGAATCCGAATTTCCCGGGCGGTGAGCGCGCCCCAGCTTTGCCAGACGGCTTGATATTTTCGATAGGCGAAGGTGTGTTCGGTGTAGAGATGCAGCTCGTTAATTTTGAAATCCGCCAGCTTCTCCGCGAGGTCGAGCAAAGTCGCCAGTTTCGGCACCCGCCCGCGCGAGATATCGAGCATCACGCCGCGCCGCGGAAAATCCGGCCAGTCGCGGATTTTCAGGCAGGGGAGCTGGCGGCCATGCTCGCGCAGCAATTGTCGCAGGGTTGCGGCGGCCGCGCGCAGGCCGGCGGTTTCTTGGCAGGAAATGACAACCCCCGCTTTCGAAATGGCCAGTGTATAGCTTTGCGGGTGTTTCCGCCCAGCTTTGTTCGGGATGACTTTGATCGCGCTCAAGGGCTGTTTTCCCGGCAAAGTAAAGGTCCCCGCCAGCATCTGGAGATGGCGCGGTTGCGGGAGCAATGTGAGCGCGTTTTTGTTCATCCGGTGGCGGCATTAAGCCACAGAAACTCTTCCGATGAAATCAAGAAAAGCGGCCGGAAATGCTTCTGGCGGATCAGCGCGCGGGCGCCATGCTCGCCGGGATTGTGTCAGCGATGGCTTTGGCGAGCGAACGGTTGCCTTGGGCCCGGGCAAGATCCAGAGCTGCTTCCAGCGCCTGCCGGGCTTCGGAAAAGTCTCCCAGGCGCAGGTAGGTTTTGCCCAGATTGAAGTGAGCCTCGGCGTAGTCGGGTTTCAGCTGGATGGCCGCCTGATAGGACTTGGCGGCGGCGGCCCATTTTTGTTCCGTGGCCTGGGCCACCCCCGTAATGTAGCGGGCTTCGGCCGGGCCGATCTGGGCATGGAAGGCTTCCGCGTAATGCGGAATGGCTTGATCCCACTGGCCTTGTCCGGCCAGCACCAGGCCCAGCGCGTAATGCGCCTGCGAAAACCCCGGCCGCGCGTTCAGGGCGGCTTCCAGGGCCTGGATGGCATCGGCCCCTCGGCCCTCATGGGCCAAGGCGTTGCCGAGATTGAAACTGGCCTCGGATGAATAGGGATTTTGCCCGAGCGCCTGCTGAAATAATTTGATGGCCTCTGTGTATTTGTCTTCGTTGACCATGGCCAGGCCGAGATTAATCAATGCCTCGAACAGGGCCGGATCGGATTCCAGGGCGCGCCGATAATGCCGCCGGGCTTCGGCCCATTGGTCCCGCCTGGCAAACGCACTGCCCAGGCTATTCTGGGCATAGGCGTTTTCCGGCGAGCAAGCTACGGCGCGCGACCAGACCGCGACGCTATCCCGCCAATAGGTGGTCTGGCGAAAGGCCATCACCGACAAGCTGGCAACCAGCAGCAGCCCGCCGGAATAAAACCAGATGCGCCGGCCGCGCGTTCCGCCGCCCACCTGCCACGCCGTCCAGGCCACCAGCAGGCACAGGCCGATTTGCGGCAGGTAGGTGTAGCGATCGGCCCGCGCATTCTGCCCGGCCTGCATGACATCCATCACCGGCAGCAACATGCCCAAATACCAAAGCCCGCCCACCGCGATCCAGGGATATTTCCGCCGGCCCCGCCAGGCCATGGTGGTGAGGGTCAGCAAAATCAACACGGCCAGGGCCAGCCGGGCCGGAGTCATCGCGGTTGCCGAGGCGCCATAGCTTACCG
>CAIMLG010000192.1 GCA_903842235.1 uncultured Verrucomicrobia subdivision 3 bacterium
CCAAAGCGCACGAAGGCGCGGGAACCGGCCCACGGGCGGTCATCCCAGCCGGCGGCCACCGGCGGGATCAGCTTCAGCACATTGGCGTCGGCGAGTTTTTCCCAGGCATTTTTGTAGCCGTCGATATTTTTTTCGTAGGAAGACCGGTGGGCGACCAACTCTTCCGGACTCATATTCAAGTGCGGCCAGTTGTAGCAGGAAACGGCATCATAGCCCATGGCCTTCAACTGCGGAAGGTAATCGGGGCTGTCATTGTTGCAGGCCACCAGATAGAGGCCGTTCAAGCCCGCCTCGCGGCACATGGCGCGCATTTTCTCAAAAGCCGCCTTCACCGCCTCGAGGCCCATATCCTTGACGGGATTCCGGGGGGCGAACATGACCACCACCGGCTTGCCATCCACTTTCACATAATTCGGGCGCTTGAAATAATTGTTAATCCAAAAAGTGGCCATGTTCTCAAAATCCTTGGCGGAGTGCGAACCGGGCTGGTTATGGTTGGCATAAAGCAGGCAGAAATTCATCATGCTGCCGTAGCGCGACTTGAACAGCGCATCCAGGCCCTGCTCGTTGTGCTGCCGGCTCCGGTCCCAATACCAGTCGTAGAGGAAAAAGTTGATGCCCGATTCCAGCGCCCATTTGATCTGCCAGTCGGCGACTTCCGGGTCGCCTTCGCGATACCAGCCCAGCAGCGGCCGGCGTTCGGGGAAAGGTTGAATCTTCGACCAGCGGGCCGCCGTGTCCCAGCCGGGATAATAATAGGCGCCGATCAGATAATCCGTCTTCAGGGGATGCGGCACCGGCACATAGTCAGCCTTGGGCAGGTTCAAGGGCGCGCGAAAATCGAGCTTGGCGTAAACGGGCGCCGCGCCATCAACAAATAGCGTGGCCTCGGCGGTGCCCGGTTGATCCGCCTGCACCGTCCAGGAAAGTTTCTCGGGAGAATCAAACTCCAGCGCCGCCGGCACCGCGCCGGCGCTGATCGAGCGCGCCCATTTCAGGTGCAATTGCGGCATCAAATTGCGCGCCGTCTCGCCGCCGCGGTTGACCACCGTGGCTTCCAGCTGCACCGGCTTGCCGGAGCGGACAATGCCATCAACCAGGCCGAAGCTCGTCACTTCCACGTCGGCGGGACCTTGCGGATCCTCCCCCAACGCCAGCAGTTCAATTTGTTTGGCTCCCTCCGCCATCACGCGCAGCTCAATGATCTGGCCGCGCCAGGCCGCATTGTCATCGAGAGCAATATTGTAGGTATGCGCCCGGCCGTCGGTGCGCAGGGGAAAAGTCACATGATGAATCCCGTTGGTGGCGTCGCTGGCAAAACTGACCCGGCCTTCGCCCTTCGCACCGGCGGCGATCTTCAGGCACAAAGACAGGATGGCGCCCCGGCTGGCCGGCCAGTTCAGGCGACCGCGCCAGGCGCCCGCCTCCAGCTTCACCTCATGCAGGGGCAAGGCCACCGCCGCGCCCGGCAGATCTTCCACGACCCGCAGCGCCTTGATGAGATAATGCCCGCCCGGCTGCTCGGGAAAATCCAGGCGCAGGCGGATGATTCTTTTTTCCCCCTGCCAGAACGGTTCCACCCGGTAAGTCTGCAAACCCGGGGAGATGGCGAAGGGCGTGCGCTTGGTCCCGGCAAAACCGCCGTAGATCGTGTTGGTGTTGCCGGCCCAGAAAAACGAGCCCACACCCGCCACGTCGCTTTGCAGTTCCAGCTCGATATGCTGCGATGGCGTGGCCGCAAAGGCGTTGAAGACCGCGCTGCTCAGCATCGA
>CAIMLG010000193.1 GCA_903842235.1 uncultured Verrucomicrobia subdivision 3 bacterium
CGCGCCACCTCGCAGGCCAACGCCTGCATCAACAACCTCCGCCAGATTGACGCGGCGGCCAACCAGTTCGCCTTGGAAAACAAGAAGAAAACCGGCGACACCATCTCCTATCCCGGCGATCTGACCCCCTACATCAAGCTGAATGCGGCCAGCAGCATCCCCGGTTGCCCGGCGGGTGGTAACTATTCCGATGCCACCGTGGGCGCTACGCCGGCCTGCAGCTTGGGCAGCACGGTAACGCCGCCGCACCTTCTGCCGTAATCGCAATTCGTTTCTCCACAGCCCCGGGGTGCAAGCCCCGGGGTTTTTTGCTTTTAAAACCACCTCTTTCAGTTATTGAACATGGCATTGATTGTGCTAACTTTACTGACAAGCGGTTCCAATTAGCAATTTGTGAACAAAATTGCCATCATACCTAATTATCGTTAACCCGCTGGTTGGAGGTTCACACCGCGTCAGACAAACTATGAAAACCACCCGAACAAAAAGTTTGGGAGGATTCACGTTGGTGGAAATCATGATTGTGATTGCCATTATCGCCTTGCTGGCGGCCATTGTGATTCCCAACCTCATCCGGGCCGGGGCCCGATCCCAAGCCACTGCCTGCATCAACAACCTGAGACAGATCGATACCGCCGTCCAGCAGTTTGCGGTCGAGGCCAGAAAACACGTCGGCGACATCATTGTTTATCCCGACGACCTGAAGGCTTACATCAAGTTAAATCCGAAAGGAGAGATTCCATCTTGTCCTGCCGGTGGCGATTATACCCTGACCACAGTGGGCACCGTGCCCTCAGCCTTGTGTTCGCTCGGATCCACCCTTTCACCTGCCCATCTGCAGCCCTAGATCGTGAATGACGTCACCGGCACCGGGCATCCCGGTGCCGTTTTTGTTGAGATGATAGACGCTCGCGGCTTTCGGATTGAGCGCCGGAGCGGTTGACTTGGGGGGGGAATTAACTTAATTAAGGCGACATGATTTGCCGGCCAACCGACCAGCCATGAGTGCCATTTTGCAGACCCGGAATTTGCGGGTCGAATACCGCAGCCGCGAACTGCGCCAGCCGGTCAAGGTGGCGCTCGCGGGGCTGGATCTGGAGGTGCGGGCCGGTGAGGTTTTTGGTTTTCTGGGGCCGAACGGTGCGGGCAAGACCACCACGATGAATGTGCTGCTCGGTTTTGTTCCGCCCACCCGCGGCACGGCCAGTCTGTTCGGCATTGATGTCCGGCAGCCGATTGCCCGCCAGCGCATCGGCTATCTGCCTGAACTGACGTATTATTACAAGTTTCTGACCGCCGAGGAATTGCTCCGGTTCTACGCCAAAATCTTTGGGATTGCCCGCGCGGAAGCGAACCGGCGGATTGCTCACTTGTTAAAGCTGGTCGAGCTCGAAGCCGCCGCCCAGCGCCCGATCAAATCTTATTCCAAGGGCATGCAACAGCGCATCGGCCTGGCCCAATCGCTCATTAATAATCCCGACTTGCTCGTGCTGGACGAACCGACCAGCGGCTTGGATCCGTTGGGCCGGATGAAGGTTCGGGAAATCATCCAGCGGCTGAAGAACGAGGGGAAAACCGTTTTCTTTTCCTCCCACGAGCTGGGCGAAGTCGAGACGGTTTGTGACCGGGTGGCCATCGTTCATCAAGGCGAGCTCAAGGCCGTGGGCACCGTGGCGGACATTTCCGCCGGCCACGCCAATCTGGAAAAGGCCTTTTTGAAAATTGTCGGCTGCCAAGCCGCCCCCGCCCCTGCCTTATGAGTAAAATTGCCGCCCTCGCCGGTGTCGTCATCAAGGAGCTTTACCGCCGCAAGGATTCTTACGTCCTGTTCGTCCTGACCGCCCTGCTGACGCTGGCGGCCGGCGCGGTGAATTTTTTCAATGATGAAAAGATCATCCGCTATGTGAAGGACATCTGTCTGCTGCTCATCTGGGTTTCCTCGCTCGTCATCGCCATCGTGACCACCGCCCGGCAGATTCCGGCCGAACGGGAGGCGCGCACGATTTTCCCGCTGCTGGCCAAGCCGGTTTCGCGTGGCCAGGTCATTGCCGGCAAGTTTCTCGGCTGCTGGCTCGCCAGCGGGATTGCGCTGGTGGTGTTTTACTTTTTTTTCGCCGTCATTACCGGCTCCAAGGAACATAACTGGCCGCTGGCGACCTATCTTCAGGCCGCGTGGATGCAGTGGTTCCTGCTTGCGGTGGTGATCGCGCTGGTGCTGCTGGGCTCCATCTATTTTGCCGCGCCGTCCTCCACCGCCACCATTTCCTTCATCGTGGTGGCGGGCATTTTGCTCGTTGGCGGCCACTTGGGGAAAATTGCCCTCGAACAGCCCGAGCCCATGCAATCCATTCTGACGCTGGTTTACTTCACCATGCCGCATCTGGAATGGTTTTATCTGAGCGATTTTGTGGTGTATGACATGAGTCCGGTGCCGGGGCTGAAAATTATTGAGGCCACTCTTTATGCCTCGGTGTGGACCGGGATTTTCTTGATGCTCGCCTGGCTTGGTTTTCGCCGCCGAAACTTGACGACCTGATGAAAATTTCTCCGCTCCTCGCGCTCGCGGCGTTGCTGGCGCTGGCGTTTACGCTGGCGACGAGCCTGGCCTGGCAGGCCGGCGGCTGGAGCCAGCGGAGCCAGTCCGGCAATCTGTTCGGCATGATGTTTGGCGACAGTCGCAAATTGTTCGCCAACCAGTTTTTCACCATGGCCGATGTCTATTTCCACAGCGGCTACTATCCTTCGGTCTTTGACCGGAAATCGGAGGGGCAGAAGGAAATCATCGCCGCCAGCCACGGCAGCAAGGAATCCGAGGAGGACGAGAAAAAGGAGGATTTCTTCGGCCGGCCCGCCGACTGGATTGACGCATTTGGCCGGAACTTCCGCATCACGCAGCACACCCACTTGGAACACAAAACCGAGCGCGAGATCCTGCCCTGGCTTCGGCTCGCCGCCGACTTGGATCCGCAAAAAATCGAGACCTATACGGTGGGCGCCTTTTTTCTGCGCGAGCATCTGAATCGTCCCGATCAGGCTGAGGCGTTTTTGCGCGAGGGGCTCCGTAATAATCCTGGCAATGGCGAAATCATGTTTGAGCTCGGCCGCCTCTACCATGAAAGCTCCCACGATCCGCACCGCGCTCGCAATGTCTGGGAGCTGGCCTATAATAAATTTCTCACATTGCCGGCCGCGCAGCAGCAGGAGGACAAACTGATTCTGGAGGCCATCGAGATCAACCTCGCCCGCTTGGAGGAGGCGGCGGGCAACTATGGTCGGGCCATCCACTGGTTGCAGCTTGCCTTGGCCGTTTCTCCCAATCCCGCCCTGCTGCAGGCGCAAATTGACGACCTCCAGAAAAAACTGGCCGCCCTGCTGCCGGTTGCCCCGCAGAAACTTTATTGACCGCGCAATTCCGCTTGGTCTTTCCGCCGTCGCTCTGCTTTAATTTCCGCGATGAATGCCCGCCAGTCCAAAATCAAACGCCACACGCTGGAAACCCAAATTTCCATCCGCCTCAATCTTGATGGCCGGGGAAAATCCAAGATCCACACCGGCCTGCCCTTTTTCGACCACATGCTGACGCTCTTTGCCAAGCACGCCACGGTGGATCTGGACCTGCGGTGCGTCGGCGATCTGGCGGTGGATGCGCATCATACCGTGGAGGATTGCGGCCTTGCGCTCGGCCAGGCCGTGGCCGCCGCGCTCGGCGACAAGCGCGGCATTCGCCGCTACGGCCATGGGTTCGATCCGCGCAATCCCTTCACTGGCGAAGCGTATGTGCCGATGGATGAATGCCTCGCCCGCTGCGTGGTGGATTTCAGCGGCCGGCCGTTCCTGGTTTGGCGCGGTCTGAATCCGTTGGGGATGAAGAAAATCTCCCCGGCGGAAAAAAGCCAGGACATGTCCAGCGCGTTCCGGTTTGGCTTGGCCCGGGAATTTTTTCAGGGCTTCACCAATGAGGCCCGCTGCAACTTGCATCTGGAATTGCTTTACGGCGACGAGCCCCATCACATCGTGGAGGCGCTGTTCAAGGCGTTTGCCCGCGCCGTGGACGCCGCGCGCCGGCCCGATCCGCGCATCGCCGGCCAACTGCCCAGCACCAAAGGGAAACTATAAAATGGCCGACGAGCGCCGGAATTCCCCTTTTCCATGATGCTGTTTGCGCTTAGACTGGCCGCGTGGAAACGGCGATGGTCATGGCGATTGGGGTCTTTGCGGGCGCGAGTTTCTTCTTCGCGCTGGCCGAGACCGCCCTGTTTTCTTTGAGCCAATGGCAGGTGGCGCAATTGGCGGAAAAAAAATCCCGCGCCGGACAAATCGTTGCCGAATTGCTCGCGCGCCCGCAGGATTTGCTGGCCACGCTCGCCTTGGGCAACACCTTTGCCAATGCCGTGATTCTCGCCGCGGCGCTCCGCATGGGGTTTGATGCCGGCTGGGCGCTGACCTTGACCATGCTGGCGGTGGCTGCCCTGGTGCTGTTGGTGGGCGAGGTGATGCCCAAAACCCTGGCCGTGCGGCAGCCGGTGCGCTGGGCCTTGCGGGTGGCCTGGCCGCTGCTGGCTTTCCGCAAATTGACCAAGCCATTTTATCGCGCCGCCCAATGGACCAATGCGCTCATTCTCAAACAAGCCGCCGCCAAGGCCGCCCCGCCGGCCGCCGTCACCGAGGCGGAATATCAGGAATTACTCGAGCTGGCTTGGCAGCAGGGCACGCTGGAGGAATCCGAGCGCGAGATCATTTTGCAGATCATCAGTCTCGACCATCGCACGGCGCGGGATGTCATGCAGCCGCGCGCCGGCATGACGGCGATTTCTGATGATTTGACGGTGCCGGAGATGCTGGCGGCGGCGCGTAAATACCGGCACCGGCGAATCCCCCTTTATGACGAGACGCCGGATACCATTGTCGGGATCTTGAACACGCGGGCTTTGCTGCTGAATCCGGAGGCCGATTTGTCCGAGGTGATTGAATTCCCCTCCTTCGTGCCGGAGTCCATGAATTTGCTCCAGCTTTTCCGTGCCTTGCAAAAGCAGCAGCGGGGGCTGGCCATCGTGCTGGATGAGTTTGGCGGGGCGGCCGGGCTGGTGACGATGGAAGATATTCTCGGCGGCATTGTCGGAAAGATCCGCGCCACCTCCGAGCCGCCGGGATTCGTGCTTGAAAAGCTGGCTCCGGGCCGATGGCGGGTGAATGGGACGATGCGGCTGGAGGATTTTCGCCGGGAATTTCCCGCGCTGCCGGAGGTGGCGGAGGTGGAAACGATGGGCGGTTTGCTGACGCATCTGCTGGGGGTGGTGCCGGTCGCCGGCGAATCGGCCACGCTCGTCGGCTTGAAACTTACGGCGCAGGTGGCGGATGAACGCCGCGTGCGCGAACTCTTGGTGCAACAATTGAAATGAGCGATTTTCTGCCTACATTTTTTGCGTTGCTGCTGTGCCTGATGTTGTCGTTCCTCTTGTCCGGCATGGAGGCCGGGGTGTTTGCGTTGAACCGGCTGCGCGTGCGCCGCCTGGCGCGCTTGGGCAATGGGCAGGCGCAAACTCTCCAGCGCTTCCTCAGCCAGCCGGAGAAATTCCTGTGGACGATCTTGGTGGGCAATACGCTGGTCAATTTTCTCATCCTCGGCTGGTTGATCGTCCTGCTTCATGAGCATTTTGAAGAACGGCCGGGGTTGGTCATTTCGCTCCTGGCGGTGGCCGTGTTTGGTTTTTACGCCTTCTTCGACCTGCTGCCGAAGATGCTGTTCCGCGCCTTCCCCAACCGCCTGTGTCTGGCCGCGGCCACGGTTTTCCGGTTCTTGAGCCTGGCGCTGAGTCCGGTGGTGTTTCTGGTCGAGGGGATTTCACGAATTGTGCTGCACTGGACCGGCGCACGGGTGTTTACCGGCCGGCTCTTCGGCAATCGCGAGGAGATGCGCGCGGTGATGACGGAGGCCGCGCAGGCGCTCACCACCGAGGAGCACGCCATGGTCAACCGCATCCTCGACCTCCAGCATTTCACCGTCGCGCAAATTGCCGTGCCGCTGGCGCAGACGGTTTCCATCGCGGCGACGGCTTCGTTGCGCGCCGCCTTGGCGCTGGCGCGCGAGCAAAACCTGTCGCGCCTGCCCGTTTGGGAGACGCGGGAGGGCCAGCCGCGCATCGCCGGTCTGCTGGAGGTGAATCTCCTGCTTTACCGCACTGGGCTGGATCTGGAAAAACCGGTGCCGGAATTCATGTCGCCCGCGCTCTTCATGGACGAGGACACGCGGTTGGAAATCGCGCTGCGGCGGCTGCAGCGGGCCGGGCAGCGGCTGGCCATCGTGCTGGCGCGCGACCGCCGCGAGACGGGCGTGGTGGCGCTGGAGGACATTTTGAAACTGATGTTTGGCGAGGTGAAATTATGACCAGTTGGGACGCGGCCATCATCGTTGCCTTGAAAATCCTCGCGGTGTTCCTGCTGGTGGCGTTGAATGGATTTTTTGTCGCGGCGGAATTTGCCCTGGTTCGCCTGCGTGAGACTCAGCTGGATGCCCTCGCGCTCAAGGGCCGGCGGAAAGCCCGGATGGCGCGGCACATCGTTCACAACCTGAACGCTTACTTGAGTGCGGCCCAGTTGGGCATCACGCTGGCCAGCCTCGGGCTGGGCTGGATTGGGGAGCCGGTGTTCATGACGCTGCTGCAGCCGGTCTTCGTCTGGGTGCGCCTGGAATCGCTGGAGTTGCAGCATGTGCTGGCGTTTGTGATCGGCATCTCCGCCATCACGTTTCTGCACATTACCGCCGGCGAACAGGCGCCCAAGCTGCTGGCCATTCATAAGCCGCTGCCCACGGCGCTGTGGATTGCCTATCCGCTCCAGTGGTTTTATCGGCTTTCCTATCCCTTTGTGATGATTCTGAATAACTCCTCGCGCTGGCTCCTGCGGCAGGTCGGCCTGAATGCCGATGTGGAGAGCGAGCACGCCTATTCCGAGGAGGAGCTGAGGCTGGTGCTGGCCACCGCGCAGGGTTCGGCGGAGCGGCGGAATCTGTTCTTGAACGCCCTCGATCTGCGCCACCGCACCGCGCGTGAGGTGATGCGGTCGCGCCATGAAATCACGGCGTTTGCCGCGTCTGCGCCGATTGCGGAATGTCTCGCGGTGGCGGAGAAAACCCGCTACTCGCGTTTCCCGATCTGTGCGGACGGCGATCCGGACCAGACGCTGGGCGTGGTGCATATCAAGGATTTGTATGCCGGGCGCGAGCGGGCCAGGACGGCGGCGGATCTCCTGCCGGCGGCGCGGAAACTTTTTTATATTCCCGAGACCGCCGCGCTGGACCGGCTGCTGCGGCGGTTTCTGGACCGCAAATTGCATTTTGCCATGGTGGTGGATGAATACGGCGGCACGGTTGGGATAGTCACTTTGGAAAACGTCATCGAGGCGCTCGTCGGCCAGATTCAGGACGAGTTTGACACCGAGAAGTCCGAGCTCGTGCGGGTGGAGGAAAATGTGTGGGAAGTGGCCGGCACTCTCGCGTTGCACGAACTGGAAAAAATCATCGGACCGGTGGACCACGATGAAAACACCACGACGGTCAGTGGCTGGGTGACGGAAAAACTCGGCGGTTTTCCCAAGGCTGGCGACGGGGTGGCCGTGAACGGTTTTGAACTGCGCGTGGAGGAAATGGCCGGGCCGCGCGTGGCGAAACTGAAGGTTTGGCGGAAACTTTGATTTTGATTCCTCCTCCGGCTCCGCCTCGTCCTCATTCTCAAAAAATAATTTAGGAAGAGCCCGAAGGCGGAGATGCGAAGGGAAAATCAATCTACCACCGCGCCCCGCGAATCGAAAACACCGCGACGCCGCCGGCGAGCGCGGCATCCAATCCCACTGCCGACCAGAGTCCCACCTGCGCCGTGCCCGCGGCGAAATACGCCACGGCGCCGAGCCAAAGCCCCAGTGGCGCGAAATCCGGTTTGCTGGGGTTGCCGGGTTGTTTTTTGATGAGGTAAGGCATGACGAACGCCAGGATGATGAGCGACACCGCCAGCCAGCCCACCCAGCCCAGCAGCGTCAAGCCGTGCCAGGTGAGCGGAATTTTGGTCGGGTGCCACAGCCAGAGATGTTTCACCTGGGTGGCAAAGGGTTCCAGCGCGAGATCAAAGCCGGCGGACACGATGGCGGTGAGGCCCAGCAGCCAGAGCCCGTAATTTTTCACCTTGCGCCATGGCCGCAGGATCAGGCGCACCACGCCGCGCGAATTAAAAATCGCCACCACCCACAGCAGCGGCAAGGTCCACGGCACGGTGTTGAACAGTTTGGGCCCGGCGGTTTCGGTGAAGCTGATGGGGCCAAACGGTATGTCGATTCGCGCACTCAAGCCGTGGGCGGCGCCGCCGATGAGCGCGGCAATCAAGGCGGCAAAGACGACGCTTTGCAACGGCAGTTGCCGGGTCAGGGCCGTGATGCTGGCTAGGGCGGCCAGCACAATTAGGGTGCTGTCCAGATTGGCCGATCGGCCGGGCTGGGTCAGCGCGAGGATGGCGGCGATGCCCGCCGCCCCGGTGAGCCCCCAGTGCAGACCGTTGGCGATTTTGGCGGTGGATAAGGACATGTTGATTTGGGGGAAAGTGGCGAAAAAATCGGTGGCGGGCAAATCTGAAATTGGAATTTTTCGCCCGGGCGCAAACTGCGCGAATTGCCTTGAGCGCGGTCCCCCATTTTGTTCTGCTCAAGGGCATGAAGCTGGAAGCACTCGAAGGTCAGATTAAAGCCTGTGTGGAACAAATGAACACGCGCTATGGCAGCGTGGTGTTTGACGAATGGGCGGTGGTGTCGCTCGCGGAAAACAAGGCGCGGGTGCTGGCCTACACCGGGCCGCGCAATGACGACTTCCTGAAAAATTTTGTGCGCGACCTCGGTTCGCTGCGGGCGGAGTTGCTGGCTGGCAGCTACGGTCCGGGGGATTTTGAATTTGCCCGGCACGGCGTGGGCACGGGGATCGAGGTGTTCCTGGTGGTGGGCTGCGGTCAGTATCTGATTTTCAACCACACCCGCGAGTCCATGGATGGTATCGCCAAGAACCCGCGCTGGCTGGGTGCGCAGGTGCCGTTCGTGGAACTGGCGGAAAAAGTCCGCGCCAATCCGCTGGCGGTTTAACGGGCAGACGTGGCGGTTGAGCCCGTTGGGCTTAGGGAAAATTGTGTGCAAGGTTGCCTTATTTTGCGGCTACCTCAGCAAGCCTTGCCACAGGAAATAGCCGTAGGTTCCCACCAGCGCAAGGCCCGCTAGGCGCGGCAGTCGCCCAAGCAGGGCGACGAAGAAAAAGTGGACGGCGGTGGCGCCCAGCAGGAGGAACATTCCCGTCTGGAAGAAGGCCGGCAGCGTCATCGGGTGGTAGAGCGCGTAAAGGCCGAGGCAGAGCGGGATGGAGATGTGCGCGTCGCCGATCTGGGAGGTGTAAACCACTTCCGGCTGCCGGCGCCAGCCATAGTAGCCGGCCAGCACCGCGTTGGGGAGCACCATCAGCCAGCCGCTCAGCCAGCCCACGTGCGTTTTAATGAAGGCCGAATGGGTGTGTTGGGTCCAATCCACGAGCCAGTCCGTGCTGAGATAAATGGCGTAGGCGCCGGCCGCCAGCAGGGCCAGATCCACCGGCAGCATCCAGTGGAACACCGAGGTTCCCTGCCGCACATTTTGTTTGAGCACCTCGAAGACGTGGAAGCATTGCCAGAAGAGAAACAGGCCAACTAGCACCAGGCCGTCGTTGAAATCGAGATGCCCCTTCCGCCCCATGGCCCAGACCGCGCCGGTGAAAAACAGCACCGCCGTTAGCGTGAGCAGTAGGGAAAGCCGGTTCAAGGCCTGCTCGTTGCCGCCCTTGGCTTTTTTTTTGCCGCCGCCCGCATTTTTTGCCGCCCGGTTTTTCACGCTCCAGATCACGGCGGGCAGGCCGAGGATGAGCGTCAGGTTGGTGACGTTGTTGACGAGGGAATTGGTCATCACCTCCGCGCCCGAACCGCCGGTTCGGCCGAGAATGCAGGCGAAAATCAAATTGCCCATGCCGGAGCAGTAGGGCATGACCAGCGTGCCCAGCACGGTGCCCTCAAAGCCGCGCGCGCTCATCGCCTCCAGCCGCCAGATCATCAGAAATGACGCCGCCAGAAACAAGCCCAGGAACAGCCATGGCGACCAGGCGCCGGCAGTCTCCAGCCAATGGATGAACGGGTTCAGCACGCGGCGCAGTTTAAGTCAAAATCCTTCTGGCGCGAACAGAATCCGGTCGGACGGGGCCAAAATCGATTTGACAGCGCGCCTCGGCAGCATCAATCTACCTGTATTCGTCAATTTGACGAACTCATAAAGAGTGGTTGAGGGACTGGCCCGATGACACCACGGCAACCGATTGGATTTAGTTTCAATGACAGGTGCCAATTCCAGCCTGGGCATCATTGGCCCGGGAAAAATGAGAAGCGCACAACCGTTTTGTCGCCCCTTCTCCTTGTGAGTCGGGGCGTTTTTTATTGCCTGGAGCAAAAACAGTCGGGCCGGGCTGCCGCTCGGCCTTTCGGGAATAGTTTGGACGGCGCCGCAACGCCGCCCTGCCAAACAATGATTTTATGAGTGAAAAGCATCAAGGATACATGAAGGCGCTCAAGTGCCGCGAATGCGGTCGCGAATATCCGCTGACCGCCACGCACGTCTGCGAATTCGACTTCGGCCCGCTCGAAGTCGCCTACGATTACGACCGCATCAAAAAAACGCTCACGCGCGAAATCATCCAATCGCGGCCCAAAACCATGTGGCGTTATCGCGAGTTGCTGCCCATCGCCGGCGAGCCCACCGTGGGTTCGCAGGTGGGTTATACGCCGCTGGTCAAGGCGGACCGCCTCGCCAAAAAGGTGGGCATCCGCGAATTGTGGATCAAGAACGACGCCGTGAATTATCCGACGCTTTCGTTCAAGGACCGCGTCGTCAGTGTCGCCTTGAGCCGCGCCAAGGAGCTGGGCTTTGAAACCGTGGCCTGCGCTTCCACCGGCAATCTGGCCAACTCGGTGGCCGCCAACGCGGCGAGCGCCGGACTGAAATCCTACGTCTTCATCCCGTCCGATCTGGAACACGGCAAGATCGTCAACTCCCTCATCTACGGCTCGAATGTCATTGGCATCAAAGGGCACTATGACGAGGTGAACCGCCTCTGCGCCGAGATTGCCGGCAAGTTCGGCTGGGCGTTTGTGAACGTCAATATGCGCCCCTACTACGCCGAAGGCTCCAAGAGCATGGCGTATGAAATTGCCGAGCAGTTGGGCTGGCGCCTGCCGGATCACACGATTGTGCCCATGGCGTCGGGCTCGTTGCTGACCAAGCTTCACAAGGGCTACCAGGAATTTGTCAAGCTGGGCCTCGTGGCCAATAGCGAAACGCACATTCATGGCGCGCAGGCCACCGGCTGTTCGCCGATTTCCACCGCGCAGAAAGCCGGGCTGGATTTCTTCAAGCCGGTCAAGCCGGATACGATTGCCAAGTCGCTGGCCATTGGCACGCCCGCCGACGGTTTCTATGCGCTCAAAGTGATGCGCGAAACGGCCGCCGCGGCGGACGATGTGTCCGATGACGAAATCCGCGACGCGATCAAGCTGCTCGCCGAAACCGAAGGCATTTTTGCCGAAACCGCCGGCGGGGTGACGGTAGGCGTGGCCCAAAAGCTGATTGCCGCCGGTAAAATTCCGCGAGCCTCCTCCGCCGTCATTTGTGTCACTGGGAACGGTCTCAAGACGCTCGACGCGGTGCAGCATCACTGCGGCAAGGCGCGGGAAATCAGGCCGAGTCTGCGGGAATTTGAAGCGCTGCTGGCGCAGGAAGATTCGGTCTCCGCGTAGCCTGCGTCCGCCACGCGCAGCTTGAAGCGGGGCGGAGAACCTGTTAATACACGGGCGTGTTCTTCCGCAAAAAAAACAAGCCGCGCGAACGATTTTACCTGCTGCCCGGGCAGGGCGGGAGAAATTACCGCAGCAAGCAGCGCATCATTATGCGTTGGACGGTGGCGGTGGCGCTGCTGGCCGCCGGCCTGCTGGCCGCTGGGTTGTGGTGGCTGTCCGGCCGCCCACTGTGACGGCGCTTGACCGCGAAGTGCCGGTTGTTAACATCTGAAAATTGATGAAAATCTCCCAATTTATCCCCGTGCTGGCGTTGGCGGTGGGCCTGCCGGCGATTTCCCGGGCCGAAGTGACCGACGGCGTTCAGGCCGTGGTCAATGATCATGCGATCACCTTTGCCGAGGTCGAAGAATACACCCGGCCGGCCGTGGATGCCTTGCGACGGCAATACGCCCTGCAACCGGAGCTGTTTGATCAAAAGCTCAAGCAGGCGCTCAAAGACAGCTTGGAACAACTGGTGGAGCGCCAGCTTATTTTGCACAGCTTTGAGTCCGAGGGCTACCGGTTGCCCGAGAGCGTGGTGGATCAAATGGTGCAGGAGAAGATTCGCGAACGGTTTTATGGGGATCGCGTGACGCTGATGAAAACCTTGCAGGCGCAGGGCATCACTTTTGACGAGTTCCGCAAGCAGATCCGCGAGCAATACATCGAGACCGCCCTCCGCAACCAGAACGTCCAGCGCGAAATTATTATTTCCCCCTACAAGGTTGAATCCTATTACAACGGCCATCTGGACCAGTTCAAGCTGGAGGATCAGGCCCGGCTGCGCACCATCTTTTTCGCCAAAGCCTCGCCGGAAGACACCAACCCCGTGGCGCTGGCGCGGGAAGTCCGGGCCAAGATCAAGGCCGGGGCCGCGTTCGCCGAGATGGCCGCGCTTTATTCCCAAGGCTCCCAGCAAAAGCAGGGCGGCGATTGGGGTTGGGTGGAACGCTCCGTGCCGCGCAAGGAAATTGCGGATGCCGCCTTTGCACTCGCCCCCGGCGAAGTCAGCGACGTGCTGGATCTTTCCGACGGCTGCTATCTGGTGATGGTAGAGGACAAACGGCCCGCCCACGCCAAACCGCTCACCGAAGTGCGCGGTGAAATTGAGAAAACCCTCCGGATTCAGGAACAGGCCCGCCTGCAAAAACAATGGATGGACAGCCTGAAGCGCAAGACTTTCGTCCGCTATTTCTGAAATCCCCAGGCTCCATTGCGCATGATGAATCAGGCGAACGCCATGCCGGCTGCCCCGCAAAATTCAAAATTCACAGTTCCAAATCTTCTGGGCATTGCCTTGGGCGATGCCACCGGCGTTGGCCCCGAAGTGACCCTCAAAGCGCTCGCGGCCGAAGCCGCGGCGGATGAAACCAAGTATCTTCTGATTGGCGATGACCAGCGCCTCGCCCGCCTTAATGACCAGCTGGGGCTGAATCTGCCGCTGAAGAATTTTTCCCGTCTTAGCGATGCTGGCCGCTTCTTTGTCGTGAATCCCACCGGCGAATTGCTGCCGGAAAATCTCCCCGCCGGTTCCCCGGTGGCCGCCCATGCGTCGGTCGCCTGGCTCCGCGATGGCGGCCAGCGCTGCCTGCGCGGCGAACTCGACGCGCTGGTCACTGCGCCGGTGAACAAGGAATCCATCATCCGCGCCGGGCATAAATTTATCGGTCAGACGGAATTTCTCTCGGAACTCGCCGGCACGCACCGCACCGCGATGATGTTGCTCGGCACCGACGACCGCGGCCGCTGGCTGCGCGTCGCGCTCGCCACGGTTCACATCGCCATCAAGTCCGTGCCGGCCAAACTCACGGCGGAAAAAGTCACGCTCGCCATCGAACTCGCCGCGCAAGCTTGCCGCGACCTCGGCTTGTCTCGCGCGAAAGTGGCCGTTTGCGGCTTGAATCCCCACGCCGGCGAAGGTGGGGAATTTGGCGACGAAGAAATCACGACGATTGGACCGGTGGTGCAGGTGATGCAAAAACGCGGGTTCGATGTGGTTGGTCCGCTCAGCGGCGACACGGTTTTTCATTACGCCTTGAAGGGGAAATTTGACGCCGTGGTGGCCATGTATCACGACCAGGGCTTGGCCCCGCTGAAAGCCGTCGCCTTCGACAGCGGCATCAATTGGACGCTCGGCCTGCCGTTCATTCGCACCTCGCCCGACCACGGCACGGCTTACGATATCGCCGGGCAGGGGATTGCGAATCCGGGCAGCATGATCGCGGCGATTCGGCTGGCGAAGCAGTTGGCAAAGAATAAGCGGTAGGGACAGCGCGCCGCGCTGTCCGGACGCCGCAGCGCGGCGTCCCTACCGTCGAAAATCAACCAAAATTCTCCCATGCCCGATGGCGCACATCACGAGGACTGGCATCCGCGCCATAATCCCTGGTTCATCGCGGTGGCGGTGATGATGGCGGTGTTCATGGAGGTGCTCGACACGTCCATCGCCAACATCGCCCTGCCACACATCGCCGGCAGCCTTTCGGCAACCACTGACGAGGCGACCTGGGTGCTGACGAGCTATC
>CAIMLG010000194.1 GCA_903842235.1 uncultured Verrucomicrobia subdivision 3 bacterium
CGCTTGCCAACTTGGCGATCGAGGCGGGCGGCAAGAACGGCATCTGTGAGTTCGATTCCCGCACGGCCGAGTATGTGGATGCCCGCGTGAAATTGAACGGCACCAAAGCCAACTACACCCCCGTGGAACGCGATGCGGACGAGACCTTCGTCTATGAGACGGTGATTGATCTCAGCCAACTTGAACCGACAGTGGCTTGCCATCCGGATCCGGGCCAGCGCAAGAAGGCCAAGGAGATGGGCAACCTGAAGCTGGACCGGGCGTATGTCGGCTCCTGCACCGGCGGCAAGACGAGCGACTTCATTGAATTCGCCCGCATCCTGCGCGGCAAGAAGGTGGTCATAGACACCTTTGGCGTGCCCGCGACCCCGGAAATCATCCGCGATTTGCAGACGACTTACTGGGGCAACGAAACGATCTGGGACGTGATGGTAAAGGCCGGCGTGCAGATGACGGAAAACGCGGGTTGTGCCGCGTGCCTCGGTGGCCCGGTGGACACCTTTGGCCGGATCAACAAGTCCGGCATCAACTGCATCAGCGCCACGAACCGCAATTTCCCCGGCCGCATGGGCGACAAGGAATCGAAAGTGTTCCTCGCGTCTCCGGCCACGGTGGCGGCAAGCGCACTGACTGGCAAGGTCACGGATCCCCGTGAGTTTTTGGGCTGATCTTTCGCTTATCTTTATCGACACCAACCGCCCCGGTTCCAAGCGCCGGGGCGGTTCTGTTTTAGAACCAATGGTGGCGCCCGCTTGTCAGCGCCGGCTGAACGTTTCCAGTTCAGTGACGAAGGCGTCTGGCCCGCCTTGCAGATAGCCGACCACCCGACCAAGCTCCCGGCCGTCGGCATTCAGCAGCAAAAAGGTGGGATAACCCTCCACCCCGAATTTTTGCGCCAGCGCGGCATTGGCGTGTTTGAGCTCCTCGCTCGGCTGGGTGTGGTGCGGAAAGTCCAGCTTGACCAGCACCAGCTTGGTTTTGGCGTAAGCGGCAAAGCGCTCGGTGGATAAAACGTCGCGGTCAAACTTGATGCACCAGCCGCACCAATCGGAGCCCGTGAAATCAATCAGCACCCGCTTGTTTTCGGATTTGGCCTGCTGCCAGGCGCCCGGTAAATCATTGCGCCAGGCGGCTTGGGCGAGGGGCGCCGCCGGAAGATTTTCCCGGGTCATGTCCGGCGCGCGAACCACCTTTTGCCGGAGCAGTTCGGCGCGATACTGGGCGTCGCTCGCGGCCCGATTTAATTCCGCCGCTTTGGCTTTTTCGGGGTCAAACTCGAAATGTTTCTGCAACGCGGGCGAAAGTTTCTGGAGTTTCGCGTTGGCCACCCCGCCGGCGTGGGTGAAAAATACATCCGTCTTGCTGACTTCGGTGATGTTCACATTGCTGTAAACCTGGCTGCCAACTTGCAGGCTGGCCAGCTTTTCGTCGGCGCGGGCGAGTCCGGCCAGCGGGCTTAAAAAGACCAGTAAAATTATTTTGGCGTTCATCGTTTTACTTCAAAATTTCCGCCCCCGGCAGATAAATCGTGAAGGTTGTGCCAGCGCCGGCCTGGGTATGGCAGTGCAGCGCGCCATTGCCTTCTTTGACGAGCCGCTGCACGATGTTCAGGCCCAGGCCGGTGCCCTGGCGCGGGCCTTTGGTGGTGAAGTAGGGCTGGAAAATCTTCGGCAGCACGTCGGCCGGAATGCCGGGGCCGGTATCCCGCACCCACAATTTCACCAGCGGCACGGTGTTGGCCATGCTCTCGATATTGAGCAGCCGGTCGCTGGGGCCGTCCTTGAATTCCGCCAGCTTCAGCGGGGCCGCCAACACTTCGCCGCCGACTTCGACGTGATGAGGCAGCGGCGCGCATTGGAAGGCATTTACGGTCAGATTGAGCAGGATTTGAATCAAATCCGTGCCGTTGATCTTCACGCTGATGTCGCCGGCGAGCGGCGTGAGCCGAAATTCGTTTTCCTGCAGGCTGGGATGAACCCGCACGAGTTGTTCCAAGTCGCGGAGCAGATGATTCACCCCCACTGGGGCATCATTGCCGCTCTGCTGCCGGAGAAAGCCGAGGTAGCGCCGCGAAATTTCGATGCAGTTGCCGACCTGCCGCTCAATAATCCGCAACCGCTCCTTGATAAATTCCAGATCCTCCACGCCCAATTGCACATCCCGATTCAGCCGCTTGTTCAGCAGCATCACAAAGCCCGAGATAACCGTCAGCGGGCCGTTGATGTCGTGGATGATGCTGGCGTAAATGTCCCCGCGCGTCTTGGCAATCTGCTCTTCCACCTTCTGGTTCTGCAACTCGGCGAGCAGTTCGCTGACCTTTTCCGCGCTGCTGTGGATTTCGCTTTCGAGCAGCCGGCGCTGCATCGCCCCGTTGACGGCGGCGCGGATGGTCGCGAGATCAAACGGCTTGTTGATGTAATCGCAGGCGCGGAGTTGCAGCGCCCGGCGGATCGTATCGGTCGTCTCATACGCCGTAATCATGATCGCCTCGATGTCCGGCTGCACGAACCGCAACCGCTCCAGCACCTCGATACCCGACATGCCCGCCATGCGAATATCCAGCACCGCCACGTCAATGGAATGCTTCTGCGCCAGTTCAATCGCCGTCGGTCCGTCCTCGGCCATGAGCAAATCGTAGTTATCCTTGAAGATCACCCGCAGCGACATGCGCGGCCCTTCCTCGTCGTCCACGATCAGCATCGTGCCGCGGCGTTTCGGCGGCAGGGCGCGGACGGTGGAAACAGAACCGGTTGAAGCGGTGGATGCCAGCAGATCTGGGGTGGCGGACATAATCCATGAAATTAGCTGAAATAAATTCCGCCTCAAGCAGAAAGCAAGGGCGCCTTGATCGCAATCGTTTACGCGATCACAAATCCAGGCCCAGACCGATGCGGATTACGATTCAGCCGAGGAGGCCGGGCCGGATAGCGTTCGCCGCAGCCATTCCATGGCTTGCGTCGATGTCACTTGCTTGAACACCACCCGATCCCACGGGTTCAGCAACTTTTTCACCGCTACGCCGGTCCCCGTTGCCAGGGCGATAAACACCGTGCCTGGGGGCTTTTCCGCCGTCCCGCCGGTCGGCCCCGCAATACCAGTCACAGCCAGTGCATAATCCGAACCGAATTTTTCCCGGGCCCCGGCAGCCATTTCGCAGGCCACCGCCGCACTCACCGCCCCGTGCTCAAGTAGAGTTTCCGGGCGCACCCCGAGAAATCGTTCCTTGGCCGAATTGGCATAGCTCACGACGCCGCCGAGAAAGACCTCCGAAGCCCCCGGCACATCCGTAATCCGATTGGCGATCAACCCGCCGGTGCAGGATTCGGCCACCGCCAAGGTTTTTCTGCGCTGCTTTAGCAAATTCACCACGACTTGCTCGATTTCCTCGTCATCCTGCCCGTAAATATTGGCTCCCAGAATCCTTTGCAACGCGGCTTCGCCTTGCGCCACGAGCGGTCCCGCCGGAGCGCCGCGGGCGGTCAAACGCACATCCACCGCGCCGGGCCGCGCGCAATACCCGACTTCCAACCCCTGCGCCACCAGCGACTGTAAATCCGTCTCGACCAACTCCTGCACCCGCGATTCGCCGAGGCCCGTCGTCCGCAGCGTCCGACAGACAAAAATGGTCTCCGCAAATTCCCGCTTCAGCAGCGGCCCGACAAATTGATCAAACATCGCCCGCAGCTCGCGCGGCGGCCCGGGCAGCATAATCAGCCATTGGGGTGTGAGGGCGGCCGGATTGCCGGCGGCAATTTTCATCGCCAATCCGGGCGCCGTGCCGACGGCGTTCAAGAAAACCTCCGCGCCTTCGGGCACAAGCGTTTCCACCTCGGTTTTTTCCGGGCGCGGCCAGCCGCGCCGGGCAAAGAAATGTTCGATATGCGCCCGCACCGCCAGATTGGGGACCAGCTTTTTGCCCAGCAATTCCGCGATCACCTCGCGGGTGAGATCGTCGGAAGTCGGTCCGAGGCCGCCGGTGGTGATAATCAGATCGGCGCGCTTCAGGGCGTCGCGCACGGCATTTTGGATTTCGCGGCCGGTGTCCGCCACCGCCACCTGGCGGGTGACGACGTGGCCCAGATCGGCCAGCCGCCGGCAAAGCCATTGCTGATGCGTATTCAGCACGCGGCCCAGCATTAATTCGCTGCCCGTGTTGATCATTTCGACCTTCATAATATCCGAACCTTCCGAGGCCGCTGGATTGCCCGCCGTTTCGCTGATGGGCGCTGGGAATTTATTGCGGCGCCGCTGCCGGCGCCGGCGTTTTCGGCTTGGGCCGGATGACATTGGCATTGAAGGTGCCCATCAGGTAACTCTTTTCCACGTCGGGCGTGCAGAGATAAATTTTCCCGGGCAACCGGTTCTTGGCGAGGTCGCCAAATTCCAGCCGCAGGGCGTAGCCGCTGTCATAACCCGCTTTATTCGCCGCGCCCCCCTCCGCCTTCCACCACAGGGTGACGCGCGCCGCTACGCTGGCATTGGAAAGAATATTCAGGGTTTTCCCCGCCAGCGATTCCGGCAGCATCCCGCTGAAATGGATCTGCACGCCGGACTCAATCGTGCCGCGCGTGCCGCGGCGCAACGTCAGCAGGCCATTTTGAACCTGGAACGTCGCCCGCTCCATGAGAAAATCCTCACCGTGAATCCGCCCCGCCACCGGCGCTTCCGGGATGACCGCCTCCGCCAGCGTCAGCACCCAATTCGTGTCGCTGGCCGGAGGGGCAACCAGAACGGGGGCAGATTTCGGGGGCCGGGCGGCATTGGTCGCGGCGGTTTTGACTGGCGGCGCGGCTGGCGGAAAGATTTTCCCGCGCAGGAAAAACACCGTTGCGCCCACCGCCAGCCCCACTGCCAATGCGCCAATCACAATGGCTGCCGGGATTTTTCCCTTGGCCGCCACCGGACCGGTGGCCGGCTCCAGACCGCGCGGGAAAAGGGTTTTCTCCACGACCTTGGTGCCGGTCAGAACGAACTTGGCATCCGGGGCGGGCGCCTGGGGCGCGGTCACCTTCTGGAAGCAGGTGGGGCAATCCATGACCGAGCCGCCTTGCGACGTGTCGCACATCATGTGCTGGCCGCAGACGGGACAGGCAAATTTGAATTCGCTCATGGCTTAACCGAAAACATTTCACATTTGCCGGCTGGCAGCAATGCGGTTTTTCATCAACTCGCGCCCGATCCTTTCCCGCGCCCGGTTACATTCGCCTCTGAACCTGAAAAAATTCTGTGTTCTTCCGGGGTTAACTGTGGTTTTAATTAAGCCGTAACTATGAGTAAAAAATCTCCCGTCTCCCGCAGCGGCCGGTTTGCCGGCGGCCCCGCGGCCGATGTCGCGCAATTTACCGAATCCATTTCCTTCGACTGGCGGCTGTGGCGGCACGACATCCTGGGCTCCCTGGCGCACGCCGAGATGCTGCACAAAATCGGCGTGCTGACCCGCCGGGAACTGCACGCGATCGTGCGCGGGCTGGACACCATTGGCAAAGAAATCAACGCCGGGCAGTTCACCTGGCAGGCGGCGCTGGAAGATGTGCACATGAACCTCGAGGCCGAGCTGACCAAGCGCGTGCCCGCTGGGGCCAAGCTGCACACCGCCCGCTCGCGCAACGATCAGGTGGCGCTCGACGTGCGGCTCTGGCTGCGCGATGAAATCACCGCGCTCCTCGGCGAAATCGCCGACCTGCAACGCGCCCTCGTGGCCCTCGGCGAAAAGAACGCCGAGGTGATTATCCCCGGCTATACGCATCTCCAGCGCGCCCAGCCCGTCTATCTCGCGCACCATCTGCTGGCCTATGTGGAGATGCTGGAACGCGATTGCGAGCGGCTCTGGGATTGCTACTCCCGCGTGAACGTCTGCCCGCTCGGCAGCGGCGCCATCGCCGGCAGCACCTTGCCGCTCGACCGCAGGCTGGTGGCCAAGCTGCTTGGTTTTGTGAATGCCCGCGGCGAAGCGCAGCTGACGCAAAATTCCATGGATGGCGTGAGCGACCGCGATTTCCTCATCGAATTTTGCGCCGCCGCCGCGCTGCTCGCCGTGCATTTCTCCCGGCTGGCCGAGGACCTTATTCTCTGGGCCAGCACGGAATTTAATTTCCTCCACCTGGCCGATGCCTACACCACCGGGTCGTCGCTGATGCCGCAGAAGAAGAATCCCGACATTGCCGAACTCGCGCGGGGCAAGACCGGCCGTGTGGTCGGCAACCTCATGGCGCTGCTCACGCTGTTGAAGGGGCTGCCCATGACCTACAACCGCGATTTGCAGGAAGACAAGGAGCGCCTCTTTGACACCGCCGACACCGTGCGCGCCACCACGCGGCTCCTCGCCGCGATGCTGCGCCACCAGGACACCCGGTTCAACCGCCCTGTCTGCGCCGCCGCCGCCAGCGATGCCATGCTGCTGGCCACGGATCTGGCGGATTATCTCGTGCGCAAAGGCATGCCGTTCCGGCCCGCCCACCATGTGGTGGGCGCCGTGGTGGCGCTGGCGGAAAAAACCGGCAAACCGTTGAACCAACTGACGCTGGCGGAATTGCAAGCCATCGACCAAACCTTTGGCCGCGACGCGCTGGGCGTGTTCAACCTTAAAACGGCCATGGCGAAACGGAACATCACCGGTGCCCCGGGAACGAAGGCAGTTGCGAAGCAACTGGCAAGGTGGCGGGAACAGCTTTCTTAACCATTCAACGCTGACCGAAAGTTCGCCGCCCGGATCAAGTTTTTACTCCGGCCCGGCGGGCGGTTTCGCCGTCACTCGCGGAAGTTCACGAACTGCACGGCCACGGGAAATTCATGAGCTTGCACGGCGGCGATGACGGTCTGCAATTCATCCCGGCTTTTGCTGTTCACGCGCACTTCGTCGCCCTGAATTTGGGTGGTAACCTTGAACTTGCCCTCGCGGATAAAGCCGGTGATCTCCTTGGCCACAGCGCTCTCGATGCCCTGCTTGATCTTGATGCTCTGCCGGGCGTGACCGAGCGGGGAAATGTCCGGCTCGCCGCGTTCCACGCTCTTCAGACTGATGCCACGCTTGGCGAGCTTGCCGATGACGATTTCGTCAAGGGTGCGCACCTTGAACTCATTGTCGGCGGTGAGCTTGATCTCGGTTTTCTCCAGCACGATTTCCCATTTGCTGCTTTTGAAGTCGAAGCGGTTGGCCAGTTCCTTTCTGGCCTGGTTGACGGCGTTTTCAATTTCCATCGAGTTGACCTGCGAAACAATGTCGAATGACGGCATGGCC
>CAIMLG010000195.1 GCA_903842235.1 uncultured Verrucomicrobia subdivision 3 bacterium
AGCACGAAGTCACGGGTTCAGCGGCTCAGTTCAACGGCAGTGTATCCCGCAGGCGGCCGCTTCACCTCGCAAAAAAATCACACTTGTCGGCGGCAGCCTGCGGGATACACTGCTAAAAGATAGGCCACATGATCGGTGAGCGATTGCATGAGATACAGGCCGCGGCCGCTTTCCGACTCCTCATCCGGCAAAACCACCTGATCCGGCCAGTTAAACCCCCGCGTGTGATCGGTGACGCGCGCCTCGAGGTCTTGTTCGCCGCAGGAAATTTCAATCGTCACCGGCAATTGCCGAGCAGCGGGCTCCGCATGTTTAACGGCATTATTGGCGGCCTCGACCAACACCAGCTCCCAGGCATCCAAATCCACCAGCGACACGCCTTGCTCCTTCAGCCAGTTGCGCACGGCCAAGATCGCGGCGCGAACGGCGGAAAATTCGCAGACCGTCACAATCCGAAGCGTGGTCCGTTCTTCATAACGCGCAGCATTAAAAACATTGGCATTCACGCGGTGATTTCAAAAGTTTGATGCAATCGGGCCCATTTTTCCACGGTATTGGCGGCAGTCGGCCCAATCCGGTTCGCCGCCACGTCAGCTTGAGGAAGGCGGTTCGGGTTGTTCATCGCGCAATCATGCTATGCTGGTTTTAATCATTTGGGAAGGAGGCAAAAATAATATGACCCATTTCACACGCAGCTACCTGATAGACAATACTATTTGCGGGAGATTTGATCCCCAGCTGACGGCTGCATTATGATTAACCACTAATCTTGTTCAAATAGACAGCTTATACTTACTTATCTATCCCGCAATTCATTGACATCATCACCATTCCAAGTTTAATAGAGAAAGTTTTATTGATATAAAATTCCTGATATGAATGTCCGAACCCAGATTAGCCGTCCTGACGGAACCGTGCTTAAGATCGTCTCTGAGCCGACTCTGAAGCGGTTGCCGCTATATCACCGTTTTCTGAAAGAAAGCGAGTTAGCCGGGCGCGAAACAATCTCCTGCACTGACATTGCACTGCATTTGGATCTGGATCCCACCCAAGTGCGGAAAGATTTGGAGTCAGTCGGCGTCGTGGGCCGACCTCGAATTGGCTATGGCCTGCTCAATGTGATTGAGGAACTGGAAACATTTCTGGGCTGGAACAATGTGCATGATGCCTTCCTGGTGGGCGCGGGCAGCATGGGATCGGCCCTGCTGGGCTACCGCAAGTTTGAGCAATGCGGCTTAAAAGTCGTGACCGCCTTTGACGTGAAGCCGGCCATCATCGGCACCCCCATCCACGGCAAACAAGTGCTGCCGCTGGAAAAACTGCCCAACCTCGCCCAGCGAATGCACATTCTCATCGGCATCATCACGGTGCCGGCCACGGAAGCGCAGGCGGTGGCCAATCTGATGGTCGAAGGCGGCATTCGCGCCATTTGGAATTTCGCGCCAATCCGGCTGCACACGCCCGAACATGTCATCGTTCACAACGAGGATCTGTATTGCTCGCTGGCGGCCCTGTCACAAAAGCTTTTCACCACTCTGCAAATGAAACATCCCAACCCGGGAGTTGACCCCATGGCCCCAACCATTGCGGCATTGCCTCATTAACCATTAATAAATAAATCGATGCGCACAAAACCAAAAGCTGACTGTAATGGTAGAAAGTTTGTGAAAGTTTTCACAATCCTGGAAAAACATGGCCATAAACCCTCCCGGCTGGTGCCGATTCTCCAGGCGGTGCAGGAGGAATACCGATATTTGCCGAAAGAAGTTTTAACCTACGTCGCCACGGCGCTGGATATTTCACCGGCAAGGGTTTACGGCGTCGCCACGTTTTATTCCCATTTCGCCATCGAGCCAAAGGGCAAGCACATCGTCCGCCTCTGCGACGGCACGGCGTGCCACGTGAAGGATTCCATCCCGATCCTCGATGCCATCCGCAAACGCCTCAAGCTCGAAGGCAAGAAAACCACCACGGACGACATGCTGTTCACCGTGGAAACGGTCGCGTGCCTCGGCGCCTGCGGCCTCGCGCCCGTCGTCGTGGTAAACGACCGGGTGCATGGCCAAGTGACGCCCGAAGCCGGCGTGAAACTCGTCGAAGAAATCATCGCCCGAGAACAATCGTAATGAATCCTCAACTTATTTTGGATCCGGCCGCCGGCAATGGCGGCAAAACCCAGCGGCGCGTCATCGTCTGTGCCGGCACCGGCTGCGTCGCCAACGGGGCCTACCAGGTCATTGAGGCATTCAATGCGCAAATCGCGGCGGCGGGCATCAGCGTCACCACCGAATTCAAGGCGGAAGAATCCCAGCACGATTTACGGCTGAACAAGAGCGGGTGCCAGGGCTTCTGCCAGATGGGGCCGCTGGTCACCATTTTGCCGGACGAAATCCTTTATAACAAAGTGAAGGTCGAGGACGTGGCCGAAATCGTCAGCCAGACGCTCGTCAGCCACAAGGTGGTGGATCGCTTGCTGTACGTGGATCCCGCGACAAAGAAGCATTGCCAGGGCATCAACGACATTCCGTTTTACCAGCGCCAGCAGCGCTTTGTGCTGAAGGAATGCGGCGTGATTGATCCCGAAAGCATTCAGGAATATCTCCATCACGGCGGCTACGCGGCGGCGAGAAAAGCCGTCCTGAAGATGTCGCAGGAAGAAATCGTGCAGGAAATCACCAAGTCCGGCCTGCGCGGTCGTGGCGGCGGCGGTTTCCCCACCGGCCGCAAATGGGAAGCGGCCCGCGGGCAGAAGAGCGCCAAGAAATACGTCATCTGCAACGCCGACGAAGGCGATCCCGGCGCCTTCATGAACCGCTCGGTGATGGAAGGCAACCCGCACAGCGTCATCGAAGGTTTGATGATTGCCGCCCGCGCCATCGGGGCCGACGAAACGCTGATCTACGTCCGCACGGAATATCCGCTGGCCGTCGCCCGCATGAAAAAAGCGGTGGAAGACGCGCAGAAAATGGGTTTCCTCGGCGACAATGTCTTCGGCTCCGGCCAATCCCTGACCTGCGAAGTCCTGGAAGGCGCCGGTGCCTTCGTCTGCGGCGAAGAAACGGCCATGATCGCCTCGATTGAAGGCCAGCGCGGGATGCCGCGGCCCAAGCCGCCGTTCCCGGCGCAGTGCGGCCTGTGGGGCAAGCCCACCATTATCAACAACGTGGAGACGCTGGCGCATGCCGTGCGGGTCATCAACCAAGGCGCGGATACGTTCAAGCAGCTCGGCTCGGCGGCCTCGCCGGGCACCAAGACGTTTGCCCTTACCGGCCACGTGGCCAACACCGGATTGATCGAAGTTCCGTTCGGCACCACGCTGCGCGAAGTGGTTCTGAACATCGGCGGCGGCATCACCGACCGGCGCGGCAAGGTGAAACCCGATGGTTTCAAGGCCGTGCAAATCGGCGGTCCGTCCGGCGGCTGCCTGACCAAGGATCATCTGGATTTGCCGCTCGACTACGATTCCCTCCGCAGCGTCGGCGCGATGGTGGGTTCCGGCGGTCTGGTGGCCATGAATGAAAAGACCTGCATGGTCAGCATTGCCCGGTTTTTCATGGACTTCACCCAGCGCGAAAGCTGCGGCAAATGTGTGCTCTGTCGCGAAGGCACCCGCCAGCTGCTCGCCATGCTGGATGACGTGATCGAAGGCCGCGCCACCGGCGAAACGCTGGTGCTCATGGAAAAGCTCGCCCTCGCCGTGCAAAAAGGCTCGCTCTGCGGCCTCGGCAAAACCGCGCCGAACCCGGTGCTCTCAACGCTGCGCTACTTCCGCCATGAATACGATGCGCATGTGTTCCACAAGCATTGCCCCACCGGCCAGTGCAAGGCGCTCGCCAAACCGAGCATTGACCCCGTCAAATGCAAAGGCTGCACTGCGTGCGCAAAAAAATGCCCCGTCGGCGCCATCAGCGGCGAAAAGAAACAAGCCCACGTCATTGACCAGGTGAAGTGCATCGTCTGCGGCGTCTGCGCCGACACCTGCAAGCTGGAAGCCGTCGTCGGCGTGTAATGATACCAATTAACTAATTAAGCCCCATATATTTCATGAGTGCCACTGCAGCAGTAAAAACCTTGACCATCGACGGCCTCGAAGTGCCGATCAACGGCGAGCGCAACTTGCTTGAGCTCGTCCGCAAAGCCGGCATTGACCTGCCCACGTTTTGCTATCATTCCGACCTGAGTGTTTACGGCGCCTGCCGTTTGTGCCTGGTGGACATCGCCGGGCGCGGCATCCAGGGCGCCTGCTCCACCCCGCCGGAGCCGGGCCTGAAAATCCGCACCCAGACCGAGGAAATCCGCGAAATCCGCAAGATTTCCGTGGAATTGCTCCTTGCCAACCACGAACGCGAATGCACCACCTGCGGCAAAAGTGCCGCGTGCCAATTGCAGGACGTCGCGCGCAAGCTCGGCATCCAGAAAGTGCGCTTCAAACCGGTGCATGAGCCCGCCCCGGTGGATCGCTCCTCGCTTTCGCTGGTGCGCGACCCGAACAAGTGCGTGCTCTGCGGCGACTGCGTGCGGTTCTGCTCCGAAATCCAGGGCATCGGCGCCATTGATTTCGCCTACCGCGGCCACGACGCGGCAGTCTTGCCGGCGTTCGGTAAGGATTTGGGCGAAGGCGAATGCATCAACTGCGGCCAGTGCGCCGCCGTGTGTCCGACCGGCGCCCTGACGCCCCGCCAGGAAATCGAAGAAGTTTGGAAGGCGCTCCACGACCCGACGAAAACCGTCGTGGTGCAAGTGGCGCCCGCCGTGCGCATCGCCATCGGCGAGTTGTTCGGCATGCCGCCCGGCGAATCCATGCGCGGCCAGATGGTTGCAGCCTTGAAACGGCTGGGCTTTGACCGCGTCTATGACACCTCCTTCAGCGCCGACCTGACGGTGATCGAGGAAGCAAATGAATTCCTGGGCCGCAAGACGAAGGGCGGCAAACTGCCGCTGTTCACGAGCTGCTGCCCCGGCTGGGTGAAGTTCGCGGAACAGTATTTCCCCGAACTGCTGCCAAACCTCTCCACCTGCAAATCGCCGCAGCAGATGCTGGGCGCGCTGTGCAAAGAACTATTGCCGACGGAGCTGGGGATCGAGAAAAAAGATCTCGTGGTGGTTTCCATCATGCCGTGCACCGCGAAAAAATTCGAGGCCAAGCGGCCCGAATTTGTGAAAGACGGCATCGCCGAAGTGGATCACGTCCTCACCACCCAGGAACTGGCGCGGATGATCGAGGAAGCCGGCCTGCGCTTTACGAAGCTCGCGCCGGAGTCGTTCGACATGCCGATGGGCTTCAAGACCGGCGCGGGGGTGATTTTTGGCAATTCCGGCGGAGTCAGCGAAGCCGTGCTGCGCTACGCTTCGGAAAAGGTGACGGGGAAGAAGCTGGTGAACCCCGACATTCAGGCCGTGCGCGGCGAAGACGGCTTGCGCATCGTGGAAATTCCGGTCGGCGAGATCACCCTGAAATTGGGCATCGTCCACGGCTTGAAAAACGCCCGCACGCTGGCGGAAAAAGTCCGGCGCGGAAAATGCGACCTGGATCTGATCGAAGTGATGGCCTGCCCGGGCGGATGTATCGGCGGCGCGGGCCAGCCGGTATCCCGCGACACCGACATCCGCAAACTGCGGACGAAGGGGCTGTATGACGTGGACAAGAACATGGAACTGCACAAGTCGCAGGAAAACCATTTTGTCACGGAATGCTACCAAAAGCATCTCGGCGAGATTGGCGGCAAGCACGCGCACCGGCTGCTGCACACGCATTATCACAACCGACGACGCATGATCGGAGAGGACATCGCGCTCGGCGACGGCCCGGCGGCGGATAAGGTGCAGGTCAAGGTGTGCACCGGCACGAATTGCTTCGTGAAAGGGTCGCAGCACATTTTGCACAACCTGCTGGATCAGGTGCAGCAGAAGGAACTACAGGACAAGGTGGACATCCGCGCCTCGTTCTGCTTTGAAAATTGCGACCACGGCCCGACCGTGAGCGTGGATGGCAGCAAGATTCACTGGTGCAGCCCCGAGGCCGCCCAGTCGGCCATCAACCAAAAATTGAAAGACAAATAACCTATGACCACCGCCCTTAGCAAAAAATGCGCCTCGTTCATTGACGAGGCGAAAATCACCGCCACGCTCGCCGCCGCCCGCCAGTCGGGCCCGGCCCGCATCCGGGAAGTGATCGCCAAGGCGCGGCAGTTGAATGGACTCGACGCCGACGAGGTCGCCGTCCTGATGGAAATTCAGGACGCGACCTTGCTCGAAGAAATGTTCGCCGCCGCGCGGTTCGTGAAGGATGAAATCTACGGTAACCGGCTGGTCATCTTCGCCCCGCTCTACGTCGCCAACTTGTGCAAAAACGAATGTTCCTATTGCGCTTTCCGCGCCGGCAACACGGAGCTGAAACGCCGGACGCTGACGCCGGAAGAAATCGCGGCCGAGGTGAAAGTGCTCATTGAGCAAGGCCACAAGCGGCTGCTGCTGGTCTCAGGCGAAGAATACCCCAAGGAAGGTTTCAGCTACATCCTCAAGGCGATTGACACGATTTACCAAACGAAGAGCGGGCGCGGGGAAATCCGCCGGGTGAACGTGAACATTGCGCCGCTGACGGTGGATCAATTCAAGCAGCTCAAGGACGCCGGCATCGGCACCTACCAACTGTTCCAAGAAACCTACCATCGCGAAACCTACGCCAAGCATCACACCGGCGGCGCCAAGAAGAATTACGACTGGCGCGTGAACGTGATGGATAGGGCCATGGAGGCGGGCATTGACGACGTGGGCATCGGCGTGCTGTTCGGGCTTTACGACTGGAAGTTCGAAATGCTCGCCCTGCAGCAGCACATCCAGCACCTGGAGGAAAAATTTGGCGTTGGCCCGCACACGATCAGCGTGCCGCGCATCGAACCCGCCGTTGGCTCCAATCTAGCGGAACGGCCACCCCATGCGGTGGCCGATGCCGACTTCAAGAAAATCGTCGCCATTCTGCGCCTGGCGGTGCCTTACACCGGCATCATCATGTCCACGCGGGAGAACGCGGACACGCGCCGCGCCACGTTTGAACTGGGGGTCTCGCAAATATCCGCCGGCAGCCGTTGTAATCCCGGCGGCTACGCGGAACTGGGCGATGGCCACGACGCGGAGCAATTTCAGCTCGGCGACCACCGTTCGCTGGACGAAGTCGTGCGCGATGTCGCTTCGCTCGGCTACACGCCGTCGTTTTGCACCGCTTGCTACCGCCTCGGCCGCACCGGCGCCGATTTCATGGATTTGGCCAAGCCGGGCCTGATCAAGGAACATTGCAGCCCGAACGCGTTGTCGAGCTGCATGGAATACCTCATGGGCTATGCCTCGGCGGAAACCCGCCAAGCCGGGGAAAAACTGGTGAACCATGAACTCAAAACCATGCCGGGCGACATCGGCAAAACGGCCAACGACTTGGTCGGCCGGGTACGCAAGCACGAGCGCGATGTTTTCGTCTGATTCCGCCATGAAACACGCCTTCCGCATCGAACGGGATTCTTTGGGTAAACTGCCAATTCCGGCGGAGGCGTTGCATGGCATCCACACGCAGCGGGCGCTGGAAAATTTTCCCCTCGCCCGGCGTTCCGTGCATCCGGAACTCGCCCACGCTTACGGTGATATAAAATGCGTCTGCGCCCGCACGAATCGCGCGCTCGGGGCGTGGGCGGATGACCCGGCCAAGGCGGACGCCATAGATCGCGCCTGCCGCGAACTAGCCAACGGCGACCTCGGCGGCTTCATCATCGTGGACGCCTTGCAAGGCGGCGCCGGCACCAGCACGAACATGAACGTCAACGAGGTGCTGGCGAATCGCGCTTTGGAAATACTCGGTTTGCCACCCGGCCGCTACGACCGGATTTCACCGCTGGAGGACTTGAATCTCCACCAGTCCACCAACGACACCTACCCGACAGCGCTGCGGCTGGCGGCCATTCGCCTGCTGCAAGGTCTGGAAAAGCAGGTTGTGATCTTGCAGGAATCATTTCAGGCGGCGGAAAAGAAATTTGCCCACACCGTCAAAGTCGGTCGCACGCAGTTGCAAGATGCCGTCTTGACCACGCTGGGCCGCGAAATGAGCGCTTACGCCGAAGCGATTAACCGCGACCGCTGGCGCATCTACAAATGCGAGGAACGGTTGCGCGTCGTGAATCTCGGCGGCACGGCCATCGGCACAGGTCTGGCGGCGCCACGCCAATACATTTTTCAAGTGGTGGATCAATTACGGGAGCTAACCGGTATCGGCTTTGCCCGCGCGGAAAATCTGGTGGACGCCACGCAAAATGCCGACGTCTTCGTGGAAGTTTCTGGCATTCTCAAAGCCCACGCCGTCTCGCTGCTCAAGATCTGTGGTGATCTACGCCTGCTTTCGTCCGGCCCGGTGGCCGGTTTGGGCGAAATACGTCTGCCCGCGCGGCAGACGGGTTCTTCCATCATGCCGGGCAAGATGAATCCAGTGATTCCAGAGGCCGTGAGCCAGGCGGCCGTGCGGGTGATCGGCCATGATGCGACCATCACCCAGGCCTGCGCTGCCGGCAGTTTGGAGTTGAATCCATTTTTACCGCTCGTGGCGGATTCCTTGCTGGACAGTTTGGATTTGCTGACCCGCGCCAACGAAATCCTGCGGCGACATTGCGTGGACGGCTTGGAGGCGGACGAAGCCCGATGCCGGCAGCATGTGGAGAATTCCACCGCCACGGCCACCGCCTTGGTGTCGGCGCTGGGTTACGAGCGCGCTGCGGAAGCCGCCAGTTTGGCGGCGAAAACCAACACCACTCTCCGCGAAACCGTCATTGCCCGAGGCTGGCTGACCGGCGAACAATTTGCTGGATTGATCAGCCCCGAAGCGGTTTGCCGGCTCGGCTCCCCGGGGCAAAAGGAGGCAGCATGATCACCACGCCCAAAAGCCTGAGGCTGCACATCGCATTTTTCGGCCGGCGCAACGTCGGCAAGTCGTCGCTGCTCAACGCGCTGACGCGCCAGCAGGTTTCCATTGTTTCGCCCGTGGCCGGCACGACCACCGATCCGGTGGAAAAGCCGATGGAACTGCTGCCGCTGGGCCCGGTGCTGTTTATTGATACGGCTGGCCTCGATGATACCGGCGAACTGGGCGAGTTGCGCGTGCTGAAAACCCGGCAGGTTTTGGAACGCACGGATTTGGCTGTGCTGGTTGCCGAGACGGCGACCTGGGGAAGTTTTGAAGCCGAAATTCTCCAGGAGCTGACCGGCCGCAAAACGCCCACCGTGGTGGTTTTTAATAAAATTGACGCCGGAGAACCGGAAGCCGCTGTGGTGAAAAAGTTGACGGAGCAAACAATTCTCGTTGTCAAAACTTCCGCCGCCCAAGGCACGGGAATCCCGGAGCTGCGTCAGGCACTGCTCGAGGTGGCCCCGCCGGATTTCATTGATAGCCCGGCAATTTTAGGCGATCTCGTCGGCCCGGGCGAACTGGCCGTGCTCGTAGTGCCGATCGACAAGGAAGCGCCAAAGGGCCGCCTGATTTTGCCGCAGGTGCAATCCATCCGCGATTTGCTGGACAGCGACGCGTATTGTCTGGTCGTGAAGGAGCGCGAGCTGCGCCGGGCCTTGGATCGCTTGAAAGCGCCGCCAAAACTGGTGGTGACCGACTCGCAGGCGTTTTTGAAAGTGGCCGCCGACACGCCGCGCGAAGTGCCGATGACCAGTTTTTCGATTCTCATGTCGCGCTTCAAGGGCGATTTGCTGGCGCAGGTGCACGGGGCGCTGGCCATTGAGCAATTGCAGAGCGGCGACCGCGTGCTGATTGCCGAAGCCTGCTCGCATCATCCCATCGGGGAAGACATCGGGCGCGTAAAAATTCCGCGCTGGCTGACGCAATACACCGGCGCGAAACTGAATTTTGAAAATCAGCAGGGCCGGGATTTCCCTGCCAACCTCGCGGATTACCAGCTGGTGATTCACTGCGGCGCGTGCATGTGGAACCGGCGGGAATTGCTCAGCCGCATCCTGCGCTGCCAGCGGGCGGGCGTGCCCATCACCAATTACGGCCTGACCATTGCCTACAGCCTGGGAATTTTTGAGCGCGCCCTGCAACCCTTTCCGGCCGCGCTGGAATTCTTCCGCCAAGCGGCAAAAGCGAAAGCATGAACGCGACTTTATCCCCAGCGGAAATTCTGAACTGGCTGCGCGAAACCGATCCGCAGCGGCTGGAGGAATTATGGCGCCGCGCCGATGAGACGCGCCGGAACCAGGTGGGCAACGCGGTGCATTTGCGCGGGCTGGTGGAAATTTCCAATTATTGCGGGCGGCAATGCGCCTATTGCGGCCTGCGCCTCGGCAACCGAAAGCTCGGACGTTACCGGATGCGGGCGGAGGAAATTTTCGCCGCCGCCCAACAATCGGCGGAGCTTGGCTACGGCACCGTGGTGTTACAGGCGGGCGAGGATTACGGCCTCACGGCGGGCGGGCTGGCGGAAATCATCCGGCAGATCAAAGGCGAAACCCCATTGGCGGTGACGCTGAGCTTGGGCGAACGGCCGGACGAGAATTTGAAGCTCTGGCGGGCGGCGGGCGCAGATCGTTACCTGCTGCGGCTGGAAACTTCGGATCGGAATTTATTCGAGGAAATTCATCCCCCGCTGGGCGACCGGGAATGCGACCGGGTCGGCATGCTGCGGCGGCTGCGGAACTTTGGTTATGAAGTCGGCAGCGGCATCATGGTCGGGATTCCCGGCCAGACTTATGCCAGCGTGGCGAATGACATTGCGCTATTTCGCGAACTGGATTTGGACATGATCGGCATCGGGCCATTCATTCCGCACCCCGAAACGCCTCTCGGCAATGGCCTGAGGTTTTTCCCGACAGTGAAGCACGAGCAAGTTCCGAATACCGAGCTGATGGTCTATAAAACCGTCGCGCTAACGCGACTGATGCGGCCGGACGCGAACATTCCCGCGACCACGGCGCTGGCGACGATCAACAAAAAGAACGGCCGCGAACTCGGCTGGCAGCGCGGCGCAAATGTGTTCATGCCGAACCTCACGCCACTCAAATACCGCCGCCTTTACGAGATTTATCCAAACAAGGCGTGCATTGCCGAGAGGGGTGACCCCGGTCATGGCTGTTTGAGCCTGCGCATCCAGTCGATTGGGCGACACATCGGAAAAGGCCAAGGCGGCCGGAGAAAACGGCAGCCGACGACAGCCGGGCCTGACCAAAAGGAGTCTTGCCATGCCTGAAACCGAACCACGCCGTCAGCCGGAAGGGAACGTCCACACGGCTGCCGCCAGCATCACGATTTGCATGGGCAGCTCCTGTTTCTCGCGCGGGAACAGCCGCAACATCGAGGTGGTGCAGGATTATTTGAAGACCCAAAGCCTGCCGCCGACGGTGGAACTGAACGGGCATTTGTGCGAAGGCCATTGCAAGGCAGGACCCAACGTCACGATCAACGGCAAGATGTATCACGAGGTTGACCCCATCGTCATCATCGGCCTGCTCAACCACTTTTTACCCAAGGCGAAGGGATGAACTTCCTCAATCCCATTTTCACCGAAAAGCGCGAATGCCAGGACTGCTATAAATGCGTCCGCAACTGCCCGGTCAAGGCGATCAAAGTTGAGGGCGGCTACGCGTCGGTGGTGCCGGAGCTGTGCATCTTTTGCGGCCACTGCGTCGAGGTCTGCCCCAATGGGGCCAAAAAAGTCCGCGACGATCTCGCCAGCGCGCGCCAGTTATTGACCCTGAAGAAATCGGTCTTCGTCTCGCTCGCGCCATCCTATGTCACCGAATTTCCCGGCGTGAAACCGGCGCAGATGATCGCCGCGCTGAAACAACTGGGGTTTGCCGGCATCTCCGAAACGGCGCTGGGGGCCCAGCAGGTTTCCGCACAGGCGGCCGCCCTGCTGCGCCAAAACCCGGAGCGCGTGCTGGCCTCGTCGGCCTGCCCGACAGTCGTGGCATACCTGCAAAAACACCGCACCAACGGCGCCGAATTGATCTCCGGCCTGCTGTCGCCATTATTGACGCATTGCAAAATGCTGCGGCAGCAATTCGGCGCGGACATCGGCATCGTGTTCATGGGCCCGTGCATTGCAAAAAAACTGGAGGCCGCGCAGCACCCGGAATTACTCGACATCGTGCTGACCTTTGAAGATTTGCACCGGTGGCTGGAATTGGAAAAACTCGCGCCCGAGCAGCAGGTGGTAACCCCAGAAGATCACTTCCTGCCCGAAAGCTCGGCGGAAGGTGCGTGGTATCCCGTGGATGGCGGCATGATTGCCGGCATGAAATCCACCTGTGCGGTCAATGACTGCTCGCTCATGGCCTTTTCCGGCATCAGCGCCATCAAGCGGGCGCTCGACGGCCTTAATGAGTTGAAACTGGACACGGGTTTGTTTCTGGAACTGCTGGCCTGCGAAGGGGGTTGCGTGAACGGGCCGAAAGTGCAGCGGCGCGACGCCACGGTGCTGAAACGCCACCGCGTGCTCACTGCCGTGCCCGCGCCGGCCCGGCCCCTACCCCGGCCGGTGCAGGTGGAAACGCCAGCGGATTTCAGCGTCGCGCCCAGGCCGACCGTGCGGCATCCCGAAGCGCATATCCGCGAGGCGCTACGCAACGTGGGAAAATTTTCAGCAAGCGACGAATTAAACTGCGGGGGGTGCGGCTACGACACTTGTCGCGAATTTGGCATCGCTTTGCTCGGCAAAAAAGCGGAACGGGCCATGTGCGTCACCTACATGCGCCAACTGGCGCACAAAAAGGCGAATGCGCTCATCCAGAAAATGCCCTCGGCGGTGGTGATCGTGAATGAGGCGATGCGCGTCATCGAGTGCAACGGCGCGTTTGCCGCTTTATTCGCTCCGGAAAAAGTCGCCGAAAGCGGCGCGATGGCGCTGGAAGGCATTGCGCTGGCTGAGGTCATGCCCTTCGCCCCCTTGTTTCACAGCGTGCTCAAAACCGGTGAGGATATTCTCGACCGCGACCTGCGGTTCCAGCATACGATCCTGCACGCGACGATTTTCAGCATCGAAAAGCATTGCCTGGTCGGCGGCATCATTCAGGACATCACCAAGCCGGCGGTCCGCAAGGAACAGGTCATCCGGAAGGCGCGCGAAGTCATCCAAAAGCAACTGGCGACGACGCAGCAAATCGCCTATCTGCTCGGCGAAAATGCCGCCGAGGCGGAAATCACGCTGAACTCGATCATTGAATCATTTTCACCGCCGAAGCCCGACGAGCCGAAGGAGAACAATGACTGGCGAAAGCTTTATCGACGTTGATTTCTGCCAGCAGTCCAAGCACGGGCAGGTGGTGGCCGGCGACGTTTTTCTCTCGCGCAAGATCAAGGAGGAAGGCCGCATCATCACGGTCTTATCCGACGGTCTCGGCAGCGGGGTAAAAGCCTCCGTGCTGGCCAATCTCACCGCCACCATGGCGCTCCGCTACACCACGGCCTTCGTGGATGTGCGGCAGAGCGCCAAGACCATCATGGACACGCTGCCGGTCTGCGAGCAGCGCAAAATCAGCTATTCCACCTTCACGATTGTGGATTTGGATGCCGACGGCAAAACGCGCGTCATTGAGCACGGCAATCCCCCGCTTATTCTCCTGCGCGGCCAGACGCCGGTGCCCATTGAACGCACCAGCCTGACGCTGGAGGCGTGGAAGGAGCGCGTGATTCATTACAGTGAATTCGACACCTGCCGGGGCGACCGCATTGTGTTTTTTTCCGACGGCGTCAGCCAATCCGGGCTGGGCCGCCCCGGCCTGCCGCTGGGCTGGGGCCAGGCGCGGGTGATCGATTTTTTACAACAACAAATCCGGGCGGAAAACGAAATCTCCTCGCGGGAACTGGCGCGCAACCTGGTTGCCGAGGCCCTGGTCAACGACCAGCGGGCGGCCAAAGACGACATCACCTGTGGCTGCATCTATGTGCGCTCCCCGCGCCGGCTGCTCGTGATTACCGGCCCGCCTTTTCACAAGGAACGGGATAACGAACTGGCGGAATTGGTCAAAACCTTCGACGGGCGCAAGGCGATTTGCGGCGGCACCACCGCCAGTATTATTTCCCGGCTGCTGAACCGGCCCGCGACCCTGTCGCTAGCCCATCTGGATCCGGAGATTCCGCCCGGCGCAACGATGGAGGGGATTGACCTCGTCACCGAGGGCACCATGACCTTGGCCAAAGTGGCGGAAATGCTGGAACGCGGCCAGCCAAGCGATTCGGGGCGCAAAAATCCCGCCCACGACCTCATCTCGCTCATGCTCCAGAGCGATATTGTGCAATTCATGGTGGGCACGCGCATCAACGAAGCCCATCAGGATCCCAGTGTTCCCGTCGAGCTGGACCTGCGCCGGAACATCATCCGTAAGATTGCCACCCTGCTGGAAACCCGCCATTTGAAAGAGGCGCAGATTCAATTCATCTGACGCCGGGCCGGCAACCATCGCCCCGCCCAACCGTTCCGGGCATAAAAAAGAGCCTGACTAAAACCCACTAAAGTCAGGCTCTTTCACTACAACCCTACCCAATCAGAGATATTGACCCCGCGGCCAGGAATCGGTTCAAACTTTTCAGGAAAAATTTCACCGCGCGGTATTGTTTGCTTTCGCTGGCCGCCGGACCCGCTTAAACTACCGGCATGATCCGCCGTTGCACCACCCTGCTGCTCGCGCTGGCCAGCCTGAATGCCCTGGCCGGCACCTTCCGCGTCGCCACCTACAACCTCGAAAATTATCTCGACCAGCCCACCGAAACCCGGCGTTATGTGAAGTCCGACGAGGCCAAGGCCAAAATCCGCGAGAACCTCCGCGCCCTAAATCCCGACGTGCTCGCCCTGGAGGAAATCGGCACCACCAACGCCCTGCTCGAACTCCGCGCCGCCCTCAAGGCCGACGGCTGCGATTTCCCGTTCTGGGAACACGTCCAGGGCTTTGACACCAACATTCATGTCGCCGTGCTCAGCAAATTTCCTTTCACCGCCTGCCGGCCCCACACGAATGAAAACTTTCTGCTGGATGGCCGCCGCTTCCGCGTCAGCCGCGGCTTTGCCGAAGTGGACATCCAGCCCGCCAAAGATTTCACCGTCACCCTGATCGTTGCCCATTTGAAATCGCGCCGGCCCGTGCCCGAAGCCGACGAAGCCGAACTGCGCCTCCAGGAAGCCACCCTCCTCCGCAACCTCGTGGATGAGCATTTCAAGGCCAATCCGGAAGCAAATCTGATCGTGCTCGGCGATTTCAATGATGCCAAAGATACCGCCTCCACCAAAGCCGTCATCGGCCGGGGCAAATTCAAGCTCACCGACACCCGCCCCGCCGAACGCAATGGCGACACCGCCCCCAATCCCATGGCCCGCTATGAACCGCGCAACGTCACATGGACCCATTATTACGGACTTAGTGATAATTACTCAAGAATTGACTACATACTTATCAGTCAATCACTTGTGAGGCATTTAGTGAAGAAAGATACCTACGTAGCAACTATTGCCAATTGGGGAATTGGTTCAGACCACAGACCAATTGTGGCGGCATTTTCAACGGAAAATTGAAAAGTGTCCTAATTTCAATCCACATTATTTTTTTGGTTTGCCGAGTAAGAAATACGTGACTCCAAAAATCAAAAGACAGCCCAGCACCCAAACCCACAAAACAGCAAGGTAGTCAGGATTTGGGCCAGTAGAGGCTGGTATTGTTGTCCCGACAAATACCCAACATAGCAACCATCCAATTCCAATTTTATACAGCCGTCTCATTTTTCACTCCCCTTTTTAGCAAATTCCCTTGAAGTGTCAAATTTGACCATGTTTTATCACTTGTCTAAACAATACTTTATCGGCGTCGAAGATTCCTATGCCCGCATTGATTATCTCCTGCTGAGTCCCGCCCTGGCCCGCCACTGGTTGAAGGCGGAAACCTACATCGGCACCGTTCCCAACTGGGGGCTGGGCTCTGATCACCGCCCGATCATCGCCGGCTTCACCACCGGTGAACCGTAAGGCTTCCACCTGGCCGCCGCCGTTGAAACCGCGAACCACGCCCCCCCGTTGGAGTTCAAGCTTTGGCTGGTTCGGGCGGGGAACGCGCTGAAGCGTGAACTCCAGCGGGAATGCTCGCCCCACCGCCGCGACTCCTCCTCCTCGCTAACCACCAAAGGATCGGAAAGGACTGAGGCGCGAGGGAGCGTCGTCTTGGGTGAGAGTGTGAGTGCGCCGAACGTCCTTTCCATCCGTTGTTGAACCAGCCCCGTGAAGTAACGGGAAGACTTCACGGGGCAAGCCCCGGAAAAGCCTGGCGGCTCACGGGGCAAGCCCGTCGAAGTGACTGAAGTCGTCTCCCTTGCCTTTTGCTTTTCCGGCCATTCCCGGACTGAGTTGACCCCACTTACCCTGATCGCCTGCTTTCTGACGCGGGCGGCCGACCGGAGGGCTGGCTCACTTGCCAGTCCCCGGTTCCAACGCCCGGCGACGCGCCAGAATCCCGTTGGCCTTGCCGCGATGCGCTGAACCCGGGTTGGGTGTTTGTTTGCGCCAGGCATAAACGCCAACGGGCGGCTGGCCGGGCCCAAGCCGTGAATCAGTTCAGCGGAATGCCGCGCCGCAGGAAGGTGGGCACGTCCAGATCCTCGCCGTTGTGCTTGGTGGGCTCGCTCTTGTCGAACCGGCCCTTGGAGACAATGTTCAGCGGCAATTGCGTCTGGATGGCCTTGGAAGCTTTTCGGGGTCCCCGGCTGCGGGACAACGCCGGCTCGCGATGGCCCGGCAAGGACAGCGGGGTGGCGCGGGCTTCCGAGCGCGGTGCCACATGGGCCGCCGCCACGCCCTGTTTCGCGGCGATAACGGTGACGCAGAGCTTGTCTTTGAGCGCCGAATCCACGGCCGCGCCCATGATGATCTGGGCGTGGGCGCACTGGCGTTTCACCTGGTCCATCACGCGCCCGATCTCGGCCATGGTCAAATCTTTCCCCGCGGTCAGGCTCACGAGCACCGCGTCGGATTCCGCCAGCGCGCGGCCCTCGTCGAGCAGCGGATGCGCGAGAATCTTCTCCACAGCCTCGCGCGCCCGCCCCGGGCCGGACGTTTCCACAAAGGCAAAGGCGCTTTCCGCATGCCGGTCGCGGACCAAGGCGCACACGTCGGAGAAATGCACCTGAATGAGCCCGGGCCGCGTGAGCAACTGCCACACGCCGCGCAGGCCCTCATGCAGCAAGCCGGCGGTGACCCGAAAGGTTTCGACTACCGGCGTATTTTCGTCAATGAGCTTGAAGATTTTCTGGCCTGGCAGGCAAATCACGCCATCGGCGACGGCGCGCAACTGCGCGAGGCTCTGCTGCGCCTGCTGTTCGCGGCGGTTGCCTTCGCAATCGAAGGGCAGCGTCACAAACGCCAACACCAGCGCGCCGGCCTCGCGGGCAGCCTTGGCGAGAATCGGACTGATGCCGCTGCCGGCCCCGCCGCCCAAGCCGGCGAGGATAAACACGACGTTCGCATTTTCGCACGCCGCTTTGAGCGTGGAAAATTGTTCTTCGGCCAGCGCCCGCCCCCGTTCGGCATCGCCGCCGGAACCCAAGCCGCGCAGCAGCTTGCTTTCCAGGTGAATCTTCACCTTGGCGGACGAAGCCGCCGGGGAGTCGGTGTTGATGGCGATGAAATCCGAGCCGGCGAATTCCGGGGTATGGGCCGCTTCCAGCAAGGCCAGGCCGGCGGTGCCGACGCCGAAAATTTTCACGAGCGGTTTCGGCCCCGCGGCCAGGAGCGAAGGTGGTTCAGGAGTTTCCATAAGAGGTGAATCAGGAACGTTGCATGAAACGGCCAAATGCCCCCTTGATGGCCTGGGGGGAAAACAGGTTGCGCGGGGCGCGCTTGCGATTTTTGAGCGAGCCGTATTTTACCAGACCGATGGCGGCGGCAAATTCCGGCTGATCCAGCGTGGTGGCCAGACCGCTGAGGGCGCCGGCATGGCCGGCGGTGACGTTCATTTGAAAAATATTTTCCGCCAATCGGTTAAGGTCGGGCACCCGCGATCCGCCGCCGCAAAGGAAAACGCCGGCGCGCAGGTAATCCGTCAACCCGGCCTGCTCCACGTCCCGCGCAATGAGCTGGAAAAGTTCCTCCAATCGCAGCGACATGATGCGCTGCAGGTGCTCGACATTAACCCGCTTGAGTTCGAGGCCGAGCTCGTTGGTGATGCTGATGGTCTGCCCCTTCGCGGCTTCGGTGACCAACGCGGAGCCGTGTTCAATCTTCAGTTTTTCCGCCCGGCTCAACGGCACTTTCAGACCGTAGGCCAAATCATTGGCAACGTGGTCGCCGCCCACGGCCAGCACGCCGGAATGTCGAATGACGCCATCATAATGAACCACAAACTCCGTGGTGCCGCCGCCCATGTCAACCACCAGCGCGCCCAGCTCTTTCTGGTCGTTGGTCAGCAACGCAAGCGAGGAAGCGATGCCGGTGAAGACAATTTCATCCACTTCCAATTGCGTGCCGCGCACGAGCCGGATGGCGTTTTGCAAGCGGTTGGCGTGGCCGTGAATGACGTGCATATCCACTTCCAGGCGGGCGCCCAGCATCCCGACGGGGTTGGTCACGCCGTCTTGACCATCCACGGAAAACCGCTGGCGCACGGAATGAATCCGGGCGTTTTCGGCGGGCAGATTCACCGCCATGGCGTTTTTGACCACGTCCTGCACGTCGTCCTCGGAAATTTCACGATCGGCGGACACCACCGGATGGACGCCCCGGTTGTTGAAACCGCGGATATGGCTGCCGCTGACGCCAAGGTAGACGCTGCGGATTTCCACATCGGCCATTTGCTCCGCCTCATACACGGCGGCGCGCAAATCCTCCTCGGCCTGCTGCGGGTCAATGATTTCGCCCTTGCGCACGCCCCGGGAACGCGCTTGGCCCAGGCCGATGATGTTCAGGGTGCCTTCGGCGTTTTGCTCGCCCACGACCACGCAGATTTTATGCGTGCCGATTTCCAAGCCGGCTATGATATTAGAATCGTCAAACATTTCTCCTCCGATTAGTTGCAGGTTTTACCACCTTGGGGGTCGCTTCCGGCGTGGCCCCCGCCGCCATCAAGTGCACGGGCACATTGTTTTCCACCGCCAAATCCGCGGAAGCGATGATCGCATTTTGGGACTGGGCGTAGTCATGAATCTGCCGCCAGCGCCGCAATTGCTGCTCCAGGTTGTCCAGGCCAAAAGTAATCTGACTGCCCTGCCCCGTCGTGGCCACAATCACGCCCGGCCCAGAAACATCCACGCGGCGCAAATCGACCAAACCCGCCATCGGCGACTGGTCAAACGCGGTAATCAGCCGGAGGGCGGCGCGCACCTGGGGCAGTTCAACGCGCCGGCCGGGCTGCACTTGAAAAATATTCAACCCGGCGATCAGGGGCAGCTGGGGCTTCGGCTGGGCCAGCGGGGCCGTGCACAAACGCGGATCCAACTGCTGCATCACAAAACCGGCGGCATCCATCTGGTAAACCGACACGACGAGGCCGCTTTCCGCCCCCAGATGCGGGACATTGATCTGCGCAATCGGATCGCGCTCCGTCACCCGGACTTTCAATGTGCTGGGCAGCACCCGCTCCACGGAGACGGAATCAATGACCGACACCAGTTCCAAATTGCGTTTCACCGCCGCGAGATCCAGGCCAATTAAGTTGGCGCCCGGTTTTACGCCCGTCCAGCGCCGCAGCTGGTCCGGGGCAATCACCCCGTCCGTCTGCACCTCAATCCGCTGAATGGCGAAGTCGGCGTTGTCATAGACAAACGCGTTGAGCGCCGCCTGCCCGCAGCACCAAAGGGTGTAAAGCACGCCCAGCGTAATGCCGGGCACCAGCAGCGCCAGCAGCACCATCCGCACGCGCGTGGCCCGCACCTGATCAGAACGCAGCTTGACGTCCAGCACATGCGTGCGGGAAAGTCGCCGGTTTTTTGGTTCGCGTTTATTCCACATGACTCAAACCCTCAGGGCGGAACGGGCCGCGCGGATGCGGGCATCGCCGCGGGCCGTTTTTCTGGCCAGCGCCAGATCCACCATCCGCTGGCAAAGCCGGGCATAATTCATGCCGGCCGCCGCCGCCGCCTTGGGCAGCAGGCTCGTCTCCGTCATTCCCGGCAGCGTGTTCACTTCCAACACCACCGGCGATCCGTCCGGGCGCACCATCACATCCACGCGGGCATAATCGCGCCCGCCGATAGCCCGGAACGCCCCCAGCGCCGCCGCCTGGATCCGCCCGGTGGTGGCGGCGGCAAAATCCGCCGGGCAAAAATATTCCGTTGCGCCCGCCGTGTATTTGTTCTGGTAATCGTAGCTGCCAGCTTTGGGCCGCACTTCCACCACTGGCAATACATTTCCCCCAAGGATGCCCACTGTGGTTTCGCGGCCAATGATCTTTTCTTCGACCAAAACAGCGGAATCGAACTTTAGCGACTCCGCCAGCGCCGCCGGCCAGTCCGCAGGGCGCTCAACGAATTGCAGCCCGACGCTCGAACCCTGCCGCACCGGCTTGACCACCAAGGGTAATGGCAAATTGTCCGGGAAACCGGCGGAGGCTGAATTCACCACCAGATATTTCGCCGTTGGCACCCCCGCCGCCAGGCAGCATTGCTTGGTCAACACCTTGTCAAACGCAAGGCGACTGGCCTCGGCATCACAGCCCGTGTAAGGCACACCCCGCCGGTCCAACTGGTTTTGCACCGTGCCGTCCTCGCCATAAGTGCCATGCAGGGCCAGAAACACCACATCCGTCTTGGCAGGCAAATCCCAGTCCGCCGTCTGCGGATCCAACTCATTGACCGCATGCCCGAGCGACCGCAGCGCCGCCGCCACCGCCGCGCCGGAGCGCAGCGAAACCGCGCGTTCCGCGCTGGGCCCGCCCGCCATGACGGCAATGTTCAACTTCCCGCTCATTTTCGCCTTTTTGCAAATTTTTCCAACGCCACCGCCGTTTTGGGAAACGCCTTCAACACCTGCCGGTCCGTCGTCACGAACGGCACCCCCAAGTCCTGGGCCAAGGCCACATATTCGCAGTCGTAGGCGGGGCAAGCGGAACCCTTCACCAACTCCAGCACTTTTTCCGACGCGACGTTGTAGGCCCGGCCACTGATAATTTCTTCCGCCGACCGCAATGACAGCAACGCCGACTCCACCGTCATACCGCGATGCTGGAGGTATTTCGCCAGCGTGTTGCGATACTCCGACAGCCACAGCAGCGGCGCCGCCCAAGAGGCATCCACCGCATACGCCGCCTCGGAAAGCGGCGAGAACTCGCTCCGGATGGTCAGGTGCACGATGACATTGGCATCGGCAACAATCATGCGCGGCCTTCGCGTTTGAACCGGCTGATCTCGGCATCCGTCGCCATGAACTTCATCGCCGCCCGCGCCGCCCGCGCCCGGCGCAAAACGCCCTCCACATCCACCGGCGTGCTGCGGACGCTCGCCTCCAGCACGGCGATGGCCTCGGTGTTCAGGCTGCGGCCGTGCGTCGCCGCGCGCTTTTTCAGCTCGCGGTGCGCCGCTTTCGAGATCCCTTTAATCGTCAACGTGATCATGCCGCAACCATAACGCAACCATTTTGGAAGTCAACGATTCTCGCCGATAATTTCGACCTCCGGACACAGTGCGATCCCCCGCGCCGCCCGCGCCGCCGCCTGCAATAACGCGATCAGCTTCAGGACCTCCGCCGCCGTCGCCCCGCCGTCGTTCACCAGAAAATTGCCGTGCTCCGGCGCCACCACCGCGCCGCCGACGCGCGTGCCTTTCAAGCCCAGCTCATCAATCAGCTGGCCGGCGGGGATTTCCGCCGGATTCTTGAACGTGCAACCCGCGCTTGGTTTCGTCGGCTGGACCTCCCAGCGGCGACGGTTAAAATCATTCAATTTAGCCTCAATCTCGGCCAGCGGCGTGGGAACGCCCTTGAAAACGGCCGCTAGCGCGAGGTTCTCCATAAACAACCGGCAGGCGCGGTATTCCACCGGCAGCTCCGCCCGCGCCCGTTCGTGGATATTTCCCGCCCGGTCCATGAAGCGCACGGACTCGACCACGTCAAACGTGGCCCCGCCCATCGCGCCGGCGTTCATGCGCAATGCGCCGCCCACACTGCCGGGGATCCCTTCCAGAAACTCCAGCCCGCCAAGACTTTGCCGCTTGGCTTCCATCACCAACGCTTTTAATTTTGCCCCCGCACCACAATGCAACCGGTCGCCGGCCACCTCAATTTTCGCAAAATTCGGGTGCGCCAGACAAATCACCACGCCCCGAAAACCGCCATCGCGCACCAGCAAGTTTGAACCGCGACCCAAGATGAAAAATGAAATCGCCCGCGCGCCGCAAAAATTCAGAATGGCCGCCAAATCGGCTTCCGATGCCGGCTCGACATAGGCATCCGCCGGACCGCCGACCCGGAGCGTCGTGTGCCCCGCCAGGGGCTCGTCGCGCCGGATGACGGTGGCGGGCGAAACGCAGCCGGCCAGTTCGTCAGCCAGGGCAGGGGTATTCATGGCGGGGTTAGCTGGAACGCGGAGCGGCTGGCCCGCCCGATGAACTTACGGCCAGGATGTTTTCCGCGATCTGCTCCGCCGCTTTTGGCGTATGCCAGATGGCCAGCGCCGACTGGATTTGAGAACGCGTTGCTGCATTTTCGACCAGCTCGGCCAATAGCGCAGCGACTCTTTCCGGCGTCGCATTTTTCTGCTCGAGCAAGCGCGCGGCCCCGGTTTGGGCGAAGGCGGCGGCATTAAAAAACTGGTGATGGTCGGCCGCCGCCGGAAACGGCACGAGCAAGGCCGGCAGGCGCAGGGCGGCGATTTCCGCGAGGGACGAAGCGCCAGCCCGACTGACGGCAGCGGTCGCAGCGCCCAGCGCCAGGTCCATTTCTGCCAGGAATGGTTTCACCACGGCGGGCAGCTTGAGCGCAGCGTAGGCGGCCTTAACTTCGTCAACATCTTTAGCCCCGGTGAGATGCAGCCATTGCCAGGGACGGCTGGCCAGCAGCGGCAAGGCCGACATAACCAAGCGATTCAGACCGCTGGCACCCTGGCTGCCGCCCACCACCAAAATGGTGGGGCAATGCGCCTCCAACCCCAACGCCAGGCGGCATTCCGCCGCGTCCCGATTTTGAAACTGGGGCCGCACCGGCGTGCCGGTCACCACCATTTTATTGGCGCGCAGCCGCGCGGCCGTTTCCGGAAAGCCGATGAAACCCACGTCCACCGAGCGCGCCAGCAGCCGGTTGGCGCGACCGGGAATGGTGTTGGACTCGTGGAGATAGGTTTTCGCGCCCATTTGTTTTCCCACCCAGACCGGCGGCACGCTGGTGAAACCGCCCATGTCAATAACGAACCCCGGTTGGCGCTGGCGAAAGAGCTTTCGCGCAGCAAACAGAGATTTCAGAAAGCTGTAAACAAAGGAAAAATAATTCCGATTCTGCAAGCCCACGGCCGGGAGGGTGAAAAATTCCAGCCCGACGGCGGTCTTGACCGCTTGCTGGTCGATATCCTTGGGCGAGATGAGCAAGGCGACATCGCAGCCCCGCCGCTGAAGCTGCCCGGCCACGGCCATTCCAGGAAAGAGATGGCCGCCCGTGCCGCCGCACGCAATGGCGACGAAGGGCTTTTCGGACGGGGAAGAATTCATGCAGCCTTGGCGGCAAAGGGATTATCGCTGGCAACGTAATCCGAAGCGGAAATTTTTGGCGGGCCGGCCTGGCGCGCAACGCTCAACAAAATTCCCACGCCCATCAACATGGCCACCAGGCTCGATCCGCCGGCACTAATGAAAGGCAGCGCCAAGCCTTTGTTGGGCATCAAACTGGTGGCGACACTGAGATTGATAATCGTCTGATAACTGATCAGGGAAGTGATGCCCACGGCCAGCAAACAGCCAAACCGGTCGCGGGCGCGGAACGCGATCAATAGCCCGCAAAGCGCGATGACAAAAAAGGCGCAAATGACGGACAGCGTGGCCACGAGCCCCAACTCCTCCCCGATGTTGGCAAAAATAAAATCGCTCTGAATTTCCGAGACAAAACCATGTTTTTGTACGCCATCGCCGAGCCCCAGACCGGTCAAGCCACCAGAACCGATGGCAATTTCGGCATTCACCGCCTGACGGGCAACGCCGTCAGCATGCGCTTCCGGGTGCAGCCAGGCGGAGATCCGAGTGCTGCGCATCGAGTCGTGCGTGAGCGAATAAGCCAGCAGCCCGGCGGCGAGCAACACCGGTGGGATAACATGCAGCCAGCGGACTCCGGCCAGCATTAGCATCGTGCCACACACGCCCGCGAGCAAAATGGAAGTGCCCCGGTCTGGCTCAATGAAAATCAGGCCAATCGCCGCCCCAATCATCATACCGGGCAAAATGATGCCGCGCCGGAAGGTGTTCATCTTCCGCTGGAATCGGTCTCCATGCCAGGCCAGTAAAACAATAAGTGCGATTTTAACGAATTCTGACGGTTGAAAGGTGCCAATTTTCTTAATCCAAATCCAGCGATTGGCGCCATGACTGGCATGGCCCACGCCCGGAACAAAGACTAAGGCCGCCAGAAGAAGCGACCCGATAAAAACCGGCCAGGCGATTGTTTTAAGAACCGCGTAGTCCAAGGCCGTCAGCGTCAGGCACGCCATCACTCCCAAAAAACTAAAGACCAACTGGGTTTGCAACGTCCGAGCGCCGATTTCGGAGTGCGTATATTCGTCCGTCTGGACCATGCTGGCGCTATAAAGCATCACCAGCCCCAGAGCCAGGAGGCTGGTGACGCAAAACGCCAGAGTGGTAACGGTGACTTTCATTTTCAAGGCTCATAAGCCAGCCGCTGCCCAGGAATTATTGACCAGCCGGGAGGGCGGGCGCGGCGGGCGCTAACGGCGCGGGTTCAACCGGCGGCACGGGCAGCGGCGCAACCGGTGCGGTCGGCGCGGTCGGTGCGGCTTCGGTTTTCCCTGGCAATTTCAGCTTCTGACCCACCTTGATTTTGGTCGTGGTCAAACCGTTGGCGGATTGCAACGCCTTGACAGTCGTGCCGTGCGCCTTGGCAATCTTGATCAGCGAATCCCCGGATATGACGGTGTAAGTTTCCGCCCCCAGACCAGCCACACCACCCGCGGCGGCGAGCGGGGCAACGCCTCCGGTAGCCGGCTTGCCACCGGCAGGGATGACGAGTTTCTGGCCGATTTTCATTTTCGTGGGCACCACGGTCGGATTCGCATCTTGGAGCGCCTTGAGGGTCACCCCGTGAGCTTTGGCGATCTTCGCGAGGGAGTCCCCTTTGACAACGACATATTCTGCACCGGCCGCTTCCGGCGCAACCGGCAGGGCGACGGGCGGAACATATACCGGCGGGGGCACGATCGGCGGATTAGAGACGGAATTGCCAACCAGGTTGGTGGGTTCCACGGGCACCACATTGGTATCCATCGGAAAGCCACTGGTGACCGACGACGACGAATTCTGCTCCGGTTCCGCCGGCCGGCGGCAACCGTGGATCAGCCCGCCAACCAGCCCGGTGACGCTCACGGCGAGCACGCAGAACACCGCAAGTTTTAGGCGGGAACGGCGCTGGCTTTGTTGTTCCAACAGCGAGCTTTGGGGGAGGAATGGGTTGGGGTTATTCATATTATTGGCGCCAAGGGCGTCCTTTCTTCGAGGTGAT
>CAIMLG010000196.1 GCA_903842235.1 uncultured Verrucomicrobia subdivision 3 bacterium
ACCTTCGGTTTTTCGGTTTCTTCCGACGCAGAAATCTGCACCTTAATCGCATCCACTTCTTCCGTCGGCGTCGGCTGCGGCGGATCGCTCAAAAAACCAATCACCCCCTGCGTCTCGCGGATGAAATACCAGGGCTTTTCAATGATGCGGCGCTCATCGTCCAACAGCACCATTTCCACAAAAACGTATCCCGGCCATAACTTGCGGTTGGAGACGGTCTTCTTCTGGTTACGCACTTCGACGACTTTTTCAATCGGCACCATGACTTCCTTGATGAAGTCCTGCATCTCTTCCGTCTTGATGCGCTTCTCAATGCTGTCCTTGACCTTGTTTTCCTGGCCGGAGAGCGTCTGAATGATGAACCATTGATTGCGCATGAAATTGTGAATTATTGCCGCTTGGTGACCAAAAAGTGAAATACAATACACCCCAACACAATGACCGCCACTTGGGCGATTAAACTGAATGAGGTCCTAAATAAAATGGCATCTACCGCCACCACAAACCCACCCAACAGGGCAATCATGACGGCAATGAGGGCGGTGGAACCCTTCAATTCCTCCCAGCTGGGCCAGGAGCATTTCTTAAGCTCTTCACGCGTCTCCTGCACATAAACCGCGAGGCGCTGGATCTGGCCTTTCCACCATAGCAGAAAAAACACAGTACCAACGGCCACCGCCCAAAACGCAATATATTTCCAGTTATACACAATTTTATCTTGTTTGCCGGGCCGCTTCTCGCGACCCCGATAGACTCAACCGCTACAATTCACTTTCGGGCAACAACTGCGCCAACCGCCGGTCCAGCCAAGGCTGGCGGAGAGGGAGGGATTCGAACCCCCGTTGGGCGTTAACCCAAAGCGGTTTTCAAGACCGCCGCGATAGACCACTCTGCCACCTCTCCAAGTTCGCAGACTGGCACGGCGGGAGGGACTTGAACCCCCAACCAATGGTTTTGGAGACCACTACTCTACCAATTGAGCTACCGCCGTAGCCGTAATCAAATCTCGCCCTCTACGGACAAAAAGGGAGCACGGAGGATCAAACTCCGCGCTCCTGAAACCGAGGCGCCATTAAGCGACGACTTCAACAACAATGCCCGATCCGATGGTGCGGCCGCCTTCGCGACTCGCGAACTTGAGACCTTTTTCCATCGCCACGGTCTTCTGCAATTCGACGTCCACCGAGACGTTGTCGCCGGGCATCACCATTTCGATGCCCGCCGGCAGCGTGAGCGTACCCGTGACGTCGGAGGTGCGGAAATAGAACTGCGGACGGTAATTGGTGAAGAACGGCGTGTGGCGGCCACCTTCATCCTTGGTCAAGACGTAAACTTCCGCCTTGAACTTCGTGTGCGGCTTGATGGAGCCGGGCTTGGCCAAAACCATGCCGCGTTCCACTTCGTCCTTGGTTGTGCCCCGGAGCAGCACGCCAACATTGTCGCCGGCGCTCGCCGAATCGAGCAGCTTACGGAACATTTCGATGTCGGTCGCGACCGTCTTGCGAGTGTCTTTCAAACCGACAATTTCGACTTCTTCCATCTTCTTAAGCACGCCGCGTTCCACGCGACCGGTCACCACCGTGCCACGACCTTCAATCGTAAACACGTCTTCGACGCACATCAGGAACGGCTTGTCGATTTCGCGCGTCGGGTCAGGAATAAAGCTGTCCAGCGCGTCGAGCAATGCGGCGATTTGCGCTTCACCTTCCGGCGTGCCCGCCAAAGCAGCCGTCGCGGAGGCGCGGATAATCGGTGTGGTGTCGCCCGGAAAACCATACTTCGTGAGCAGCTCGCGGATTTCCATTTCGATGAGTTCAAGCAAGTCCGGGTCAGCTAGATCAACCTTGTTCAAGCAGACAATCATGCTCGGCACCCCCACCTGGCGGGCGAGCAAAATGTGTTCGCGCGTCTGGGGCATCGGGCCGTCGGCGGCGCTGACCACAAGGATCGCACCGTCCATCTGCGCGGCACCCGTGATCATGTTTTTCACATAATCCGCGTGGCCGGGGCAGTCAACATGCGCGTAATGGCGCTTGGGGCTTTCGTATTCGACGTGCGACACCGCGATAGTCACGGTCTTCGTTTCGTCACGAACCGTGCCGCCCTTGGTGATTGAGGCATACGAGATGGGCGTCGCCATGCCCTTTTTCGACTGCACGTGGACGATTGCCGCCGTAAGGGTGGATTTGCCGTGGTCAACGTGACCGATGGTGCCGACGTTAACGTGCGGTTTGGTTCTCTGAAATTGCTCTTTGGCCATGTGATTTCGTGTGTTGCTGTTTTCGTTTTTGTTTAGCTGGAGCCCATGATCAGGATTGAACTGATGACCTCGTCCTTACCAAGGACGTGCTCTACCAACTGAGCTACATGGGCATCCAGAAAATTCTATTCAAACCCGATTCGTAAAACGACAAAAAACCAACCCTCTCAACTTTCCTCCGAAATATGAGAGAGTTTCGGTATTGAATTTTACGGCTCTGACGGGCGCAAGCTAGGTAACTGGGAGCCGACTGTCAATAATTTTTTTGGTTTTCTTTCGCTCAGATTGCAGCCAGCCGCCTCTGACATAATTTCCCCACCCAGCAAACCTCGTAGGCTTCTCTCGGTCCGCCTTGCACCACCTTTCCAGATCGTCGCTTGCATGTCATTTTAGACGAACAACTTATAAGTTTTGAATCAATATTTAAAACCAATTTTCATTCCTTAAGCCCGTGGATGAGCCTCATCGTAGGCCCGTTTTAGACGCTCCGTGGTGACGTGCGTGTAAACCTGGGTTGTGATCAAGTGCGCGTGACCGAGCAGTTCCTGCACGCTCCGCAAATCGGCGCCCGCATCGAGCAGATGCGTGGCGTAGCTATGCCGTAATTTATGCGGCGTCAAACCCGGATCCAAGCCCGCCACCATCAGATAATTTTTTAGCCGGCGCGCCAGTTGTAATGGTGAAAGTGGCCCCGCTTTCCGGGTATCGGCGCGAAAAACCGGCTGTCCAACCGTTGGCGGCTCCAATAATTGCGCCCAATAATGCTGAATGGCCTGCAGTGCGGGGGCGCCGATGGGCACGAGCCGTTCTTTTTTGCCCTTGCCGCGAACCCGCACGACCTGCTCCCCGGCATCAATGTCCCCCACGCGCAGGCCGCACAGTTCACTCACGCGCAAGCCGCAGGAATAAATCGTCTCCAGCACCGCAACGTCTCGCCAGCAGACTTCTGCCGAAATCGGCCGACCCGGTCTGGACTCCTGCGGCTGCGTGGCCAGCACTTTTGCAGGTACGGCCAGCAAATCCGCCATTTGCTGGAGCGTCAGAAACCTGGGCAAGCGCTGCGGCGCTTTTGGAAGGGAAATGTTTTTGATCGGTAGCTTTTCCACCACGCCTTGCCGCATCAGAAATTTATAAAATGTCCGCAGCGCCGAAAACCGCAGCGCCGTAGCCGCCCGGCTCAAATTGTTCCGGCCGAGGTAACGCAAGTAAGCCCGAAAATCATCCCGCTGCAGTTGCCCCCAAGCAACCGCCGTTTTACGTTCGGTCAAATGCCAGCGGAAAAACTCCATCAGGGCCTGCGCGTAATTCCGCTGCGTATAGACCGACGCCCCGCGATCCGTCGCCAAGTGCGCGAGAAATTTCTGAATCCACGGATCGCGGATTTCCGGCGGGGGATTTTCGGCAGGCGGCATCACGATACAGCGCGGCAGGTCAGCCGGAATTTTCCCGAAGGCTGAGGCGGCAGTTTCTCCACGGCAATAGCGCGGATTAGTTGATTGAGGCCAAGCAGGTTTGCAAGGCACGCCGTCAGGCGATTCAAATCCTCCACGGCCACCGGCACTGAATCCAAAACGAATTGCAAATCGCACTGGCCACTTTCCGTCTGCCGAAGCTGATAATGCGCGATACCGGAAACACCCTCAAAACAGCGATCCACTGCCAACGTCGTCACGCGCTGTCCGTCGCTCCGGCGCAACGCATCGCGGACACGGCCATGCACCAGATAATTTCCGCCGGCGCGCTGCACGAGGTCGCCAACCCGATAACGCAGGAGCGGCATGATTTGATTCGTGAGCGTGGTCACCACCAGCTCGCCAATGCCATTTTCATCCGGGTTGATGATCTCATAATAAACATTTTCCTCGCAGCTACGCATTTCGCCAGGTTCATTTTCAACCAGTAAATGGCCAGCCTCCGTCGAGCCGTATAGATTAAAAATCGGCACGCCGAAAACGCGTTCCAGAATTCTCCGATGCACTACGCTGACAAATTCGTAGCTACAGAGGATGAATTTGACCGACGGAAACCGAAGTCCGCGCCGTTCGCAAAACCGCGCAAACCACACGCCATGCACCGGGTCCAGATCGAGAAATTGCGGAGCCCATTCCGCCACTTCATCCGCCATGCGCGCCAGCTCTTCTTCCGCCAGCAGAAAGGGAATGCGCGCCTGGTTCACATACAAAGTTCCGCCCAGTGTGCGCGCGGACTTAGCCATGTAGTTGGAGAAACACACGACTCCATTACAGACCGGCGGCACGATAGTTGCCCGACGGGCATTCGGATGCCCGTCCAAAACCGCCGCGATGAAACCGTTCAAACGCAGCACGCGTTCCTCCTGCGCGTCCCACCAACCGCGGGCAAACAGCACCGCCGTCCGTTCATCTGAAGTGCCGGAGGTATGTTCCAACTCCACCAAATTTTCGGCGAGCAGCACTTCCAGCTTCTGCCCAGCGCGCAGAAAATTATCGGGGAAATTCTTGCGGATGTCTGCTTTGGTGATCAGGTGCAAACCCGAAAAATCGCCCGCCTGTAGCGCCGCACGATACAGCGGCACCTCCCGCCACTGCGGATAATAGTCCGTCAGTCGCGAACGCCGCCCCGCCGGCGGGCCAGGTTCAGAAGTAATTTTTGGGAGCGCCACCATTCCGCCCATACAGAAGCATCCGGCTAGGCAAATTTCCAGTGGAATCACAAAAAACCGAGCACACAGCACACGAATTCCTCCGGCGCATCAGCCGGCACCCAGTGGCCAGCCGTCGCGATGACCTGGATTTCCGCTGCGGGAAATCGCCGTCGGATATCGGGTTCGTCGGCGGGCGTGATGTAATCCGACTTGCCGCCGCGAATAAACAGCGCTGGCTTGGTGAACGGCTGGCCCGCGCCCAGAATTTCACCGAGCCGTGTATAATTCTCCGCCACCCCGCGCACATTCATCTTCCACGCAAATCTCCCTCGCTCATCGCGGCCCAGATTTTTCAGCAGGAACCGCCGCAGATTCAGCGAGGGAATCTCCGGCGCAAGTGCCGCCTCAATGTCCGCCCGGATTTGGAACGCCACCAAATCTAGGGCCAGCAGCGCGCCAAAGATGTGATCATGCGCCCGCGGATAGGCCCGCGGCGCCATGTCCACCACGACCAGCTTGTTCACCCGTTCCGGGAAATCCAGCGCCAGTTGCATCGCCACCTTACCGCCCATCGAGTGACCGACCACCGCGGCGCTTTCAATTTTTTGAGCCGCCAAAAACTTCGCCACATCGGCCGCCAGTAGCGGATAATCCATCTCCGGGTGATGCGGCGAATAGCCATGGTTCCGCAGATCGGGCGCCAGGACGCGGAATTTCTCCGCCAGCTTCGGCGCCACGCCAAACCAGTTGTCACCCGAGCCGAACAGCCCATGCAGCAGCACCAGCGGTTCGCCGTGGCCGAGTTGTTTGAAATGCAATTGCATGCCGGCGCTATTTTGCCCGCTCTGCCGACCGCGCTCAATGCTTGAAATCAAAAGGAAATCCGCAAGAATATGCCCGTGCGATCAATCCTTTACTTTTTCCTAGGCGCGCTGGTGCTGTTGCTCCTCGCCAACCTGACCACTGCCGCCCCCACCGGCCCGACCATCCGGCTGGATTACGGGCACGGCACCTCCCAATTCAATTCGATCAGCCAATTCATGTATTTCGTGCCGCTGATCTCCGCCGAGCCGGTGACGGTGGTGACGAATGCCGGCAATTCCCAAAGCGCCCGGGTGCTGTCCTTTAACTGCCGCACCAACGGCAACGCCTTCAAAGCCACCTGTCAATTCAGCTTTGTGGGCGACGGCTCCCAGGAAAATCGCTTTGACCATACCCAGCACATCCAACGGCGGCTAAAAAATCTGCAGGCGGGCGAAACGCTGGCCCGCCAGCTCAGCGCCATCAACGTGCAAGGCTCCGGGCGCGGCGCGGTGGAAGTTTCCGGCAGCTGGACCAACGGCCAGCCCATCGCCAGCGAAGTCCGGCTGCTGTTTAATCAGGGACAGAGCAGCCCCGTCACCGTGTTGCTGGAAGACATCGTCTGGCGGAATGGCGCGGCCGTAATCGAGAATGAAACGGTCGCCCGCATCAACGCCCTGACGTTCCGGCGCATGGACGGACGCCCCAAAATGGAAGTGGCCTTGGATTCCGTCAAACGGAAGGGAGCCAGTAACAGCCTCTGGCAAAATCTTATGGGGAGCATCAAGGGCAGCGTGGCCAATCTGTTCATCCCCCCGCTCAACATTGAAGCCGAAGGCCAAAACGCCATGCTAGATTTCGGCCAGGCGCTGGCAACCCAGCAGCCGGCCTTTACCTTTCCGTTTGCCCCTCGCCTGAAAAAAGCGCTGGTGACGGGAAGCGGCCCTGACAAAATAGATCGCGCGAAGACTGCGAAGGGATAAATCTTCTTCGCCGACGGCGCGCCCTTCGCACTACAAATATCATCAACCCGGATCAATCCGCACCGGCCTCCATGTCATCGGAATTTTGTGTTGAACGCAGAAATTGTAGAATCGCTTGGACGCAACAAGGCATGTCTTAATCTCTTTATTGCATGCCAGATCAAAATCAGTTAGCTGGGCGATGGCTGACCGCAAATAATGGAATTCAGATGGAACGTAAGGAGCTTCATCTCGCAATCCGCCATCTTTGGGGCCGGAACAAGGTTCGCCCTTCGTATTGACAAACCGGCAAACTGGCGATAACTGCGGCATGACACGATCAGACGCCAATTCCCAGACTCGTCCTTGATACTTTTCTGCTTTGGAACCTTCAATAGCCAGAGGCTTGAAAACGACGCCAACCAGACCCTCGGCTATCATGGCAACGCGCATTTCTTCCGACACCATTAGTCCATCTGGAGCTGCACTGGCAATTTTGAAGGGTGTTCGCAACTCGCTGGCCTTGATAGCTAAAACACCGTCAGGCCGACGTTTCACCGTCTTCCAAATAATAACTTCGGGACTCGGTTCCAGGAATTCGGCTGCCTCAAAATCAGAATTGTCATAGATGCGGCGGTAATACATATGGAACTGCTTGGGGCGCAAATGTGCCCCATAATGTATTTGCGGTTCCATTCCGCAGGCGCAAAGGAAGTCAATGATCTTCTGGTTCCGCATGTCATCCAGGGGAAGCGAAGAACGAAAAAGGCAACCCGATTTTGCTTCCGGACACAATTTGACCAATTTGCCGAACCGCGTGTGCTCCAAATAATCATCAGTTTCCAATCTTGTATGTTCCAAATAACCATCCAAGTCAGGCAAACCTATTGTTATCTCGCAGTGGGTATTCATGACATCGTGAACTACGGCGCGGCGCTTCGGCTAAATCCAAAAAGGTTCTGCACTCGTGCTACATGCAGTAAACAAGTAAACCCATTATTCCTCGTCGCGCGTCGGAAACTCAAAAGTAATTTTCCCTTTTTTGTCCATCACGAGAAACGCGGGGAACGGCTTGCCCGATTTGGAGATGAACTTGTCCAGCACGTCGCTCTTGCGGGCCTTGAGAATCTTCGCGGCCTGCGCCGGCTCGATGGGCTGCTCCAAAATCGTCTTGCCGATCTTGAATTTGCAGGACTTGGCCTCGCGCTGGGAATTTTCGCAGACGTAGCCCGGCGCCACGTCAAACACTTTGCCGCCGCACTTGGGACATTGGCCCACCTCGGCCTGGCCGGTGAAATCAATTTTCGGTGGCGGTTCGCCCGGCTTGGTTTTGCCCTTCCGCTCCCGCGGCGCAAACTCAAACGCGGTCTTGCCGTCCTTCACGATCAGGAAAGCCTCAAATTTCCGGTTCGTCTTGTTGGAAACAAACCCCTTCAGCAAATCCGTCTTGCCATCGGCCAATAGTTTTTTGACCTGCTCGGGTGAGATTTCCTGCTGGAGAATGATTTTGCCCGTGCGGAATTTGCAACTTTGATCCGCGCCGGCCTGTTTTTCGCAGACGTAATTCATCCCGCCGTCAAACACATGGGCCCCGCACGCCGGGCATTTGCCGAGCGGTTCCTTGCCGGTGAAATCCACGGGCGCCTCGCCTTCCTTGGGCGTGTTGCCGAAATCAAACTCCACCTTATGCTCGGCGCTCAGCTTCAGCACGGCAGCGAACGGAAAACCCTGCTTGCTGCGGAAACCCTGCAAGGGCCCGATGATTTTTTTCGCGATGATCTGCTCAACTTCTTCCGGCTCGAACATCCGGCTGCACAGCGTTTTCCAGAACGCGAAATCACAGCCGTCCTTGATGCATTGATACTGCTTGTATTTTTCGTGAATCTCGCCGCCGCACTTGGGGCACGGCACATTCAGCTTGCCGAAATCGCCGGGAATGGTGTCCTGCTCAAACTGCTTGGCGCGGTCCACAATCTTCCGCGTCATATCGGCAATGCCCGCCATGAATTGCGCGCGGCTGATCTTCTTCCGCTGCATTTCCTTCAACTGAAACTCCCAGTCGCCGGTCAACTCGGGCCTTGTCAATTCAGGAATGCCCAGACCATTTAGCAATTCCATCAGCGAAAACGCTTTCGCGGTGGCCTGCAATTCGCGACCGTTGCGATGGACATAATCTTCATATATCAAACCTTCAATCGTCGCCGCGCGCGTGGCCGGTGTGCCGAGACCTTTCTCGCTCATCGCCTCGCGCAGTTCGTCGTCGTCAATGAGTTTGCCCGCGCCTTCCATCGCCGAAAGCAGCGTGGCTTCCGAATATCTGGCCGGCGGTTTGGTGACATTTTCTTTGACCTCGATGTTCGCGGTCTTGACGGTCTCGCCTGCTTTCACTGGCGCGAGGCTCGGCGTTTCGTCGGAGTCCGATTGCTTGCCGTAAACCGTGAGCCAGCCCGGCGAGACCAACACTTTGCCCGCGCTCTTGAACGGCTCGCCTTCGACGCGCGTGATTCGATTCGTTTCCAAGAATTCCGCCGCCGGATAGAAAATGGCGAGGAAGCGTTTCGTGACCAGGTCGTAGAGTTTTTGCTCCGGCTCGCTCAAGGATTTCGGTGCAAGCTGCGTCGGGATGATCGCGAAGTGATCCGAGACTTTGGCATTATTAAAGATGCGCTTGTTCGGATGCACCCAGCCTCTTTTCAAAATCTGGTCGGCAAATACGGAATAACCCGTCACGCCGCCCAGCATGCCCAGCGTGCTCTTCACGGTGGGAATATAATCTTCCGGCAGCGCCCGCGAATCGGTTCTCGGATACGTGAGGACTTTATGCTTTTCGTAAAGCGCCTGCGCCAGCCCCAACGTGTTCTTGGCGCTGAAACCGAACCGCGAGTTCGCTTCGCGTTGCAAGCTGGTCAGGTCGTAGAGCAACGGCGACATCGAAGTCGTCGGCTTGCTTTCCTCGGTGACAATGCCGGGCTTGCCGAGACATTTCGCGCGAATAGCTTCGGCTTGCGCCACGTCCCAAACGCGGTCGGCTTTAGCCTGCTCATCGTCTTCGGACTTGGAAAAATTTTCATCAAACCAACGTCCCGGATACTGACCCGCTGCGGCATCAAATGTACCGATGACTTCCCAAAAATCGCGCGACACAAATTTCCGGATCTTTGCCTCGCGCTCGACCAAAATCGCCAGCGTCGGCGTCTGCACGCGGCCGACCGTGGTTTTGAAAAAACCGCCGAGCTTGGAATTGAACGCCGTCATGGCCCGCGTGCCGTTAATGCCCACCAGCCAGTCGGCCTCGCTGCGGCTCGTCGCCGCGTCCGAAAGTGGCTGCATGGATTCGTCGCTCTTCAGCACCGCAAAACCCTCTCGAATGGCAGCGGGCGTCATGGATTGAAGCCAGAGCCGCTGGATGGGCTGCGGGGCTTTGGTGTAGCGGACGATGTTGCGGAAGATTAATTCCCCTTCCCGCCCGGCGTCGCAGGCATTGATGAGCGAGGTGACGTCTTTGCGTTTGATCAGTTTGGCAACGGCGCGCAAACGCGGCGCCGTCTTTTCAATCGGCGTGAGATCAAAATACGGCGGGATGACCGGCAGGCATTTGAAGGTCCATTTGCCGCGCGCGGCCTCGACGCCCTCCGGCGGCACAATGGTCAGCAAATGACCGACGGCCGACGAGATGACATACTCGTCGTTCTCGAAATAGTCGTCATGTTTCTGAAACTTACCGAGCGCCTTGCTGAGGTCGCTGGCGACGGACGGTTTCTCGGCGATGATGAGAGTTTTACCCATAATGCGGCCTTTCTTTACGCCGTGCGCCGCCCGGAGCGCAACTTAATTTTTATCTGGGCAACACAATTTTCAACCACGGATGACCACGGATTATGCGTTAAAAAGCCAACTAGACTTGATGCGAATTTCACGAATTATCACTAATTTTTTGGGCAAGGAAAGGAGCTGCGCGACGTTCGGGGAGAACAGCGGCGGCGGCGGGCGGCCGCACTCCAAGACGTGGGCGCGTTTGCGGAGAGCTTTCTGCCCGCGCGCCCAACCGACGGGGCCATGTGATTTCCGAACCGTGGCAGGCAATCCAGCCGGGTTCGGGGCGAGCCGGGCGCACGAATTTTGAACACAAATCCGGGCGGGAAGTCTATTGATATGCTAAACATAAGGCTTTTGTCGCCGACGACGCTACCGCGGTGAAAAGTTCTTCAAGTTCAACAGGACGTTGTCGTCGTGCGTCCTGATCGGTTTTGGGGTCGGCCACCGATGGGTGACCGGCCCCAGTCTTTTGGCCGTGAGCCGGGGCGGTCAGCGGAGTGGACAATGCAGATTTGACTTCATCGACTGTCTCGCGTGATGGAAGCGCGGTTCCTCCGCGCTTGCGTTCGGAGGGGGGCAAATTAAACTCCGCGCCCGATGTTGGATTTGTCCACCCTCAACCCGCAGCAACGCCAGGCCGCCGAAACCATTCGCGGCCCGGTGCTCATTCTGGCGGGTGCCGGCACGGGCAAGACCCGCGTCATCACCTTCCGCATTGCCCACATGGTCCGCCACGGCATCCCGCCGGGCCACATTCTCGGCGTGACCTTCACCAACAAGGCCGCCCGCGAAATGCAGGAGCGCGTCACCAAGCTGCTGCCCAAGCGCAAGATCGTGGAGGGCCAGAAGCCCGACCGCCCGACCATCTGCACGTTCCATTCGCTGTGCGTGAAAATTTTGCGGCAGCACATCGAGAAGCTCGGTTACAAAAAGAATTTCGTCATCTACGACGAATCCGAGCAGCTGGCCGCCATCAAAAAAATTCTCTCGGCCATTTCCGTGAAGGGCGAGAAGGTGGACCCCGGCGCGGTGCTCGGCCTGTTGAGCAAGTTCAAGAACGGCGGCGAAAACGCCAAGGCGTTCGTGGACCCGAACCTCCGCGCCATGGCGCAGCACGTGGCCAAGCGCTACGAATCCGCCCTGCACGCCTGCAACGCGGTGGATTTCGATGATTTGATCCTGCTCACGCTCCGTTTGTTCCGCGAACATCCCGACGCGCTGGCCGCCTGCCGCGACAAGTATCGCTACGTGATGGTGGACGAGTATCAGGACACCAACGCGGCGCAGTTCGAGCTCGTCCACTCGCTCACGCAGGAGCACCGGAATTTCTGCGTGGTGGGCGACGACGACCAGAGCATCTACGGCTGGCGCGGCGCGGAGATCGCCAACCTGCTGAACCTCGAGGAACATTATCCCGAGGTCAAAATCGTCAAGCTGGAACAGAATTACCGCAGCACCTCCACCATTCTCAACGCCGCCAACGCCATCATCAAAAACAATGCGCGGCGCCGCGGCAAAACCCTCTGGTCCGGCAAGGGGGCCGGCGCCAAGATTCAGCTCAACACCTACGCCAGCGACGAGGACGAGGCGCGCGAGGTGGTCAACCAGATCGAATTCAAGCGGCTGGCGCACCGGATTCCGTGGCAGGACTGCGCCATTCTATTTCGCACGAACCAGCAGGCGCGGCCGCTGGAAACCGCGCTGCGCACGGCCAACGTGCGTTACCATTTGATCGGCGGCCAGAGCTTTTTCGACCGTCGCGAGGTGAAGGATTTCCTCGCCTACCTGAAAACCTTCATTAATCCGCACGACGACATCAGCCTCCTGCGCATCGCCAACGTCCCCGCGCGCGGCCTTAGCGACGTCACCATGGAACGTCTGCTCGGCGCGAGCCACGAGCGGAAATCCTCGGTGTTCACCGCCATGAAAAATCCGCTGGTGACCACCACGTTTCAGAAGAATACTCGCGAATGCATCGAGGCGTTCGTCGCGTATGTTGAAGTGGAGCAGCAGCAGTTGCAGACCACCGACAATAGCTTCCGCCTGCAGGCGTGGGCGGAACATTTTCTGAACGAGACCGGCTATTTCACCGAGTTGAAGCGCCTGGAAAAGAACCCGGAAAACGCCGAAAGCCGCATCCGCAACTTGCGCGAACTGACGGCCACCATGGACGGCGTCGGCAACGCGCCGACGGAGAGGCTGGAAAACTTTTTAGAGAATCTCACGCTCGACAGCGACCGCGAGGAGGAAAAAGAAAACACGCAGGACGCCGTGACGCTCATCACCATGCACTCGTGCAAGGGCCTGGAGTTTCCGCACGTCTTCGTCGTCGGCCTAGAGGACGGCCTGCTGCCGCATACGCGCTCCAAAGTGGAGGGCACGCTGGACGAAGAACGCCGGCTGTTCTACGTCGCCGTGACGCGCGCCATGCAAACGCTGGCCATCAGCCACTGCGGCGGCCGCAAGAAATACGGCCAGGTTTTGCCATGCCATCCGTCGCCGTTCCTGAAGGAACTGCCCGAGGAACTCGTCGATCATTCCGACGCAAAATCCAAGACACCCGTCGCGCAGGAATCCGGGAAAAATCTCTTCGCCGCCATGCGCTCCGCGATTTCGTAAACGTCAATCAACCAACGGTCTTTCCCTTCTTTAGCTTACGGTCAGAGACCGCAGGTGAACCGAGCCCCGATGCGTTTCCCCACAGATAGCAAATTACAACCATCTGAGCGCCCCGTGGGGAGGCGCTGCTGCGCAGCCGGGTTGGCTGACCAGCGGGTCAGCACTACCGGTTAGGCGTTGGTGCCAATGTTTTTGGGTTTTGCCCAATTTCGGCAGGATTGGTCCGCCCTTTAGTTCCGTCCACGAGAGAGGACCACATCAATAAGACTTTCGACTACTCATCAACAGATTGACATATGTCCAGCGCGGTGGATATTGCGGCCGATTTTAATATGCAGCCCGTCACGACTTATTTCAGCGCGTTCAATAACAAGCCTAAACATTTTAGATTAATGACAGATTTTATAATCCCTCGGCAAAAAGTGTTGCTCGCCGCACTGTTTCTAGCCAGCGCGGGTGTTCTGGTGGAAGCCCGCGATATTCCGGCATTTTTTAACGAGGTCTGCGCCAATTGCCACGGGAAAAATCTGGAAGGCGCCCAAGCACCCAGTCTGCTCAAGCCGGATATATTCCGCCATGGCGGCGATGATGCCAGCCTGGCCCACAGCATCAGCGAGGGCTATCCCACAAACGGCATGGTGCCGTGGAAAACTGTTTTATCCCCGGCGGAAATCCGGGTGATGGTGGTCTTTATCCGCGAAAAACAGGAGCAATTCCGGCGCGGGCAACTGACGTTTCCCAAACCGACGGACGGTCAGGTGGTAACGAGTCTCGAACACAAATTTCGCATCAAACAGGTGGCTGAGGGGTTTAAAACGCCGTGGTCCATGGCGTTCCTGCCGGACGGACGGATATTGGTCACGGAATTGCCCGGTCAATTGCGCGTAGTCAAGGAAGGCGAACCACTCAGCGCTCCGGTGAGCGGCACCCCAGTGGTGCGGTATCGCGGCCAAGGCGGGTTGATGGAGGTGGCCCTGCACCCACACTATGCCACTAATGGCTGGGTTTATTTGACCTTTAGCGATCCGTTCACCAACGCCACGGGCCAAGTGTTGGGACTGACGGCGGTGGCGCGCGGCCGCATCAAGGACAACCGCTGGACAGATGGCGAGATCATTTTCCGCGCGCCCTATTCGTTCTACAAACCCTCCGACATTCATTTCGGCTCGCGCCTAGCCTTTGATGATACCGGCCATCTGTTTTTCTCGATGGGGGAGCGCGGGGAAAAAGACAATGCTCAGGACATTACCCGCCCCAACGGCAAGATTCACCGGATTTTCGATGACGGCCGCATTCCCCCCGACAATCCGTTCGTCGGCGTTTCCAACGCCTTTCCCAGTATTTGGAGCTACGGCCACCGCAACCCGCAAGGTCTGGCCCTAGATCCAGTTACCGGCGTACTTTGGGAGGCGGAGCATGGGCCGCGCGGCGGCGATGAAATCAACCTGATTCAAAAAGGCCTTAATTATGGCTGGCCAATCATCAGCTACGGCATGGATTACAACGGCGCCCCGATTGCCGAGGGCACTGCCAAGGAGGGCTTGGAACAGCCGATTACTTATTGGACGCCGTCCATCGCCGTCTGTGCCATCAATTTCTACCACGGTGAAAAATTTTTCCGTTGGCAAAACAACTTGCTGGCCACCGCGCTGGCTCAACAGGAATTACGGCGGCTGGTCATTGACGGCCATCGCGTGGTGGAACAGGAAATTTTGTTCAAGGATATTGGCCGCGTTCGCTACGTCACCACCGGGCCGGATGGCTGTGTGTATGTGCTGCTCAACAATCCCGACCGCATGATCCGGTTGGAGCCGGTTCCATGATGAAAATGATGATGACCAAGGCTTTTACCCTAATTGAACTGCTGGTTGTCCTGGTCATCATCGCGATTCTGGCGGCAATGTTTTTGCCCGCGCTGAGCCGGGCCAAACAGCAGGCCCAACGGATCAAATGCCTGTCCAATTTACGGCAACAAGGCGTCGCTTGGCGGATCTACCTTGACGACAATAGCGGCCATTTTCCCGACCGCCGCGATTTGAAATCCACTCTGCCCGGCGGTTACCGCCCCTGGAGCAATTGGCCGCCAAGCGATCCCCGCGCCGGTTGGGCGTGGACCGTGTTGGGCACCATTCTGCCGACGCCCGGCGGGTGGACTTGTCCGGGCGAGGCAATGCGGAGTTGGACGACCGTGACCCAAGCCAGCCAGCCCGGCAGCGGCACCGTGAATGCACCCCGAGTTGGCTACTGGATGTGGCGGTTTGACCGGCCAGATGAGCCGGTGCCGGCGGATAATTTCTGGGGGCGCACCGAAGCCGAAGTGGTCGCCTCCCTCCAGGCGGCCAACAATCCCGCCGCCGGTTTTCCCAATGGCCCCGGCGACGTGGAGCTCATCGTGGATGTTTATTTTCCCAATACCCTTTCCACCGTGGCCCCGGAGCTGCGCGGCCGCGCGGCCCATTCCGGAGGCCGCAACCGGTTCCTGCTCGACGGCCACGCCGACTACCTGCGCGATAACCGGACGCCATTGAATTAACCCCTTGAACGACAGCCGCGTTTTTACATTTTTGTTTATCACCGCGATTGACAGCGCGAGCTGATTTTGCCCAAATAAGCAAAATCCATCCTAAACATCAGATGAGTACAACAGCTATTTCCACTGATTCTTTGTCGCACGAAAGCCGCACGTTTCCCCCGGCACCGGAATTCGTCCAGCGGGCGCACCTCAATGCGGCGCAATACGATGCCATGTATGCGCGCTCGATTCGCGAGCCCGAGACATTCTGGCAGGAGCAGGCCCAGACGCTCGAATGGTTCAAACCGCCGACGGTGGCACGCCAATTCACCTGGGACACGGCTGGGCGCAAAATCGAGCACACTTGGTTTAAAGATGGCCAGCTCAACCTCACCGTCAATTGCCTCGACCGCCATCTTCAGACGATTCCCAACCAAGTGGCCATCATCTGGCAGGGCGAACCCGAAGAGGAAGTGGTCAAGCTGACCTACGCCGAATTGCACCGCGAAGTCTGCAAGTTCGCCAATGCGCTTAAATCTCTCGGCCTCCAGAAAGGCGACCGCGTGGCCATTTACATGCCGATGATCCCCGAAGCCGCCGTGGCCATGCTCGGCTGCGCGCGCATCGGGGCGATTCATTCCGTGGTTTTTGGCGGGTTCAGCGCCGATTCGCTCGCCAGCCGCATCAATGATTCCGAGTGCAAGCTACTTATCACGGCGAACGTCTCCCTGCGTGCCGGCAAACATATTCCGCTCAAGGAAATCGCGGATGCCGCCCTGCAACATGCGCCGAGCATTGAACATGTGGTCGTCATCCGGCGCAACGCGGAGCCCTGCAACATTACCCCCGGCCGCGACCGCTGGTATCATGAGTTGATGGTGAACGCTTCCGCCGATTGCCCGCCGGAACCGATGAATGCCGAGGATTATCTCTTTATCCTTTACACCTCCGGCTCGACCGGCAAGCCGAAGGGCGTGGTGCACAGCACGGCGGGGTATCTCCTCTGGTGCGCCCTGACCCACAAATACGTTTTCGACATCCACGAGGGCGATATTTACTTCTGCACGGCCGACATCGGCTGGGTCACCGGCCACAGTTACGTTGTTTACGGACCCCTCTGCAACGGCGGCACCACGTTGATGTTCGAGGGGGTGCCGACTTATCCCGACGCGGGCCGGTTCTGGAAAATTGTCGAGAAGTTCAAGGTCAATTCCTTTTACACCGCGCCCACCGCCATCCGCGCCCTCATCCGGCTCGGCGATGAATGGCCCGCGAAATACGACCTCAGCTCCCTCCGCGTGCTCGGCACGGTCGGCGAACCCATCAATCCCGAAGCGTGGATGTGGTATTACAAACACATCGGCGGTGGCCGCTGTCCGATTGTGGATACCTGGTGGCAGACGGAGACCGGCGGACACTTGATCACTCACCTGCCCGGCGCCCACACGCTTAAACCCGGCAGCGCCGGCAAACCGTTCTTCGGCATCGAACCGGTTGTGCTCCGCGACGACGGCACCGAATGCAACCCGAATGAAGGCGGCAAGCTCTGCATCAAACATCCCTGGCCCGGCATCATGCGCACGACGTGGGGCGACCATCAGCGCTTTATCAACACCTATTTCGCTACGTTCAAGGACATCTATTTCACCGGCGACGGCTGCCGCGTGGATGCTGATGGCGATTATTGGCTGCTCGGCCGGGTGGACGACGTGGTCAATGTTTCCGGCCATCGCATCGGCACGGCGGAAGTGGAGAGCGCCCTGGTCAGTCACCCCAAAGTGGCCGAAGCCGCCGTCGCGCCCATGCCCCACGACATCAAAGGCCAGGCGCTCTACGCGTTTGTAACGCTGAAGGAAGGCGCGGCCGAGAGCGATGAATTGAAGAAAGAGCTCGCCGCGCATGTCCGCCAGGAAATTGGCGCCATTGCGGTGCCGGATAAAATCCAGTTCGCCCCCGGTTTGCCCAAGACGCGCTCCGGGAAAATCATGCGCCGCATCCTCCGCAAAATCGCCGAGAACCAGACCGACCAAATTGGCGATACCACCACCCTGGCCGATCCCGGCGTGGTGGCGGCACTGGTCCAAGGGAAACAATAGGCCCGGAAATCATCCAGCCGCGTTCCGCTTGCACAGTTTGGATTAATGGTTATAATTAGAGCGTATGAAGTTTACGCTGGCCATCCTGACATTCCTGCTGTTCGCCTTCTTTAGCAGTTGGGGCGTGGTCTTGCTGATGCACGGCTCCCCGTGGCTGCTGCTGGCCGCGGTGGGGATATTTCTCGGCACCTTTATCAAGTTCGGCTGCCTCTCGCATTAAGTCGGCACCCTGCAGTGGTCCGGCACACGATGCGCCCGCCTAAATATTCGTTTTACTTTGCTGGCACGGTGAATTTCTGCTGCATCAGCGCCTGAATCTGGGCCCAGGAATCGCAGTTAACGCCCCGGTAACCAGCCGCCACGCCGGAGGCAAAGGCGGTGGCGGGAGAGGTTCCCTGCACCACATAAGCCTGATTGCCCAGATAAATCACGCTGGCTCCCGGCAGGGCCATATCCACAAAGCTGCCGTAGTTGGCATAAGCCGCCAACTGGCCCGGCGCCCCCAGCGCCGTCACGGCGTTCACCCCCGGTATCGCCGCCGGATACGTCGCCGCATCCGTTGGCTGGTTGCCAGCAGCGGCGAAAATAATCACCCCTTTGGCCAGCGCCTGTTGAATAATACTATCCAGCACCGCGCTGTCGCCGGTGCCGCCGAGGCTCATATTTAACACAGTCGCCCCGCCGTCCACGGCCGCCTTGACGCCCAGCGCCACGTTCCAGGTGGTGGCGGTTTCGCTGGAACCATACACATCCACCGGCAAAATCTTCACCGCCGAACTGCCGCCCTGCTGCGAGATGGCGCGCAAGATGGTTTCCGCCATGGCGGTGGCGTGCGTCGGGCCGGTGGTCGCTGCCGTCGCGGCGGCTTGATCCGCCACCGAAACAGATTTCAAAACGAACGAATCCAAGGCGCTGCCCATGCTCTGGATGCCGGTATCGATCAAACCCACCACCGGCTGGCACGGGTCGCCCGGCTTGCTGGAATCCAGCGTGAGCGAAACCGGGCCCGTGGCGCTCGAAGTCATGGGCTTGGCGGCAAGGGGGGCGTCGTAAAGATAATTGTAATCCACCGACTCCACGGCGGCGTTCGTTTTCAATTGCGCCAGCGCGGCGTCCGTCGCGGCGGCATCGTCGAATTGCAGCCGGTAAATGCCCAATTTGTCGTCGCGGCCGATCACTTTGGCCCCGAGCGATTTTGCCAGCGCATCAATGTCCGTGCCGGGCTTGACCTTCACCAGTAGTTCATTGGCCACATGGTTGGGCTTGCGTTTGACCGGCTTGGCGGCCTCCGGCGCCACGGGCCGGGTGGCATTTTCCTGGCTGATAAGAAAAACATATAGCTCCGAGGCCTCGTTGGTCATCGGCACAAAGGCGAAATTCAAGTCGCCGAGCAGTTTCTTCAGGGCTTCGCCGGGCGGCAGGTTGGTGAATTTCACATCCGCCTTCCGGTCAGTTCCCGGTTCCACAAAAATCTGCCAGCCGGTTTGATGCGCGATTTGTTTCAGCAACGGGAAAAGCGCCTCGCCCCGGATGTCGGCGCTGACCCGGTTGCTGGCGGTATGCCAGACGAGGGAATCAGTGGCCGCCAACAGACCGAACGGCAGGAAGGCCAAGAGCCATCCGAGCAAGAGGATTTTGGCACAACGCATAATGTATGGATGGCATAACCACCGCCGCCGTTCAACGAATCATTTTTTCAAGACGGCTTGCACCCAGGCTTGGTTGTCCAAATACCAGCGAATGGTCTCGCGAATGCCGTCCTCAAACTTGTGCGCGGGCGTCCAGCCCAGCTCGCGCTGAACCTTGGTGGCGTCAATCGCGTAGCGGCGGTCGTGGCCCGGCCGATCCTTGACGAAACTGATGAGCGACCGGGAATTCCCGCCGAGCTGCGGCGCAAATTCATCAATGGTGTCGCAGATCAACTGGACAATGTGGAGGTTGGCCCATTCGTTGTGACCGCCGATGTTGTAGGTTTCGCCGAGTTTGCCGGCGTTCACCACCGTCCACAGCGCTTCGGCATGGTCGCGCACATAAAGCCAGTCGCGCACATTCAGGCCATCGCCATAAACCGGCACCGGTTTGCGCGCCAGCACGCTCTGGATGACCACGGGGATGAGCTTCTCGGGAAACTGGAACGGGCCGTAGTTGTTGGAGCAATTCGTGATCACCGTCGGCAATCCGTAGGTGTGATGATAGGCGCGCACCAGAAAATCGCTCGACGCCTTGCTGGCAGAATACGGCGAATTCGGCGCGTAAGCCGTGGTTTCCAGAAACAACCCGGTGGCCCCGAGCGAACCGTAAACCTCGTCGGTGGAGACGTGGTGGAATTTCTTGCCGGCGAAGTTGCCGTTCCAAAATCCACGACAGGCCTCCAGCAGATTGAAGGTGCCCAGAATGTTGGTGGTGATGAAATCGCCCGGCCCGGTGATGGAGCGGTCCACGTGCGACTCCGCCGCCAAGTGCATGACGTGTGTGATGGCGTGCCGCTCGACAACCGCCAGCGTGGCCGCCTTGTCGCGCAAATCCACCTGCTCAAAGCAGTATTTCGGATGTTTTGCTATCGCCGCCAGATTCTCCAACCGCCCCGCGTAAGTCAGACAGTCGAGGTTGACAAGTTTGGCCACCCGCGCATCATCGATGACGTGGTGGATGAGATTGGAGCCGATAAAGCCCGCGCCGCCGGTGATGAGTAGATTCATGTTTTACAACAAAGGAACAAAGTAACGAAGTTAAGTCAAAACTTCTTCAGGTGAGCGCGGCACATTCAGAACGCGGTGAATCCCGTTTTTGATGAGGGTTTCGTTGAAATTGATGAGCAAGCCCAGCGGAAACCTTTGAAGCCGTAAATAGGTTATGACCTGTGCCGTATAAACCGGCAGCAATTCCTCAACGGCCTTCAATTCCACCAGCAGCTTTTTTTCCACCACCATGTCAGCACGATAGCCGATTTCGACCCGAATGCCTTTGTAATAAAGCGGCACCGGCAGTTGCAATTGATGATTAACCCCACGCAGCCGCAATTCATGACTCAAACATGCCTCATAGGCGCTTTCCAACAAACCCGGTCCAAGCTCCTGATGAACCGCGAACGCTGAATCCACCACCGCCTTCGCCAGAAGTTCGACTTCATCAGAAACACGAACCCGTTTCCAGTCTGGAATTTCCAGCCTAAAACTTTGTTCCTTGTTTCCTTTGTTGTTCATTTTTCCGGCTGCCAGTTCTTTAACGAATCCTCCAGCGCCTCTTCCACGCCGCGAATCTCGACGCCCGCCGCCAGCAGCTTGGAGGCGTCCATCACGCAGTTGGAACGCGGCGTCTTGGCGGCGACCTGATAAAACTCCGCGTTGCTCTGCCAGAACTCGAATTTCTTCGCCGGCTTCAGGAATTTCTCGATCTGCTCCACCACATGGCGCGTGGTGACAAAGCCGGGATTGGTGACGTTGTATATGCCAAACGGCACGCGCAGTTTCCAAGTATCCAGACACGCCTTCACAAAATCCGCCCGATGCGAGATCGAATTCACGTTGTCATAGACCTTCGCGTAGCGCTGCACCTTGCTCAGATAATTCCGCGCGTTATCAAATTCATCAAACGGAATCCGCAGGCGCCAGATATAGCTTTGCCCGAGGCCCGCCATCGCCTCTTCGCCCAGCGCCTTGGTGCCGCTGTAGAAACTGCACGGCAGATCGCGGAAGGAAAAATTCGGGGTATCGGTTTCGGTAAACCCGCGAATCGCCTCGGGATGCTTCGCCACCAATTCGCGCAGTTCCGGTTGGGTAAAATCCTTTTCCACGCGCACCGTCCCCGGCTCCGCCACCTTCGCCCCGGCGTAAATGCAGCCGGACGACACATGCCCCCACGGCACGCCCGCCACCGCGCAGGCGTGGGCGATGGTCTGCGGCAATAGCACATTACCCACCAGCGTGCCCGCCTTGTCCAACTCACAGGCATCCACGTTCGGTTTGCCGGTGTAGCCAGCGCAGTTGACGAGGAACGCCGGCTTCTTCGTTTTCAGAAAATCCAGCAGCAAATCAAACCGGGTGTAATCCACCTGCTGGCGGGAGAGCGGAATGAAATTTTCGTTGCGCCGTTGCAATTCCTTGGCAAAGGCCTGGCCGATATAGCCGGTGGCTCCGAGTAGAAGAATCATAATTTTATTGGTTCAACCGTTTCGCCTCGGCCACCACTTCATGTTCGAGATAGGTGCGGTATTCGCAATTCGGCATCGCGCCGACAATCTTCTCTAACTGTTCGAGACTGACAAAGCCCTGCCGGAAGGCCGCCTCTTCGGGACAGCCGATCTTGATGCCGGCCCGCTTCTCAATGGTTTGCACATAGGCGCTCGCCTCGTGCAGGCTGCTGCTGGTGCCGGCGTCCAGCCAGGCAAACCCGCGCGTCAGCCGCTGCACCCGCAACTGTCCGCGCTTGAGATATTCCACGTTCACCGCCGTGATTTCCAATTCTCCGCGCGCCGAGGGCTGGAGGTTTTTGGCAATTTCCACCACCGAGTTGTCGCAGATGTAAAGACCCGGCACAGCGTAATTGCTCTTGGGTTGCTTGGGCTTTTCCTCGATGGAAACAGCCTTGCCCTGCACGTCGAACTCCACCACCCCGTAGCGCTCGGGATCGTTGACGTGGTAGCCGTAAATCGTCTCGCCGCCCTTGAAATCCGCAAAGGCGCGATAAAACGAATCGCCCCCGTAGAAAATATTGTCGCCCAGAATCAGCGTCACGTTGTCCTGGCCGATGAAACTCTCCGCAATAAGAAACGCCTGGGCAATGCCCGCCGGCTTCTCCTGCACGCGATACTCAATGCTCACGCCGAAGCGGCGACCATCGCCCAGCAACTGCTGGAAGCGCGGTAAATCCTGCGGCGTGGAGATGAGACACAGCTCGCGGATGCCGCCCTCGATGAGCGTCGTGAGCGGGTAATACACCATCGGTTTGTCATAAACCGGCTGGAGTTGCTTGCTCGCGACGAGCGTGAGCGGATACAGCCGGGAACCAGCGCCGCCGGCAAGAATGATGCCTTTCATGCCGACAGCGTAGAAATTGCCGAGTCTTTTCGCCAACAAAAAAGCCGCGTTATTCGTCACTGAGGAAATCTAGGTCATCAATCTCACACCATGAACACCCTCGAATATTATCTTGACCAACAAGCAAATAAACCGGTAAACCAAATTAATTCTTATGAAAAAGATACTTCTGACGGCTTTTTGGGGACTGGGTTGTTTCAGCACCTTCGCACAAGGAACCATTTTATTTTATACTTTAGCCACCCCATATTTAATTTACATCAATCAAGGTGGGGTAACTGGCCCAACCACAACAGCAGCAAACAGTTTCTATTACGCCTTATTGATTTCGCCGTATGGGGGACTTGCGCCATCTTCGAACCCACTAAACTCGGCGTGGACATATAACGGTTTGTCCGCAACCAACAGCACAATTATATCCGGCGGGTTCTTTGGGCCCAACGGAAACCAACCGACAACCGTTGCTGGTTGGGGAGCACCCACTGGTCCAACCTACGATACCGGCACGGAAATGTATTTCCTGATTGTCGGCTGGTCGGCCAATTTTGGATCCTCTTGGTCTGCTTTTTCAACCACACTGGCGAACGGATTGACGGGTAACGGATTTTATGGTGTCTCTCCCATCGGTTACGGCTATTCTGGAGGTGGGCCCGCCGTCCTTGCTCCACCAAATTTATTCACACCCTGGGCCGCAATGCCGGGTGCTTTGCAATCTGGTTTCACCCTTTATGCGGTGCCAGAGCCTTCTACCTTCTCGCTCGCCGGATTGGGTGGCTTAGCCTGCCTGCTGCTGAATCAATTCTGCAGAAAATATAGAGCCCCAAGGCCGCGTTAGAAAACGCGGCCTTGGGTGATGGTTTAATTATTCTTCAACTCGCCACAGCGCCGGCGGTGGCCGGCTTTTGGGCGAACACCAGCTTGTCTTTGTCAGCGGTGACCACGATGAGTTCGCCTTCGTGCAGGGCACCCTTGAGGATTTCCTCGGCGAGTGGGTCTTCGAAATATTTCTCCACGGCGCGGCGCATGGGGCGGGCGCCGTATTGCGGGTCGTAGCCTTTCTCGACGAGCAAATCCTTCGCCTGGTCGTCCAGCTCGAGCCGGAGGTTTTTCTTGCGGAGGCGTTCAAGCACTTTTTCCACTTCCAAACTCAGGATGGCAATGAGGTCGGGCTTGGTGAAGGAGCGGAAGACAATCAGATCATCCAGGCGGTTCAGGAATTCGGGCCGGAAAGTCTTCTTGGCCTCTTCGAGAACGCGTTCGCGGGCTTTTTCGTAGCTGCCCTCGTCGGTGATGGGCGCAAAACCCATCGTGGAGGATTTGCGCAGGGTGTCGGACCCGATGTTCGAGGTCATCAGGATGATGGTGTTGCGGAAATTCACCACGCGCCCCATGCTGTCGGTCAGTTTGCCTTCTTCGAGAATCTGCAAGAGCATGTTCCAGACATCGGAATGGGCTTTCTCAATCTCGTCAAAGAGGACGACGGAATAGGGATTGCGCCGCACTTTCTCGGGGAGTTGGCCGCCCTCTTCGTAGCCCACGTAGCCGGGCGGGGAGCCGACGAGGCGGGAGACGTTGAACTTCTCCATGTATTCGCTCATGTCGAGCTGGATGAGCGATTTGCTGTCGCCAAACATCTGCTCGGCGAGGGTTTTCGCCAACAGGGTCTTGCCCACGCCGGTGGGGCCGAGCAGCAGAAAGGTGCCGATCGGGCGGCGCGGATCTTTCAAATCGGCGCGCGAGCGGCGGAGGGCCTTGCACAGCGAGGAAACCGCCTCGCGCTGGCCCACGACGACTGTTTCCATCTCGACTTCCACGGTGAGCAGCCGCTGCATCTCGCCTTGCCCCATGCGCTGGAGCGGGATGCCGGTCCACTTGGAGACGACATGTAAAATTTCTTCTTCGCCGACCACGACGCGTTTTTCGTCGCCCCTGGCACGCCATTCCTTGAGCAAGGTTTCGGTTTTTTCCTTCGCCTGCTTTTCGTTGTCACGCATCTGGGCGGCGCCTTCGAAATCCTGATTCTTGATGGCGGCTTCTTTCTTGTCCTTGATCTGCTCAATCTCGGCTTCCATGGCCTTGATTTCCGGCGGGCGCGTCATAGTGGCGATGCGGGCGCGGGAACCAGCCTCGTCCAGCACGTCAATCGCTTTGTCCGGGAGGAACCGGTCGGTGATGTAACGGTCGGAAAGCTTGACCGCCGCCTCGACGGCTGAATCGGTGAACTCTGCCTTGTGGTGCTCCTCGTATTTGCGGCGGAGCCCCTTCAAAATCTCGATGGCGTCATCAATAGACGGGGCCTCCACCTTCACCGATTGGAACCGGCGCTCCAGTGCAGCGTCTTTCTCAATGTATTTGCGGTATTCATTCAGCGTGGTGGCACCGATGCATTGCATTTCGCCACGGGAGAGCGTGGGCTTGATGATATTGCTGGCGTCCATCGTGCCTTCGGCGGAACCGGCGCCGACGATGGTGTGCAATTCGTCAATGAAAAGAATGACGTTCTTCGCGCGGCGAATTTCGTCCATGACCGCCTTGATGCGTTCCTCGAACTGGCCGCGATACTTGGTGCCAGCCACCATGAGCGCCAGATCAAGCGTAATCACCCGCTTCTGCAAAAGGATCTCGGGCACGTTTCCCGCCACAATTTCCTGCGCGAGCCCTTCCACGATGGCGGTTTTGCCCACGCCGGCCTCGCCGAGGAGGACTGGGTTGTTCTTCGTGCGGCGGCAGAGCACCTGAATGACCCGCTCGATTTCGCTTTTGCGGCCAATGACGGGATCCATTTCGCCTTTGCGGGCAATTTCCGTAAGGTCGCGGCCAAAGGCCTTGAGGGCGGGGGTTTTGACTTCGCCTTTTTTTTCACCAGCAGCGGTGGGTTGCGGTTTTTCGCCGGCTTCAGCGGGCGGGGCTTCCTCACCCGGCTGGCTGGCGAAATTGGGGTCCAATTCCTTCAAAATTTCCTGGCGGCATTGCTCAATATCCACATCCAGAGCCCGCAGCACCTTGGCCGCAACGCCGTCGCCCTCGCGCAACAAGCCGAGCAGCAGATGTTCAGTGCCGACATAGGTGTGGTTGAGGTTCTTTGCCTCCTTCTGGGCCAGCGCAATGACCTTCTTAACGCGCGGGGTGTAGGGAATATTGCCGATCATCTTCTGATCGGGGCCGGTGCCGACCTGCTTCTCCACCTCCATGCGGACGGTTTCCAGGTCCAAGCCCATCTTCTGGATGACATTGACGGCCACACCCTGCCCTAGTTTGATCAGCCCCAGGAGCAAATGCTCCGTGCCGAGGAAATTATGATTTAGACGGTCGGCTTCCTTCCGCGCCAGCGCCAGCACCTGCTGGGCGCGCGGAGTGAAATTGCTCATGGCTTCATCGCTCATACTCAGCTATTTTGCTACGAGCAGCGCGGTTTGTCCAATCCCGAGCGACTATTTCGTTACCGGGCGACTGACCGACTTCAACTGCTCGCGCACCATGTCGGCGCGCAGAAGATCGCGTTCCTCGGCGGTGAGCTTGTCCGAAACCTGCTTCTGAAGATGCGCCGGTTGCGTGGTTAAAAACAACTCATCCACGAGCCCGCGCTGCGTGCCGGGGAACATTGCCATATCCACCCCCAGCCGCAGCAGGGAAAGCAGGTTCATCGTTTCCTTGGAAGAAATGCTGTGCGCGTTGGCCAGAACGCCATAGGCGCGTCCGATATGGTTGTAAACCACCTTGGGCTTCTTCTCCATCAGCATCTGCCGCGCATTTTCCTCGTGCTCAACGATCTGTCCCAGGACCTTTTCTAATCGCTCGACAATGACCGTCTCACTCTCGCCTAACGTCATCTGGTTGGAAACTTGAAAAACATTCCCCAAGGCCTCCGTGCCTTCGCCGTAAAGCCCGCGAACTGCGAGGCCCAGCTTGTTGACGGACTGAATAATCGGGTTAATCTGCTCACCGAGGACCAGCCCCGGCAGATGCAGCATGGCGCTGACGCGGATACCCGTGCCCAGATTGGTCGGGCAGGCCGTCAAATAGCCCAGCCCATCGTCGAAAGCGTAATTCAACTTCTTTTCCAGAGCGGAATCCAGCTTGTCAATGGCCAGCCACGCCTCACGCGTCTGAAATCCCGGCCGCAGCGCCTGCATCCGCAAATGATCCTCCTCGTTGATCAGCACACAGAATGATTCCGCACGATCCACCACCAATCCGCTCCCGACACTTTTGGCGGCATGCTCGCGGCTGATGAGATGGCGCTCGACGAGGAGCTGCTTGTCCAGCGCGGTCAAATTATCCATCGCCTCGCCAAAGGAATCCGCCATCTCCGGCAGCGCGCTGACCGCCGGCAAGATGGTTTCAAGGATTTTTACGCGCTCGGGCTTCTTGGCCCAACCGGGGAAGGCGTGTTCGCGGAGATTGCGGGCCAGCCGCACACGACTGGACATCACAATGCGATCATGCGGCCCGTGCCGGTGCGTGGCCTCGGCGGGTGAACAGAGAAATTGGTGGATATCCTTCATGTCAACGTGACTTGGCCGGAGCTGCGCCGGTCATGGCCTTGATTTCATCGCGAAATTCCGCGGCCGTTTCGTAATCCTCCTCGCCAATCGCCTTGGCCAGTTTTTTCTGGAGGGACTTGAGGCGGTCGCCCAGCTCGCGCGTCTTGCGCAAGTTCTCCGGCGCCTTGCCCACGTGCCGCGTCCCTTTATGCATGGTCTTGAGCAGGCCGCCCAAGCCTTCCGCGAACGTCTGGTAACATTGCGGGCAGCCGAGCCGGCCGGATTTCTTAAAATCAGCCTGGGAAAACCCGCAGCGCGGGCATTTGACCTCGGCCGCGCCGGCCGACGCATCCAGTTCTTGGGAGGCGCCCAAGCCCAGCATCAAATCCGCCATGGCGAAGCTGGTCGGGTCATTGACGCCCTTGGCCTTCGCGCAGTCTTCGCACAGATCCAGCTTCTGCATCTTTTCCCCCACGATCTGGGTCAGATGCACGGTCGCCGGCTTTTCCTTGCATACGCAGCATTGCATAATTAGTTCAGAAACCGTGGTCGGGATGCAGCGTTGAATCAACACCGCAAAAATGAAACGGTCCGTATTCATTAAATACAATGCCCGCGCGGGAATTGCAAAAAAATAGCACGTCCAACCCCAACCCGCCGCGCCGCTCAGATCTTGACCTTGAACGATTCCCCTGGCCGCAGCGACTGAACAAAAGCTGCCAGCAGCTGCGGAATCAGCTCCAGATCCTTCAGGCTCACGACTTCCACGGGCGAATGCATATAGCGGTTGGGCAGGCTGATGAGCGCGCTGGCGATGCCGCCGCGCGTCCAGAAAATCACGTCCGTGTCCGTGCCGCTGCTGGCCGACATGGCCTCGTGCTGGAGCGGCAGTTTCTTTTTCGCAGCGACTGCTTCCAGCCGCTTGACGACGGCGGGATGATTACAGCCGCCATGCGTGAGCGCCGGGCCTGAGCCAACCTTGATGTCGCCGTGCTGCGCCTTGCTCACCGTCGGATAATCCGTGGCGTGCGTCACATCCACCACCAGCGCCACATCGGGATGCAGCGAATACGCAATCTGGCGCGCGCCCAGCAGGCCGACTTCTTCCTGCACGTTGGAAACGGCGCAGACCTCGCAATGCAATTTCACTTTGGATTCCTTGAGCAACCGCAGCGTTTCCGCCACGGCAAAGGTGCCGATGCGATTATCAAACGCCCGCGCCACCGCGAGGTCGCCGCGCAAAATATCAAATTCATCGGTCAACGTGATAGGATCACCCACGCGAACCAGCTTCTCCGCTTCTTTCCGGCTTGCCACGCCGATATCGATGAAGATGTCGTGAATTTTCGGCAGCTTGGAATCGCCCTCCTGCTTGGTCAGATGCGGCGCGACGTTGCCCACCACGCCTTTGACCGGGCCGGTCCGGGTGTGAATGGCGATGCGTTGGGCCTTGGTGATGGCGGCATCAATGCCGCCCATGCGGCGGACGTAGATGAAGCCGTTGTCGTCGATATAATTCACCGCCATCGCGATCTCATCCGCGTGCGCCGCGAGCATGATGCGCGGACCGCCGCCTTTATTCAGCACCGCCACGCAATTGCCATAGGCATCGGAAAACGTCTCCTCGGCAAACTTGCCAGCGTAACCGAGCCAGACCCGCTGGCCGCGAGTTTCGTGGCCGGTGGGGCTGGGCGTGTTGACGAGGGTTCGGAGAAAATAGAGAGAAGCTTCGCGCATGGCCAAAAATAGGCGTACCGACAAAAAACGGAAAGCGTATTTTATGTCGGATTACCGACGGTCAAGCCGGACGCGAGCCAGCCACCGAAGTCCCAACGCGTTGCGCTCAAGGTGTAAGATTGATCTTCTCGCCAGAGATCACTTTTTCAAGACGAACCAAATCCTTGCGAATTTCCAAGCAACAAATGGTCGTTTCAAAGCCATTGATTTTCACCGTAAACCGGTCGCCAGCATGAACTGTCTGGCGGTTGATGATAGCTACCGGAGGCCTCGCCCACAAAACCCCCTGGAGTTTGATGGTTTTCGGGACAGAATCGACCACGGAAGCGGGCATAGCCGCCGACACCCGAACATCCGGTTGGGTGTCTGGCTTAGCGGTTAGTGGGGGTGGCGGCATCTTGACATCTCGGATCTCCTCCAAATGACCGGCTCGTAATTCCGCCGATACGCCGTATTGCATCCAATCAAGGATTTGGTCAAATCCATAATGTTGCTCCGCCGCGATGAACAAATCCACTTGCCCCCGAGTGTAATGGTTCAAGAGGGTAAATTTCTTTTGTCCGTTTTGATTTTGAAAATCCATTAAGAGGTAGGCTACCAGTTCGCAAAAACCTTCTTCCGCATTCCGCGACAGACAACTTCGCCGTTCCAGCGACACGTTGTCTCCAATCCAAGCATGGGTGTATTCGTGCGCGGCCGTTGCCTGAAGTTCCACCAATGGTAGGCCGGTAAGCAGGCGCATCATGTAAAGTTGCGGAACCGTTCGGGGATTCGTCATGATACAGCCAAGCAAATTTGGACTTTCAAAATCATATCCGCCCGGCTGAAACATCTGATCCACGTCAATCCGATCAAGAACAGTTACGATTACATTGGTGGGAAAGGCCGTGTAGCGGGAGAATCGTTTATCCAGATCATCCCTGATTTCGGTGGCAATTCGCTGAGCTTCCGGCGCCGTCAGCACCGCAGTTTTTCCATCACGGGCGCAAAGTTGACGACCGTCGGACAATTCAACACCTTTATTCGGCTTAACCGGAAGGCTGCATATGAAGCAACGCGGCAAGGTAATGCAATTCGAACAAATCACCTGCGTTTGGCTGGTGGCTTTGTCGGTGAAGAGATAAACCGTGCCGTCAATCGATTGATTACAGGTGGAGCAGACATCCTGCGCCACGGCCGCCGCCGACAATCACGCTGCTAAAATGGTAAGGGAAAGCCCTTTCCTAAAACATTTTCCCAATGCCTGCATCGTTTGACTATTGCAAAAAATTAGTGCCGCAAAAGAAAAAACGCGGAGAATTTCTTCACCGCGTTTTGGAAACCACAGGGCGCACTAGATGCCCAGGCAATTTTTTACAGCGCTTTGACCTTCTTCACAATCGCCGCCGCATCAATGCCGAACGCGGCCATCAGTTCCACGGCGTGACCAGAGCGGGGGATGCCGTTCACGGCGAGCTTGTGAACTTTGACGCCTTCGCAGCTCAATTCACCGGCGACGGCATCGCCCAAGCCGCCTTCGGAATAATGATCTTCCACCGTGATGACGGTGTTATTGGTCTTCTTCGCCGCAGCGAGAATTTCCTTTTTGCCCAGCGGCTTGATGCTGTATGCGTCCACGACCGTGAGGTTGATGCCTTCGGCTTTCAATTGGTCCGCCGCTTTCAGCGCCTCAAACAGCGTGACGCCGGCCGCGACAACGGTGGCTTTGGTGCCTTCGCGCAGCACTTTGGCGCCGCCGATGGGGAATTGCTCATCGTTGCCGTAGATGACCGGCGTCTTCGGCCGCGAGGTGCGGAGAAAGCACACGCCTTTGACCTGCGTCATCTGCTCCACCAGTTTTTCAGTGGCCACCGCGTCGCTCGGATACAAAACCGTCGAGCCAACCACGGAGCGCATCAGGGCGAGGTCTTCCAGCGCCATCTGCGACGGGCCGTCCTCGCCAATGCTGATGCCGACGTGCGAGCCGACCAGCTTCAAGTTCGATTGCGAAATACCGGCGACGCGGATCTGATCCGCCGCGCGGGTGAAGAACGCCGCAAAGGTCGAGGCAAACGGCACATGGCCGCGGGTGCCAAAGCCGATGGCCACCGCCACGAGATTTTGTTCCGCAATGAAACATTCGGTGAACCGATCCGGGAATTGCTTGGAAAATTTCTCGGCGTAAGTGGAGTTCTTCGTGTCGCCGTCCATGGCGACAACGCGGGGATCCGCTTCGCCCAGGCGGACGAGGGCGGCCCCGTAAGCTTCGCGGGTGGCCACCAGGTCACCGAGTTTGTAGCTGATGGCCGGATAGCTCGCGGGCGCCGCCAGGTTCGGAGCGGGCAGCGCAGTCGGCGCAGGAATCGCCACCCCGAGGCCGGATTTGGCACTGGGCTGAAGTTCGGCAATGGCTTTGGCGGCTTCTTCCGCATTCAGCGCCTTGCCGTGCCAGTTGTCCTTGTCTTGAATGAAGGAAACGCCCGCGCCCTTGTAGGTCTTGGCAATAATGACCAGCGGCCGTTCATCCAGGCCCACGCCGCTCAACACTTCCATGATTTCTTCCATGTCATGGCCGTCGTCGAGCGTTTCCACGCGCCAGCCAAAGGCTTCAAAACGCTTGGCATAAACGCCGATGTCGTGGCCGAACGCCGTCGCCTGGCTCTGGCCCAGCCGATTGGCGTCCACTAGGGCAATGAGGTTGCTCAGCTTGTAAAAACCCGCAAGCGAAGCGGCTTCCCAGACGGCGCCCTCGGCAATTTCGCCATCGCCAAGGAGCACGTAGGTGTTGTAATCGAGCTTGTCCTGGCGGGCGGCCAGCGCCATGCCCACGCCCACACCGAGACCCTGGCCAAGCGAACCGGTGGCCACGTCCACAAACGGGAGGCGCGGGGTCGGATGACCTTCGAGATCGTTGCCGAACTGGCGAAGTTTCACCAATTCTGTGACGGGCACAACGCCATTTTCCGCCCACGCGGCGTAAAGCAGCGGCGCGGCATGACCTTTGGAGAGGATGAAACGGTCGTTGTTATAAAAATGGGGATTCTTGGCGTCATACTTCATATGGCCGAAGAACAACGCCGCCACCAGGTCGGCCGCCGACAAGCAGGACGTGGGGTGGCCGCTGCCGGCCGCAGTGGTGGCTTCGATGGAGTGGATGCGCAATTGATTGGCGATCCCTTTTAGCAATTCAATATCCGTTTCAATCATAAATTAAGGGCTTGGAGATTACCCGACGGAAGTCGAAAGCCAAGAATGAAAATTGCGGGGCGCCGGTCAGGGTGGCAGCACATGGCCGGAGATGGAGCACGCCGGCAATTCTCCCACCGCATTAAGGGTGTAAGTTCCGCCCGACGGGCAGATGGGAAATACCCCATCCTTCAAATACGGCAGCAAATTCTCCGCGACCGGGCGGGCGTCATCGCCCAAGTTCTTTTCCAGCGCCCACTGCTGCTTGGCCCCATCCAACTGGCGGAGGTTGTTAATGCAGGCATTATGCTCAATGACCGCCGCCCCGGCGGCAGCAAGCCGCTGCTTGTCCGACTGCAATTGCTGCAAATGCTCCTGCTGCAACCCCAGCGCCGTGCGGGCGGTGGCCAGTTGCTGCGCCGTCAGCCGGCTTTCGGCCTGCAATTTGCCGAAGCTGCCTTGTAACGCCGCCAGCTGGTTGGTGACAATCTCATATTGCTTGCGGATCCGGGAATTCTCGTCCGCCAGCATCCCTTCGGCGGAAGTCTGTAATTCGGCCAGTCTTGCTTGCGTCACGCGCAGTTGGTGTTGGGCGGTCCGCGCTTCGGACTGCGCGGCGTCTCGCTCATGGTTGGCCCGGAATAAAAAAATTTCTGCGACTAGCATCAGGGCGAGGCAAACCCAGGCAAACCAGCGTTTGAGATTCATGGTGGCAGCAGTTTCGCCCTTTGGCGGCAATCGTCAAATTTAATCAAACTGGTGGAATGGTGCGCGCTGCAGGTTTCGAACCTGCGACCCCTACCGTGTGAAGGTAATGCTCTACCACTGAGCTAAGCGCGCTACCGGTGCGACGGCGGGAGAGCATACGGAAATTTACCCGCATGGCAATCTTTATTGGCTCGCAGTGCGTGCAAATTTGCTCGCAAAACGTGCGCCCGATCATCCTATCAAATAGCAAAAAGGCGTCCGTTGCCGGACGCCTTTCGAATTAGCGAAGGAATCTTTAAGCGGCCGTTTCGCCGACCTGAAAGCGGACGAAGCGGCGGATGGTGATTTCATCACCGAGCTGCTTACCGATCTGCGCAACGTGCTCCTTGACGCTGACTTCGGAATTGCGCTTCACGAAGCCCTGATCCACGAGGCAATAGGTCTGGAAGAATTTGTCCAACACCCCCTGGAGAATTTTCTCCATGGCCGCCGCCGGCTTGCCCTTCAAACGGTCGGAGTTGGCGGCGATTTCGCGCTCCTTGGCAATGACTTCGGGCGCGACACTTTCGCGAGAAACCACCTGCGGGAATCCGGCGGCGATTTGCAGGGTGATGTCTTTCACCAATTGCTTGAATTCGTCCTTGGCGATGGTCTCAGCCTTGCCAGCACCCACTTCAACCAGCACGCCCACTTTGGCGCCGGTGTGAATGTAAGCGGCCACGAGGCCATGGCCGGAAACATCCAACTTGGCGTGGCGGGTGATTTTGATGTTTTCGCCCATCTTGCTGACAGCGCCTTGACGGTCGGCTTCGAGGTCGGCGGCGGGATTAGAGGCGACTTTCTTGGCAAGTTCGTCAGCGAAGGTGCGGAAGGCTTCGTTGCGGGCCACGAAATCGGTTTCGCAGTTTACTTCGAGCAGCAAACCGGATTGGCCCCCGGGGGCGACGTATTGGGCAATGACGCCTTCATTCGCGGCGCGGGTCGCTTTTTTGGCGGCGCTGGCGGCCCCGGACTTGCGGAGCAAATCCACAGCGGCGTTGATATCGCCCTGCGCTTCGACGAGGGCTTTTTTGCATTCCATCATGCCAACGCCCGTCATTTCACGGAGCTTGGCGACATTGGCGGCAGTAATTTCAGCCATAATAAAATTCGTTGCAGGTTATCTGTTAAAAATTAAAAATTCCCGGCGGACGGAAGGGTTTTCCGCCCGCCGGAAGAAAACGCTTACCTAAGCAACCGCCGGAGCTTCCGCAGGGGCGGCGGCTTCGACTGCCGCCGGAGCCTCTTCATTCACGCGGCGGGATTTTTTGGATTCAAATTCCGCCCGCGCCTGAGTGATGGCTTGCGACACCGCCCCGAGAAGGAGGCGAACCGAGCGAATGGCGTCATCGTTCGCAGCAATTGGATAAGCGGCGTCTTCGGGATCGCTGTTGGTATCCACCAGCGCGACGACCGGCACCCCGAGCTTCCTGGCTTCGGCAACGGCGTTATGTTCGCGCTTCACGTCCACGACAAAGAGCGCGGCGGGCAGCTTGTCCATTTCCCGGAGGCCATCAAAATATTTGAACAACCGCGCGCCTTCGCGGCGGATGGCGGCCTGCTCCTGCTTGCCATAATTGGCGAGCGTGCCATCGGTTTCCCAACGCTCAATTTCCTTGAGGCGTTTGATGGAGGTTTTCACCGTCTGAAAATTGGTCATGGTGCCGCCGAGCCAACGTTCGACGACGAACATCTGGCCGGTTTCCTTGGCCGTTTCTTTGACGCAAATCTGGGCGTGCTTCTTGGTGCCAACGAAGAGGACTTTGCCGCCCTTGCGGACGGTGGCGGTGAGAAAATCCAAGGCGGCCTGCAGCTGTAGCTCAGTCTTGCTCAGATCAATGATATGAATGCCGTTGCGCGCGTCGAAAATGAAGGGTTTCATCTTCGGGTTCCAGCGCTTGGTATGCTGGCCGAAATGGACGCCGGCTTCCAACAGTTCTTTTACTCCGATAGTGCTCACAATTTTCCTTTGGTTAAAACCCCAATTTTTCGAGGCATCCCGCGGAACACGGGATTATGGTTTGGTGTTGTTATGGCCGCCCGCCTTCACACGAAGGTGGATTTAGGCCGTTTTCCCTGCGATTTTTCAATTCCCGCAGCGAGTGGTCTATCATAGCGGAGAACCGGACGCTGGCAATCCCAATTTCACAGCCGCTTATTCCCGTTTTTGGCCTTCCGAAAACGAGGCGCAGTAAACATGTTAATCTTAATTGTAATATTATTTGACAATCAATGGTTGGTCGCAGATGGTTCGCTACGTCTCTGGCAAACCCATATCCACCTATGACTAATATGAAAACCTCCCGGTTCTTCCGAACATCTTTCACCCGCGCGACGGCCCGGTTCGCACTGGCCGTGATTCTGGCCGGCGGGTTTGCCGCCACGCTCGCGGCCGCCGACCCCACGGCAGCCACCGATAAAACCGGGCCCGTGAAAAAGAAACTGACCGGGGCGGAGCTTTACGTCATTCATTGCAACCGCTGCCATCAGGAGCGCTATCCCACCGAATTCAACTCCGCCCAGTGGCAGACGCTAATGACCCACATGCGAGTGCGGGCCAACCTGCCGGCGAAGCAGGCCAAGGAAGTCCTAAAATACATGAAAGAGGAGGCAGGCAAGTAAACCCGGCGGTTAACCAAACTTTATGAAAATCAATTTTAGTTCCCGCCGGCTTGGCACCGCCGCCGCCAGCTGTGTCCTGGGCCTCGCCTTTGCGCCGCACACCTCGGCCGCGGTCAGTGATGAGGATTTTAACACGCTCAAGGACATGGTGCAGAAGCTCCAGCAGTCCCATGAGCAAGATCAGCAGCAGATTCAAAAACTGCAAACGCAGTTGGGCGACACGCAGACTCAGGTGCAAAAAACCGATGCCACTGTGCAGGCACAGTCCACCTCGGCCATCCGCGATGCCCTGCACAACTTCACCATGGTGGGCGATGCGGAAATCCAATTTGCTAAGACGCTGCGCGGCGCAGACGATTCCAACGGCAACCCTCACCGCAGCGGCTTTCTGCTGGCGGACTTTGCGCCGATTTTCCTCTATCGAGCGAACGACAACATTTTGTTCGAGGCCGGCTTTGACATCATGCTGAATAACGGGCAGGCGAACGGGACCTTGCTCAACAGCGAGACGAGCTACACCCACGACAGCGGCAGTTCCACCTCGGTGAGCGTGAGTTTCGCCCAGTTGGATTACCTGATTAACGATTACATCACTTTTGTCGGCGGCTACATGCTCCTGCCCTTGGGCACCTACAGCGAACGCAGTGCCGGCTTCCTGAACAAGATGCCGGATGGCCCGCTGGGGCGGGAATTTCTGCCGGGCGCGGGGGCGGGCGTGCAACTGCGCGGGGCGATTCCGATCGGCGACTCCGGCCAGATGCTCACCTATGCCGTTTATGGTGCCAATGGCCCCAGCTCCGTGGATGGTTCCGGCAACGCTTATACGCTGGATAGCAACGGCAATCAAATTCACAATCTGGATCTCGGTGGCAACGTGGGCCTGATGTCGGATGGGTCCATTGGCAACATGCACACGGCCCCCAGCGGCGGCGGCCGCCTCGGCTGGTTTATCCCGTGGGGCGGAGCGCACCAGGATTTGGAAATCGGCGTGTCCGGCCAGACTGGCGTGTGGGATGACGCCGGCAATCATTACTGGACCGCCGGCGTGCTGGATGCCGCATTGCACGTCGGCCCCAGCTTTGAACTCAAGGGGGAATTCATCAATTCCTGGTATAACACCGTGGACGTGGGCCGGGTGCATCCCTGGGCGGTCTGGGCTCAGGCGGGCTATAAACTGGCCGGGCTGAATCTGGATCTGCCAGTCATCAGCGACATCGAACTGGTCGGCCGCTTTGACAAGGAAAATGACGGCTTAGGCACCCACATCCAGCGTTACACCGTTGGCTATGTTTATTACCTGACCAACACGCTGCTCTTCGAGGGCGATTACGAATGGCTGCACAGCAATGACGCCAGCGTGCCGGCCAGCCAACTCATTTTGCAACTCTCCTACGGATTCTAAAACACCAACCCTCAAGCTCATGAAAACGTTCTGCTTCATTTCTCCCCGGTGGTTCGGCGTAGCCGCCCTAGCTCTGGCGGCGGCCGGCACCTTGCTCGCCGACGACACGCTGGATGCCGCCACCAAGGCCCGCCTGGAGGCGTTTGAAAAAGGCCCCGCCACCATTGACATCACCAAGTATCCGGAGGCGCTGAAGGAAAACTACGACCTGTTCAGCCAGAAATGCACGCAATGCCACAAACTCAGCCGGCCCATCAACTCGGATTACGTCCTGCCCGACGAATGGTCGCGCTACGTCAAGCGCATGATGCACAAGCCCGGCTCCGGCATTTCCAGTTCCGACGGCAAAAAAATCTACGAGTTCCTTGTCTATGATTCGGCCGTTCGCAAAAAAGCGATGCTCGACGACAAACTTGCCAAGGCCACGGCTGAAGATAAGGCCACCGCCGAAGCCGCCATCAAAAAAGTCCGCGATCAATACGACGGAAAATAATGCAGATCGCCGCCAATTATTCCCGTTTTGGCCGCCGCGCGGCCCGCCATGAATGACGCGCCGAACTGTCACCGTTCGCTCGACCGGGAACCCACCGCCGCGAACGCTCCGGTTCCGATTTGGCTGATTGTCTTCACCCTCGTGCTGGGGTTTCTCGGCGCGGTGTATTTCGATCACCACAGTGGCGGGGGCGATGCCAAAGTGTATGCGCCCTACAATTCCGCCACCGAGTTGGCCGCCGTTCAGCCAAAAGACGCCGGGGCCGCGCTGGCGGCACATGGGAAATCAGTTTACGAAAACGTCTGCGGCATTTGTCACGGCAGCGACGGCCTTGGCAAACCCGGCCAGGCCCCGCCGCTCGCCGCCTCCGAATGGGTGGCCAAAGATTTAACCACGCTCGCCCGGGTGCCGCTCGCCGGACTCAACGGCCCGATTCAAGTGGCCGGCAAGGAATGGAATCTCGCCATGGCCCCAATGGGCGCGGGCTTGTCCGACGCCGATCTGGCCGCTGTCCTGACCTACCTCCGCACCGCTTGGGGCAACCAAAGCAGCGCCGTTTCGGAAGCGGACATGAAGGCCGCCCGCGCCGCCATCAGCGGCAATGCCCCCTCCGCCGCCGCCCTGGCCAAAATGACACCGGGAGAACGCGGCCATGAGGTATTCAAGAAATATGGCTGCTTTCAATGCCACGGCCCGGAGGGCAAGGGCGGCGTGACCAATCCCAACGCCAAGACGGCGGAACTGGTTCCGAGCCTGATTTACGTTGCCGACGGCTACAACCAGGCGGAACTCATCGCCTTCATCAGTCGGGGCGAACGCGTCATCCCGCGCCTCAATCCCAACGGCCCGGAGCCGCCGCACTTCATGCCAAAATGGAATGGCATCGTCACCACCAACGAACTCAGCGACCTGGCCGAGTTTCTGTTCAGCCTGAAGCCCAAGGGCGAGAAGCTGGATTTCTAAACCACAAACTCCAGTTCCTGCCGGTGCGGAATGAGGCCGCGCTCAAAGGCCTGGCCGAGAAACCGGCGGATGGATTCCCGGCCCTGGTCGCCGTAATCCAGCGTCCAGTGGTTGACATACATGCCGACGAATTTATCGGCGAGGTCGCGGCCCATGTCGCGGGCATATTGCAGCGCGTGTTGCACGGCTTCCGGCCGATGATCGAGGCTGAACTGGATGCTCGCCGTAAGCGTGTCGGAAATCTGTTTGCGCACTGCCGGGGCAAAGCGCTTGTGGATGACATTGCCCCCGAGCGGCAGCGGCAGTCCTTCGTTCTGCGTCCCCCACCAAGCGCCCAGATCTTCGCAGACCACGAGCCCTTGGTTTTGGTAAGTGAGCTGGCCTTCGTGGATGATCAGCCCGATTTCCGCCGCGCCACTCTTCACGGCGGCGAAAATCTGGTCGAACGGCACGACCACGTAATTGAATTCCTTCGCCGGTTTGCCCAGCCAGAGTTGCAACGCCAGAAACGCGCTGGTCATGGTGCCGGGCACGGCGATTCTCTTTTTGGCGATTTCTTCGCGGGAAAATTTCTGCTTGGCCACAAGCATCGGGCCGTAGCCGTCGCCCATGCTCGCCCCGCTGGGCAGGAGCGCATATTTATCGGACACGTAAGCGTAGGCGTGGATGCTGACGGCGGTAATGTCCAATTCGCCGCGCGTGGCCCGCTCGTTGAGCGTCTGAATATCCTGCAAAATATGCGTGAACCGAAAGCCCTGCGTCGGGATCAAGTCCTTCGCCAAGGCGTAAAACATAAAGGCGTCATCTGGATCCGGCGAGTGGCCCAGCGTCAAATTCGTCGTTTGCATCACGGAAAATTAAACGACGACCCCCACGGTGTCACGACGAGAAGCAGGACATAAAGGCCGCTTTTTGAAAAGCCCACACCAAGACCCCTTGGTTTGCGGCTGCCAATCCCTGCCGCCGCCACGAATGAAGTTCAAACTTTCAATGCCGACAAATTATGTTTAGGGTTGCCAGCGTGTCTCGTGCGGCTGGAGTTTAGAAAGCTGGGCAAGCCGGAGCCGAAAGGCAATCCTACCGATTAGAGTCACAATCGCCTAGAAAATGGGCCTATGCTCCCATAGCTCAAATGGATAGAGCAGCGGTTTCCTAAATCTATGCAAGCACTTTTTTTGAATTTTTGCTTTGATTGGTTTTCGTATTTTCTCATTGATTCTATTGACTGATTTTCGTTTCCGTCGGCAGTTTTCAAAGCCCGACCTTTGGTTGTTTTTGGTTCTAATTTGTTCTAAAAACTCAATATGGTATCAAATGCGGTATCAGATTTGAGGCTCGGAATTTGAAGGAAAACAACGGAGAAAAGTGGTGCTCCCGCCCGGAATCGAACCGGGATTTGCCATTTAGGAAACGGCCGCTCTGATCCATTTGAGCTACGGGAGCAACTGGCGCAGGGCAAAATAACTGGGTTTCCGCTTCCTTACAAGCATCGGTGTGGATCGCTTTTCTAAATCAGCTTGCATTGACATCATTCTGACTTCATGCACCCTACCATGGTTTTATATGCCTCAAATCAGTATCGAACGTGAATATATCGAATACATGAACCTTATGGCTAAGGTTCAAAAGCATGATTTAGAGCTTAGTCCGAAAGGTGACCACGTTTTCAAAAACACATGGCTTTGTGCTGCCGCTCACTTCTGGAGCCAACTTAAACAGGTGCTTGCGATTGATTCAGAGGCTGAGAGAGCGGTTTGCATTAAAAAAATTGGTCAAGAAATTGAGAATTCAGGCGCATCGCAAAAACTTCAAGAATTTCACAAGACTTGTTTTCCCGACGTGCCAGTGTCCTTTTTGGCTGCTACATGGACATGTTCAGGGCGTGCTATGGCTGGTATCGGCCTTCCGATACTACAACTGCCTCCAAGTAAAAAGCGAAAGATGCTGTGGCGTGGTGTTGATTTGGAACTTCTTAAACTGAAGACACTCTGGATGGTGCCTATTGGCGATCCCAATGACAACTGATGCACTTTGATAAATACATTCTTCTGCTACATTTCTGCGGCAGTTAATTCCTTGGCAAAAATTATTTTGATCTCCTCGATGATTCCGTCACTTTTACCAATCATCCCGTATTTTTCGGGCTTCAATCTGATTCGTTCCACGGCGAGACGTTCCAGCGCATCGCACAGCGGCTCTAAACCTTTTCCTTTGACCAGGACGATTCGATCCTGAAACTGAATTTGAAGAACGTCCTTGCCGCTTTGCCGGACGAATTTTGCGTGTTGATAATAGCCGTAGGGAAACAAATGAATCTCGTTGGTGGTTTCTGTAAACGGCGGCTGAAAAGTGCGGCGGGGTCATGTGTGTGACGGGGCGGTTCAAAAGTGCGGCATCTTCATTAACAATGAAGCATGTATCGCAATATGGAAGACTGGGCTGAGATTCGCAAAAAAGTGTTGGCAGGAGG
>CAIMLG010000197.1 GCA_903842235.1 uncultured Verrucomicrobia subdivision 3 bacterium
CGGTTCTATACCCGGACTGCTTCCTCCCCTCGCCACCTTGCGGGGCGACAGGCACCGGGCCGTTCCGCCGTGAACCGTCCAATTCGGCGGGTGAGACTCTCACCCACGAGCGCAACCACCTTCACGGGCTGCTGCGGTGCATCAGGACACTGTTGTGGCTGATCTGAATGTCGTCCTCCGGCTCGTTCTCGTCCTCGTCCTCGGTTTGGCTGGGAATTTCGCGGACGAGCCCGAGCACGCGGAGGCAGGCGTATTCCCGCTTTCCTCCGGCCGGATCATAACCGTGACCAGCTGCACCCGGGCGCAACCTCCACATGATTTTGCCGAGGAGATTAAAGCGGCCTTGCCGGTCAAACTGAATGTTTTAAAACCACCCCGAGGCAGCGGCACTTTTGACCACCTGTTTTGGCACGTTTACCGCCTTGCTACCTCTGGTTCATCCATGTAGATTTAGGTCGATTAAAACACTGAAAAGATCAAAGCGGCTTAAGTGTTTTAAATTTATTAAACCTTAAACCAAAAATCATGAAGAACCACGTATTATTCGCTTCGACTTCCACGCTGTTGCTGGGAGCGGCACAAGCTGCAATGTCGCAAGTCACCATTACCCCAATTGGGGTAACCATCACGAACGGCAGCCCGAATTACAACTTGAACCTGAATGGGGTAACCGATTACCGGATTTTTTTTGATGCTACACTAGCACCGCAGGTCACATCAGAGGTCGTCAACAAAGGTGGTTATACCAACGGTTGCTATGTTGTTGGCATCCCCGATCCACTTCAGGATGTAAATTCTGCTGGAAGCCCTCTCTTAGGAGGCGGCACAACCATTGGGCCCGATCTTCTGGCGACCTATTCGGCATTCGGCCGGGGCTACATTTACCATGATTACGGTGGGCGCACCGTGGGTGGCTGGACGAACTCCACCTCCCTCAACGACGGGTATATGGCCTTGGAGCTGACCAGCAATGGCGGCGCAACGACTAATTGGGGCTGGGTGGAACTCCAATATGACCTCGCTGCCAACATGGTGACGATCGTGCAATCTGGCTACAACGCCACCCCCGACGGATCGCTCATCACCCCGGAAATTGCACCGGTCCCTGAACCCGCCACAGTTGCCTTGATTGGCGCCGGCGGGGCGTTGCTGGCACTGCGTCTGCGGTCCAAAAAGAAGTAATTCAGCGACAGGGTTTTTAAGGTTTAACTGCGCACCGCGAGGTGCGCAGTTTTTTTTATTGGCAATACAAAGGTTGCCACGCTCTCCCAAGTAAATATATTTTGAGCCAATTATGTCTGACCTGATCATCCGGGAACCCACGGCGGAAGAAATCGGCCGGGTCATTTATTTATTTCCCCCGGGAACCCTGCGCCCCGGATTCCGCCTTTGGGTGGCGGCCCGCAGCCACCCGGTGGTTCGCTTCGTTGGGGCAGCGGCCTGGTGGACGGAAGGCCCGGACGCTTGTTTTCGACTTGCGAGTCGGCCGGGCGTGAAAGATTCTGTAGTCTTTGGCCAGCTGATCAACCAAGTCGCCGAATCGGCGCGGAAAGCCGGGCGACCATGCCTCAAATATTATGACACGCTGCCGGAGCATGATCCCCGGGGCGTTCTTTTATGCGAAGCGGGATTTAAATGTTTGCATACCGAACGGGTTTTTCAAGTGCCCTACGATCTGGCTTGGAACCGGGTGGAGAATAATTTTAAAAAAATTCAAGACCGGGTTCCTGCCAGTTGGCGGATTGAAGCCATCCGGCAGCATAAGCCGGAAACGGCCCTGGGTTTAATTCCGCTCCGGAGTTTGACAACTCCGGAGAAATTAATTAACTGGTGGCGGACGGATTCGGCATTTGCCTACGACGCGGATTTGTCGTCCCTTCTTTTTGACGGCTCCCGGCCGATTGGCACGCTGTTAATGAGAAAATTTGAGAATACGCTGCACCTTGAAATTCGGGTGGTGCAGATTGAGAACCGGCTGCTACGTTCCTTTGGCAATACGCTTATGTTTCATTTTTTGGCCGAAAGACAGCCGCCCGCTGACAACATCCGCTACCTGCGGTTTTGTGGCATAGAAGACAAACATCAGGAAACGGCCAATTTAGCCATCAGAATGGGGGGAATGGAATTGCCACCGCGCTATTTTTACGTCAAGGGGCTTTGACCATTGCCTTTCCCTGCGGGAATTTGTCCACGTCCGAGCAAGAACATCTTCCTCAGGCCGGCGTCAACCCCAGTAGCGAAAACCCGGGGGGAATCGTCTTTGCAGAATAGCCATAAAAAAGCGGCGGGGTGTTGGACACCCCGCCGCCGTGAATTAGCATCGAGAGCTATTGAATCAAACGGTAGAATTTTTGCGGCGCCGTGGGCACAATCGTAAACGGCGAGGGCGCATTATTCGTGGTCCAAGGGCCGGCCAAGCTAGGCGCTTCCAGCAACGTGCCGGAACTCCATTGAAGCTGCAGGCCATTCAGGATCAACTTCAACTCACCCACCGACGCGGAATAGAGGGACTGAATCTGGCTGGCACTGAGCGCCTTGCTAAAGACGCCCACTTCATCAATGCTCCCGTCAAACACATCGGCCGCCGCCAGCGGGTCTGCACCGATATACAAGCTGCCACTGAACGACGGCATGATGGCATTGGCGGCCGCATTGTTAATCGCTGATTGAACTCCATTGGAATTGATCAACCAGACCGTGGCCGAAACGGCCACCGGATCCACCACCAGCGCCACAAATGACCATTGATTGGTGGGCACCACCAAACCGGAGCTCCAATTATAGGTATTGCCATCATCGTTCCAATGGTAACCAAGACAAGCATCCCCATTGGCGTTAGTCGGGCTGAAGTTCAAGCCCGACGCCGGTGACCCGGAAGCGCGGCAGAAGACCAGCCCCGCCCAAGGCTGCGGCTTGCTGGCCGGATTGATCCAGGCGGTCATGGTGACGCCAGTGGCGCTCACCAGATTCAGCGGCGCACAAACCACCGCTGACTGGAGGTTGGAGCCGGTGACCCGCACGGCATAATTAGTGCCGTTGAAGCCGGAGAAGCCATCTGAGAGACCCGGCCCCGCAATCGCCAGATTGGTCGGATTGCCGTTTTGCGCCCAGATGCCATAGATGCCATTATGACCGCCGGCATAATCAAAGGCCACGGCACTGCCGCTCGCCGGATCATTGGTTTCATTCAGCGGGTAAAACGCTCCCAGCACCCCGTTGGTGCCGCCCGCCGCCAAAATGGCCGCGGTGTAGGCATCACTTGGCGTGGGAACCAGCGTCACATGCGCCGCGGTGCTATTGGTCACGCCACCCGCGTTCGACACCGTCACAATATAGTCAATGGCGCTGGCCGGACTAATATTCGGGACGGTCAAGATGGAATTGGTGGCATTAGTCAGCGGCGCATAGACGCCACCCGTGCCCGATTCCCACTGGTAGAACAGGGGAATTGAACCAATGGCCTGGACCGCAAAATGGGCGGTCTGCCCCTGATACAACGACTGCGACTTGGGCTGAAGCGTGATCGTCGGCGCTTGAGCTATTTTCCCTTGCGCTCTCAGAAATTGAGTAAACAGCTGGTCATAGGTCAGCGATTGGTTATAAATGGCCACTTCATCAATTTTGCCATTGAAGTTATTGCCGCCGGTGGCAGCGCCTTGCGAATCTTGACCAATATAAATGACATCATTAAAGGCCTGCACGGGATAGGCACCCACAACCACGGCACTTTGAATTCCATTGGTATTAAACATCCAGATGGTGGCATTCGTCGGCGTGACCACCAGGGAAATAAAGGACCACGTATTGGTGGGCGGCTTGATCCCGGAATTATAATTCCAATGGTCATCGTGCCAGTTAAAGCCAAGCGATAAATCCGGGTTCCCAAAACCACCGTAGTAGGCCAGACCGCAGACCATCAAGTTGGTGCTGCGCGTATAAACAATACCGCACCCGCCCAACTGATTGGAAGCCACCACGGCCGGGTTGATCCAAGCGGTAATCGTCACCGTATTGGTATTCAGGTTGCAGCCGGGCAATTGAATGGTTGAATTGGCCACATTGGGCAAGACCGAAAAGGCCAGATTGGTGCTGCTAAAACCCGGGAAACCATCCGCCGGACCAGGTCCGGGAACATTATTGAGCCCATTCGTCTGATATGCCCCATTCACGGCGGAGACGTTATCAAAGGCAATCGGACCCGTGCTCGGACTGTTCGTTTCATTGAGCCGGTAATAAACCACGGGGGCCGGGTGGTCCACCAAAGCCGAGGCCACCGCAATTTCATTGGTTAAGGCAAGGGATAACGGCGCCACGGAACTGGTGATATTGCCAAAAGCCGTTGCCATTACCACGTCAAAATTCCCCGCATCCCCCGTCACCAAACCCGTGATCACCATATTGGAACTGGTGGTGCAGCCAGGATATTTAATGGTGTCCGTCAAATTCACCCCCCCCTTGCGCCATTGATAACCGGTCGGCACCCCCGATACCACTTGAATGCCAAAGTGGCCGTTCAGCCCGACAAACAACTGTTCCTGGGTCGGAAACGGCCCCGCCAGGATGCCGGGAATTACCGTCAAATGCGCCGCCGGCGAACTCGTGGCAGTGGCGAGGGAGTTGCTCACAATCACGATATAATCAATGGCGTCGCTCAACCCCACGCTGTTAACAGCCAGAGTGGCCGTGGTCGTGCCGGAGAAATGAGCATTTTCCGGCAGATTGGTGTAAACCCCGCCGCTGCCCGCCTGCCACTGATAGGTTGGCGCCGGATCCGCCAGCGCCACCACGTTGAACGTGGCCGTGGTGCCGCCCCCGTTCGTCCGCGATTGCGGCTCTTTATAGATGTGGGGCACGTCCACATTAACCGTCGCCCCGGCAATGATCCCCTTGCCGGCGGTCGTTTCGTAGGCGTAATCCACCAGCACGACCGATTTCGGAGCACTGGTTCCCTTGTAAATCAAATGCACCCAGCCGTAATTGATCGTGCCCGCACCGTCGTTCAATTCCAACCCGACATAAGCATCGGTATCCACCGTTGAACTCCAGTCCCCTGCGACCGATTGGTCACCCTTTTGGAAAAGATAACCCACCTTGTTCGTGGAATAGATGGCCGCATAGGCGGCGTTAATATTCGTGCCAAACGGGGTGATCGGGCAGCCCGTGTTCGTCTTGGACAAGATGTAGGCATTCGGGTTTTGAGAGGCCGAGCCTTGGGCATTAACGTATGGCTTCTGCTGATTCTTGTTGTCGAACGCGACAGTATAATCAATCGTGCCAATGTTTTGCAGATCAAGAAAATCTGATCCGCCCGCCGCGACATCATGGTTGAGCAGGCCGGAATAGAGAATGTCACCGTGGGCCATGCCGGCGGCGAACATGGATAGGGAGGCAATGGATAGGGTTTGTTTTTTGTTCATAGGATTACTAGGTTGGAACTACTTGCATTAATGGGCACTTCAAATTTATATCTGGAACTTTTTTTATTTAGGCACGGTGGTGACCGTGGAAATCCAGCGCACGTCGTTCGCCGAACCATCGTCCAGCCCCGTTATCCCTTCCGGGACGGTCGTGCCAGCGAGCGCCATCGCCAAACTCACCGGCGGCGTATCCTTCGATCCCCGCCATTTATGAATTTCCACATGCCCGTCCGCAAAACTCAGCTCCCCGGCCCCGCCGTGGGTGCTCGCAAAATAGTCCACCAACATCACATTCGCATTCGCCTGCCCAGCGGGCACCATCCGCACCGCAAAGGCCCCGTCATTGATGCTGTTGGGATGCTCTTCAATAAACACAAACGTGGCACTCGATTGACGAATCGAACTCAATTTACCATAGGTTTGGTAATTGGCCGCCGGCAGCCACGCGCCCCCACCAAAGACCTGACTCAGGGAAATCGTGCGCAAGCGCGGCTGCAATACCCCGCTCCCATCCTTGATCATCGTGACATCGGCCGGACAACGCCAGATCGCCCGATTTTTGCCAATGAAGGGCATCATCGGGCTTTTATCCAAATACCACTTCGGATCATAGTCGCCCGGGCTTTGAATGTTGTAATTCCACGAGTCGCTGATCCACGGAACCCGGTTGCCGATCGTTCCATAACACGTCAGCAAAAGATCGTTAAATTCCTCGGAATACATGATCCACCCCAGCTGCATCTGCTTGTTGTTATTCATGCAGGTGATCCCCTGCGCCCGGGCCTTGGCCTTGGCCAGCGCCGGCAGCAGCATCGCCGCCAATATCGCGATGATCGCAATCACCACCAGCAACTCAATCAAGGTGAAACCACGGTCACCCCGATCTTTGGACGCCTGGAGATGTGAAGCGGGCGCGTAATTAAAATCCATTTGTTTACGGCTAAAGTTAATAATCATGGGTGAACGTGGGCAAAATATGCCACAGGTAACTGGGGCTGTCGCATGCCTAGGGTGCCAAAACAGTGGGGTTTTCGTGCCACACCGCACCGCCGACGGGTTAGTCGGAAGGCTTCATGGGATTTTGGTATTCGCCCGGAAGCACACCAAACCGTTCCCGGAAAATAGTGCGGAAGTGTTTCAGATCCACAAACCCAACATTATAAATGATTTCCGAGATCGTCAGGTTGGATTCGCGCAGCAAGTGCGCCGCGCGCTTGAGGCGAAGGTTGCGGATGAACACATTGGGCGTGCAACCCGCCACCGCCTTGAATTTCCGGAATAATTGCCGCCGGCTAACCGCCATCTGCCGCGCCAGCTTTTCCACGTCAAATTCGTAGTCGGCCAAATTATTTTCCGCGATTTCCACCACGCGCCGCAGAAATTCCGCATCCAGGTGATTGGTCGCCAACTCGCGCGGCTGGATGCTTGGCAACGACTGGAAGTGCTCATGCAGTTTGCGCCGGTTTTCCAGCAGATTGTCCAAGTGCGCCTTCAGCAACGGCAGGCGGAGCGGTTTAGCCAGAAATTCGTCCGCGCCCGCTTCCAGCGCCCGGACATGATGGGCGTCGGAACCATCCGTCGCCAGAAGGATCACCGGAATATGGCTGGTCAACTCGCCTTTTTTCAAGGTGGCGCACAATTTCATGGGGTCACTTTTGGAATCATCGGCGTCCACGACGATCAGATCGGGGACGTTTTCCTTCGCCTTGGCGATGCCCTGCGCGGCCCCGGTGGCTTCCAGGACGGAATATTGACCCGCCAACCCGGGGCGAATGAGCGGGCTCAGGTTGGAAATTTCTTCAATCAACAAAAGGACAGGAAAATCATTTTCAGGGCTCCCGCTCCCGCCCGGCTCGGCGGCATCGACCGCGCCAACGCCGGTGGCCTGGGCCGGATCCAGCTCCGGCAGCTGCGCGTTTTCGCGACGGCGAATTTCCAGCAGCTTCTGCGTGCGCTGCGCCACCAGCCGATCCGCCTGCTCCATTTTTATCGCCGCCTGCCGGGCGAGCGTCCACTTTCGCGCCAGCGTGCTGGCCAACTGCAGGACTTCGATGTCATGAAACGGCTTCTTCAACACCAGCAGCCGATCCGTCTGGCCCAGGCGTTTCGCCAAATCCTCCCAGCGATAGTCCGCGTAGGCCGTGCAAATCACCGTCTGGATCTGAAAATCCAGTTCCCAGACGCGCTCGATGGTTTCCACGCCGTCCATGCCCGGCATGCGTATATCCACAAAGGCGACCGGATATGGCGTGCCCGCCGCAACGGCCAGCCGCACCTTTTCCACGCCCTCGGCGCCCGACAAGGCATGCGCGGTTTGATAGGCCGGTTTAATGGCCCGCAGCGGATGGGGCGCGCCAAACATGAAAACCTCTTCCTTTTCCAAACTTTCGTTGACCGGGCCGCGGCGCAGGATTTCATCAAACGCCGCATGCACCGACGGATTATCGTCAATAATCAGAATCCGAGGCGGCAGGGGGTCTTCCCAAGCAAGGTTTGGCATAATTCAAATCAAGTTTGGGGCGGCGGCGCGGGGCGGCCTGGCGCCGGCGGAATTTCCAGTTTGAAGACCGCCCCCTGATCCCGCCCCGCACTGTGCGCGGTCAGCGTGCCCCCCATGTCCTGGGCGGCGAGGATGCTGCTGTGCAGGCCAAAACCATGGCCGTCCTTACGGGTGGAAAAGCCCTGGCCAAATAACCGCGCCAGATTCTCCGGCGGAATCCCCATGCCATTATCCGCCACCGTCAGCTGCACCAGCCCGGCGCCGGTGCGCTGCAGGCGGACGACAATTTGTTTGTCGCGCGCGCCCCCCTGCAAACAGGCGTATTTGGCATTTTCCAGCAAATTAAACAGAATCTGCAACACCTTGTGCCGGTCCATCGTCAAGGCCGGAATCCGCTCATAGTCGCGAACCAACTTGATGCCGTGGCGCTTGATCGATTCACCATGCATCCGCAGCGCGTCTTCCACCACTTCTTCCGGCGGCAAGGTTTCGAGCAGGCCGGAAACCTTGGCGTGATTCTGCTGCATGGCAACAATTTCGTTGATGTGATGAATGTTCTCGTTAAGCACGTTGACTTTTTGCAGCAGCACCGACTGCTCGTCCACGAGATGTGCCGACAAATGGTCAACGTAATCCGGCATTTTGCGGCCGCGCTCATCCTCCCGGACGAAGCGGTCCAGCTGGTGACGGTTTTGGCCCAGCAGTTCCCCGAGCCGCGCCACGCTGGAGATTTTCGAATTGCGCACCAGTTCCACGATGGACGCGCTCAACACATTGACGCTGGTCATCACGTTGCCGACATTGTGCAGCACACTCGTCGCCACCTCGGCCATGCCCGCCAGCCGCGACGTGACGAGCAGCTGCTTGTGCCCACGCTCGACCTCGGCTTCGATGCGCAGGCGCTCCTGGATTTCGTTTTTCAACGCGCGGGTGCGCTCCTCCACCTGGCGATGCAAGGCCCCGATCCAGATGACGGCCAGCAATAAAACCGCCAGCAGCGCGCCGGCCACGGCCAAAGCGTGGCCGGTCGTCCACCACGACGGGCTGCGCATCACCAGGACGTCCTGGGGCGAGTTCAGCAGCAGTTCAAAAGAATTAATGTCGCGCCCGCGCGTGCGGTCGCCCCCCTGCCCGACATACACGCCGGTCAACTTCAGGACACTTTCCAACGCCAGGGCCGGCAGCGGGTTCGCCCGCAGGGGCAGGCGCGCCAGCCAGACCCGCGTGCCCGAACGCATTTCCAAGATCTGATCCCAGCCGCCATTGCGCTGCGAAAGCAGCATGCCCTCGATGGTCACGCGCGTGGAGTCCAGCCGGCTGTCCAGCAATTTATCGCCGGCCACCGCCACGGCTTCCGGCAACGGTTCCCGATCCGGATCCAGCTTGCGAATCAGCGCATTATTGAAAAGCGGGGCCGGGCCGGTCAAATCCGGGAAGCCCACCACCTCGACCCGGTCGCCCGGCCGAAATCGCTCGGAAGATTCACTCATAACGCGGAGGCCGTTGGTCTGGTCCAGGAGATAAGTCACGCCGGCGTGCTGTTGCAAAACCAGGCCTTGAAGGCGGGCGCGCTGGATGGGGCTCGCGTGGGAATCAAACAGCAACAAGTCGGTGGCGCGCTTCAGCGGCAGGGCAAACGGATCGGCTGGCGCCGGCTCATCCACCAACACCATGGCGTGGCGCAAACTAAATTCGCCCAGCTTTACCTGCTGGGTCACCAAATCGCGCCCGGGAATCAAACAGCCGCGCACCCGCACCAGCGCCCCTTTGGTTTTCGCCAATTCCTCACTGGGGATGGCCGGCAGAATCGGTTTGATGATCCCGCTAGGCATCTGCAAATTCAGCACATGGCCCTCAGCGGACAGCACCACGCCCTGCACCTCGATATATTGCGTGTCCAGACTGCCATCCATGAGTTCGGTCCAGTTGGGATGCACGGGGTCGGGCATGGTGCCCAAGCCCAGGCGCGTTGCCCGGGTGGCTAAAATATTGGGGGCGAAGCCCGGAAAAGTTTTACCTTCAATTTCCCAGTATTCACCTTGTTTGGGCAAGCTGCTGGCCGCGTTGGTGACCAGGAGAACATTAATCGCCCGGGTCGCATCCTGCAGGAACAAACCGAGGCTGGAATAAACGTAGGTGACAATGCCGCGCACCTGCACCGGGTAACCCTTTCGCGCCTCGTCGCGGCCCATCTCCTTGACCTCTTTGATGGTGGTCAGCAACGGCAGCTCCCGCGCTTCGTCGTCGCCGGTCGCCGCGATTTTACGCAGCGCATAGCAACGCAAGGTCGGGATTTGGTTCACGAGTCCGGCCATCCCCAGCGCCTCCACCCGGGTGCCCGGCACCCAAGCCAAAGGGCTGCCCAGGCTCAAAAATATTTCGCCAGCCGCGTCCTGAATGCCGGCCGCATCCCGGTTCGGATTCCAAATCCCCCGCACGCGAACCAGCTGCGAGGGCGGGTTGGACCGGAGGTTCGCGGCGATCTGCCCGGAGTTCAACATGGGCTGAGAAATCCACACCCGTTCCGGCAGATCCAACACTTGCAAATTTTCATCCGAGTAAACCGTCAGTTGCCCCGCCACCTGATAGCCTTCCGGAGTGAAGCCACTTTGGCAGAGCCCCTGCGCGAGCACGCGGGCGCCCACCAGCCACCGGGAATCCAGCTTGAAGGTGGAGTTCAACTGCACGGTGGCTCGACCACGCCCGCTGGCGAGCTCCAGGATCAGCCCACCCTCGGTCGGCTCCGCGAAGCTCACCACCCCTTCCAGCGCGGCACAAAACAAATCCGCTTCGCCCACGATCAACTGTCCGGCGGCCTGCCGCGGCAGTTCTGGCAACGCCACGGCGCCGAGGGTTTGGATGGCCAAACCGGCGGCCCCGACATCCACCTGGGAGCCGTCGTCGGAGGTGCACGAGACGATGTAATAGCCGGCCTGCGGAAGCTCGATAAAGCCATTGAATTCCAATCCAAAATGATCGTCCCGCCCGGCGACACCGATGTCAAAATTGGCCGCCCCCCCAGCGGCGACGGGTTGCAAGGCGGTAAAATCCGGCAGGCGGCTCCAAACGCCTTCGTAAGATTTGAACCGGACCCCGTTCGTCCAAAAAACGTCGCCGGTGGCCGGATTGGTCTCGGAACGACACAGCATGGCATCCGGAATTTTCTGGCGCGACAGGCCCGGACCTTCGATGAAAACCGACAAGCCCCGATCGCCGGTGCTATTAAAATATCGGACGCGGATCGGCGACCGGCCGGCCTCCAGCCAGAGACCCGCCGACGGCCGATCATACATGATGTGCAAGCCATCATTATTGACCAGCGGCTGCGGCCCCAGAAACAAGTTGGTGCCGTCGACCAGACAACGCCCGGTGATTTGGATTCGCTGCCCGCGGCGCAACGGACTCGCCTCCACGGTCGCGGGCAGGGGATAAAAATCCGGCGCCCCCGCCAACACAACCACACTCCCAAAACGCCCCCCCACGTGAACCGTGCCCTGCAGTTGCACCGACACCAGCCGCCGGGCCACCTTATTCCCCGGGTCGCTGCGGAGAATTTGGGAGAGGTTGGTGACCAGCTCGGGGGCCATATGGGCAGGCGCTTCGGCCGCGCCCGCCAACCCCGGAAGCCACAGGCAGAAGGCCATGAACCACCGGCACCACGGAGCAACAATATTTACCCGGCTTAAAAACATTCAATAATTCTTATTCAATCGTTGGCAATACCCCCCCCCAAAAAAAAAATTCGGCAATCGTTTCCTGCGCCACCGCTTCAGCGGGCGCCCCAAACCCCGCCCCGCTTGGGGCAGCCGGGCACGGTGGAGGGGAGGACAATCATGGCGCAACACCACAAAATCCCGCAATGAGAATCCAGTAAAAAATTTCATTTTGCCGCCCGAAGCCCAAAAAACCGCTGAGGGCGGCCCGCCTGTCGCCGGAGCGGATTTTCGCATTTACAATGCCCGGCACTTCTGCGACACGTCTGCTGGTTTATTTCCAAGCGCATGCCATTTTTTCAAATGAAAACAACCGGTGATGACAATTTTTTCGGGGGCTCCGTGATTCGGCCAATGGCCGCGGCGGAAACCCTGCCCGCCGGCGGGCGGCCACCCCGGGGATGCCGCTAAACCGCCGCCCACGCCCATGTCAAAACGATTTTTGCTCATTGGATGGGACGCGGCCGATTGGCGGCTGCTGAATCCGCTGCTGGACGCCGGCGAGCTGCCCGCGCTGAATCAACTGGTTGAAACCGGCGTGGTCGGCGACCTGCTGGCCACGCAACCCCTCAACACCGCCGCCCAGTGGACCAGCATCGCCACCGGCAAGCGGCCTTGGCGGCATGGCATCACGCAGGCCCACGAATTCAGCCCGGAACTCCGCCAGCCGGTTCCCATCAGCCGCGCCCGCCGCCGGACCGCCGCGCTTTGGGAAATTCTGGCCGGCCAGGGCAAACGCAGCCTCGTCGTGGGCTGGCCCGCCACGCACGGGAGCGCTGTGCCCGGCGCGCAAATTGTCTCGGATCGTTACTCCGAACCCACCGCCGGGCCCGGCATCAAACCGTGGCCAGCGGCCAGTGCGGAAACTTATTTTCCAGCCAGCCTGGGCCAGCGCCTGGACCCGCTCCGCGTCAGCCCGGAAGACCTCGGCGTCGAAATCATTTCCCGCTATCTGCCCCAATGGAAAAAAATCAACCAGAAGAGCGACCGGCGGCTCGGCCTGCTGCGAATGTTATTGACCCCGGATTTTTCCCATCACGCCGCCATCACCCGCCTGATGCAACAACCCGACTGGGACTTTGCCACCGTCCGGTTCCCGGCGTTCGGCCATATTGCCCGGCTGTTTCTGCCGTTTACCGCCCCCCGGCGGCCCTGGATCAGCGAAACCGATTTTGAGATTTACCAGAACGTGCTGCGCGGCGAATACCGGAAGTTTGACCAAATCCTGGCCACCCTCCGAAAGCTGGCCGGACCGGACGCCGCCGTCATGGTCGTCTCCGCGCATGGCGTGCGCCGCCCCGACGTGCCGCCGACCGGTTTTCCGCAAAATGACGACGATGGCTGGAAGTCGCCGCTCGGGGCTTTCGCCGTGAGCGGGCCGGGCTTTGCCCGCGACGGACTGCTGCACGGAGCCAGCGTGCTGGATGTCGCGCCCACCGTGCTGAACTGGTTTGGGCTGCCCATCGGCGACGACATGGAAGGCCGCATCTGGGTGGAGGCGTTTGCCCAATTCCCGGAAATCACCCGCGTGCCCAGCTGGGAGCCGGCGGAACCCGCCACCGAAGTTCCTACGGTGCCGCCGGAATCGCCCGACGCCGAAGCCTGGCAACGGGAGGCGGACTGGAACTTCGTCCAATCCTGCCTGGAGGCGGGCCAATTGGAAGCTGCCCTGCCGGCGCTGAAAAAATTGTTCGCCAGTTTTCCCGAGCGGACGGATTATGCCCACGCCCTGTTCCACTGCCAGTTGAACCTGGAGCGGTTGGCCGACGCCGAAGGCACACTGGAGGTGCTGCTCGAAACACTGCCGCCCGGCATCTTCGCCCTGCTGCCCCGGGCGGAACTGGCCCTGGCCAAGCGCGAGGTGCGAACAGCGCGGCCCCTGGTGGAGGAGGCCCTCAAGCTCAATCCCACGCAGCCGATGGCCCTCCGGCGACTCGGATTACTGCTGCTCCGGCTGCGGGAATGGAAGCCCCTGGCTGAGTTGGCGCAAGCGGCGCTGAAGCTGGACGAAACCGATCCCATCGTCTGGCTGGGGCTCGCCGAAGCCTCCCTGCGGCAGCAAAAGCCCGCCGAGGCGGAGGCCGCCGCGCGCCGCGCCATCCAGTTGAAATTTTTCCTGCCGGACGCCCATTTCGTCCTCACCCGCGCCCTGGTGGCACAAAGCAAATGGGAGGCCGCCCGCGAGGCGATGGCCATCCTGCTGAAGTTGCAACCGGACAACAAAGCCGCCGCCGGCTACAACCGGCGGCTGGCGCAGAAAACCGAATAACGCCGGCCCCTGAACCGTTCGCCGCCGGACAATCGTGAGGGCCGCAATCGCCGCCCGCAACGGATTCCTCACCCAAAATGCCGAATTGCATGTGGGGCCGGAAAAATTTATCGTGTCCCGGTGAAACACTCTGGCAAAGCGTCGCTCGCGGCGATGAAGATGATCGGCCTCTCTGGAATGGCCGTGCTGGTGCTGCTGATCGTGGCCTTCCTGGGCAAAATCATCGGCACCTTTGTGCTGGGTCTAGCGGGCGGGCTGCTGACGTTGTGGGGGCTCTTCACGATTTTCACCTTTTATTTTTTCCGCGATCCCGACGCGCGGACTCCCGAGGGGCCGAAACTGGTCATCGCCCCCGGCCACGGCAAGGTGGACACCATTGACGCCACGACCGAAAACGAGTTCATGGGCGGCGAGTGCCAGCGCATCTCCATTTTTCTGTCCGTGATCGACATTCATGTGCAGAACGCGCCGGTGACCGGCCGGGTGGCCTTTTTCAAACATTCCCCCGGGCAGTATCTTAACGCCATGAACGCCGACAGTGCCAAGTTCAACGAAAATGTCCTGATCGGCATCGAAGCGGTGGACCCGCGCGAAACCAAAGTCGGCGTGCGGCTGATCGCCGGGCTCATTGCGCGCCGCATCGTGCCGTTTATCGCGCAGAACGACGGGGTGCGCCGGGGCGAACGGATCAGCCTCATCCAATTCGGTTCCCGCGTGGACGTCTACCTGCCGAAGTCGGCCAGGATCAAGGTGAACCTGGGCGACCGGGTGGTGGGCGGCGAGTCCGTGCTGGCCGCATTTGAGTAATCGCCATGGCTGCCTCCTTCCAACCCGCTGCCCCGCCCCCGCCGGAGGGCGAGAAGCTGAAGATCTATTTTCTGCCCAACCTGTTCACGGCGGGAAATCTGTTCTGCGGCTTTGTGGCGCTGACTCAGATTGTCGAGGCCAACCTCACCCCGGATGTCGGCGGCACCGTCGAATGGCGCCCTATCAAGATGGCACTGGCGTTCATTCTGCTGGCGTGCATTTTTGATTTATTCGATGGCCGCGTGGCGCGCATGGGCGGCCACGAAAGCCCGTTTGGCCGGGAGTTTGATTCGCTGGCGGATCTGATTTCCTTTGGCGTCGCGCCGGCGTTTCTGGTGCATCGCGTGGTGTTGCGGCAGGCGCTGCCCGTTGAATACACCGAACTGGGCTGGTTTATCGCCTCCATTTACCTGATCTGCGGCGCGTTCCGGCTGGCGCGGTTCAACTGTTTATCCGCGATGAACCGGCCGGGCGCGGGCAAGGATTTTCTCGGGTTTCCCATCCCGTCCGCCGCCGGGCTGGTGGCGTCCGTCACCCTCTTCATCATCAAGCTGAATGAAAAAGAGAAAGACCTCGGCCACTGGGGCTATTTGCTGCCGGTCGTCCTGATTTTCCTGTCGGTGATGATGGTCAGCGAAGTGCGGTATCCCAGCTTCAAGTCGCTGGGGCTGCGCTCCACCACGACCTTTTTGAAACTGGTCATCGCCGCCCTGTTCATCGGCAGCCTGCTGGTGTTGAAAGAGAAGATTTTGTATTATGTCCTGCCGCTGTTCTTCACCAGCTACCTGATTTACGGTTTCGTGCGGCCCCACATCTCGCGGGCTTGGCGCCGGGAAATCGAGGATGACGACGACCCGGAGGCGGGGCACTGACATGGGGGAAATAAGTCCCATTCTGCTGGCGGCGTTGTCCGGCTTTGTCTGCGCGTTGATATTCTCTTCGCTGCCCGGGCCGATCAACCTCACCATCCTCAACGAAGGCGCCCAGCGCGGTTTCAAATGGGCGTTTTTCATCGGGCTGGGCGCGACGGTCATGGACGTCATTTACTGCTCCATTTCGTTCACGGGCCTCTCGCAATTTTTCGATCACGGCATCGTCAAAACGACGATGCGGGTCATGGGTTTCGTGTTCCTGCTCTTTCTCGGCTTCAAATTTCTGTTCACCAAATCGGTGAACAACCAGACCCGGTTCAATTCCGCCATCGCCAAGCTGGAGGAGCGCATCGAACAAAAGATCCATCCCCACACGGCGTTCTCCACCGGATTCGTGCGCGTGGCGGCCAATTTGGGCGTGCTCGTGGCCTGGGTGGTGCTCTCCGCCACCCTGCTGAGCACCAAGGCTCTCTTCAGCAAACAGGAATGGGTGGATGACACCGTGCTCGCCAAGGCGGCCTGCGTTACCGGCGTCTTTGCGGGCACCCTGTTGTGGTTCATCTTCTGGAGTTCCATGGTGGCGCGGGGCCATGGTAAATTCAGCGCCAAATCCCTGCTGCGCCTGCAGCACATCTCCGGCCTGTGCCTGATCGGCACGGCCAATTACGAAGGCTTGAAAATCGCCTGGCAGCTCGCCAAACACAAAATTTAACTATGCTTAAAGCTGGAATCGTCGGATTGCCCAACGTCGGCAAATCAACCCTCTTCAACGCGGTCACCCGCACCCGCAAGGCGGAAGCGGCGAACTACCCGTTCTGCACCATTGACCCGAACGTCGGCATCGTCACCGTCCCGGACGCACGGCTCTACGTCCTCAAGGCGATCGCCAAAACGCAGGTCGTCATTCCGGCGGCGGTGGAATTCGTGGACATCGCCGGCCTTGTCAAAGGCGCCGCCGCCGGCGAAGGCCTCGGCAACAAGTTCCTTTCCCATATCCGCGAAGTGGACGCCATTGTGCAGGTCGTCCGCTGCTTTGAAGATGCCGACATTCATCATGTCGCCGGCAACATCGACCCGGTGCGCGACATCGAAACCATCACCACCGAACTCGTCCTCGCCGATCTGGACGCCGTGCAGAAACGCCTGGCCAGCGTGGCCAAGGACGCCAAGCGCGGCGACAAGGAAGCGCTCGCCCAGGAAGCCGTCCTGAAAAAGATCGAACCGCACCTGAACGCCGGCAAGCCCGGCCTCACGCTCGAACTCACCCCGGAAGACAAGGCGATTTCCCGCCTGTTCTGGCTGATGACCGACAAGCCCACCATTTTTGCCTGCAACGTGAAGGAATCGGACCTGGCTACGGCGGACCAGAACCCGTTCGTCCTGAAAGTCCGCGAATACGCCGCGCACCATTTCGCCTGTGAAGCCGTGGTCATAAGCGCCCAGATTGAAAGCGACCTCATTGACTTGTCCGAGGCCGAGGCCAAGGATTTCCTCAAGGAACTCGGCGTGAGCGAATCCGGCGTGGGCGCGCTCATCCGCGCCACCTATCACCTGCTCGGCCTGCGGACTTATTTCACCGCCGGCGAAAAAGAAGTCCGCGCCTGGACCATTCATGCCGGCGACACCGCGCCCCAGGCCGCCGGCGTCATCCATTCCGATTTTGAGCGCGGCTTCATCAAGGCCGAAACCGTGGCCTACGAGGACCTGGTGAAACTCGGCTCCGTCGCCGCCGCCCGCGAAAAAGGTCTCTACCGGATGGAGGGCAAGGAATATGTCGTCAAAGACGGCGACGTCCTGCTGTTCAAGTTCAATGTTTGAGGCCAGGTAAAAGGCCGGGCGGTGGTTGAGAACGCCGGGAACGAGCAAGCCCGCTCCGGGGCGGGGGGGGCTGGGCGAGGGTGAGAGTTTTACCACTTATCGGCCATGGGTTCATGCCGTCATCGCCGGCGGGCCAGGCTTGTCGTTCGTCAGGGGTGCGTTTAGTCTCCGCGCATGGATTCCCCGGACTGGAGCAGTCTGAGCGATGACGAGTTGCAGGAGAAAAAAATCTCGCAGCTCGGCCTCCGGCTTGAGGGCACAAAACTCCAGCCGCTCATCCAGCAGCTTTACGATGAGCTGTCGCAAAAAGGGCTGGTCTTTCATCCCCCCTGCCACATTGGCGATGAATGGTTTGTGCCGGTCGGGATTCCCGCGATTTTCACCCCGTTTTTTCTCGCCCATGACCGGCTGCGGCAGCTGGAGCGCAAAATTATTTTTGAGGTGGAGGGCGATACGCCGGAAGCGTTCATGAAGCTCATCCGGCACGAGGCGGCGCACGCTTATACCTATGCGTATCCGTTCGTGCGGAAACGCAAATGGCAACAGGTCTTTGGCAAATCCTCCAGCGAGGAAACGCCGTCGTTTTATCGGCCGCGTCCGTATAGCCGCAGTTACGTGGTGCATCTCGACGATTGGTACGCCCAGAGCCATCCGGACGAGGATTTTTCCGAGACGTTTGCGGTGTGGCTGACGCCCGGGTTCGACTGGCGCGCGCGCTACCACGGGTGGCCGGCGCTGCGCAAGCTGGAGTATGTGGACGAGCTGATGCGCTCCCTCGCCGGCCAACCCCCGCTGCCGGTGCCGGCATACCGGGTGGCCGACTACGACTGCCTCAACGTCAAACTCAAGACCTACTACGCCAGGAAACGCAAGGAGTATGAGCCTTCGTTTCCGGATTTTTACGACCAGGACCTGCGGCAGCTTTTCGATGCCATTCCGGATGACCCCGGCCGCGTGCAAGCCTCGGCCTATTTGCGCCGCCATCGCCGCGACCTCGAAAAGGCCGTCTCCAGATGGACGAATGAAAACCAATACCGCGTCCACCAGCTGCTGGCGCGCTTGATCGACCGCTGCGACCAGCTGGGCTTGAAAATCAAATCCTCCGATCCCCAACAAACCCTCCAGGTGGCCGCCTACATCACCACGCTGGTGATGAACCACCTGTTCACCGGCAAATTCAAACGCACAAAATAACCGTGAAAAAGAAACTCAACATTCTGGTCCTGCTCGATGTCGCCGGGCCGACCGCCCTCGATGAGGATTTGAGCGCTTCGCTGCAAACCGAGGATTGGAAGACCCAGGCCAACGTGCTGGCGGCGCTCGCTCAACTCGGCCATACGGTCGAATATCTGGCCATCTTTGACGATCTAGATTTGCTGCGCCAAAAATTCCTGACCTTCACGCCGGACCTCATTTTCAACCTGGCCGACCAGTTTAAAAACAACCGCGCCTTCGACCAGAACATCGTTTCGTTTCTGGAAATGCACGGCAACGCGTTCACCGGCTGCGGCTCGACCGGCCTGACGCTCTGCAAGCACAAGGCCATCTCCAAGAAAATTCTCAGCTACCACCGCATTCACGTGCCCCAATTCACCGTCATTGCCCGCGGCAAACGCGGCAGCCGGCCCGCGCGGCTCAAGTTTCCCATTCTCGTGAAACCGTTGAAAGAGGAGGCGTCCTATGGCATTTCGCAGGCGTCGTTCGTGGAGACGGACGAGCAGTTCAAGGAACGCGTCCAGTTCATCCACGAGAAGCACAACCACGACGTCATTGCCGAGGAATACATCGCCGGGCGCGAATTTTATGTGAGCCTGCTGGGCAATCATCAGCTCACCGTTTTCCCCATCCGGGAGCTGGTCTTCCAGGAAGTCCCGCCCGACGAACCGAAGATCGCGACCTACCGCGCCAAGTGGGACGAGGAATACCGCAAACGCTGGGGCCTGCAAAATCAGTTTGCCGAAGGACTCGACCCCGGCCTCACCAAGGACATCCTCCAGACCTGCAAGCGCATCTACCGGCTGCTGACCATTGACGGCTACGCGCGTATCGATCTGCGGGTCACGCCGAACAACGAGATATATTTCATCGAAGCCAACCCGAATCCCATGCTCGCCGCCGATGAAGATTTCGCCCAATCCGCGCTCAAATCCGGCCTGGCCTATCCGCAACTCATCGAGCGCATCATTCGCACGGGGTTAAAGACGGTGCGGGAGTGACCCCGAAAGGACACGCATGGGCAATCCATTCAATTCCATGGTTGATTCCTGTCCACGGGTCTGCATTCGTGGTTGATCAGCTCGCGAAGAATTTCTGAATCTCCTTCACCGCTTCCACGAAGCAATCCCCTTCAGCCTTGGGGTTGAAAACCTCGCACGGGCGGCAGCCGGCAGGGCTGTCTGTCCCGCCGCTCGCACTAAATCGCTGTCCGGATCAATCCAGATTGGTCTGGTTGACGGCTTCGGGTTTTGTCAGGCGGTTCTGCAACCGGTTGGCCAGCTGCTTGGCGCGGGCGAGCCATGAATAATTTTTATTTTCGAGAAAATTGCGGAGCCGGGTGACGGCGGTGCGGTGGCGGTAGTTTTTCCCCTGCCAGATGGGTTCGCCGGTGGTGACGTGGCGGGCGCGGGTCCAGGAGGCGGCGGAAATGTGGCGGTGACCGTAGTCGCGAATGGTGATTTCGCGCGGGATCTCCACAAACCGCTGGTCGCACATGTTGCCGTAGCTAGGGCTGGTCTCAGAATAAGTGTCGGTGGTGCAATAGACGATGTCGCCGTTGGGTTTGACCGGCTGCACGCAACTGGAATACAGCACCTCCTTGGTTTCCGGGATGCCGCCAAAACCTTCGAGCGGCGCGTAGGAGAATTTCCCCTTGTAATAGCCTTCAAACCGGTAGAGCGAGGCGTTAAAGCCGCGCTGGCGGAATTTTTCCCGGAACTCATGGCCCACGGCCAGGTCGGGCAAGTGAACGATGGAAACGGGAATGAAATGGCTCAGCAGGCCCGCGGCCCGGAGTTGGGTCAGCTTGCCGGTGAACGCCTCGAAATCGGCGAACTCAAAGTGAAAGGAGGGCTGGACGATGACCCGGGTAATTTCCTGGCGGCAGGCGGCGATGAGCTGGTCCACGTCAAAGCTAAGATTGGTGACGATCAGCTTGGAGCGCCAGCCCCGGACCTGGCTGACGATGTTGAAGAAATCGCCGTGCAGGC
>CAIMLG010000198.1 GCA_903842235.1 uncultured Verrucomicrobia subdivision 3 bacterium
GTATCGAGATTGCTGCCGCCCAACCGCCCGGCGTAAACCGGCCCGAGCGCAGTTTCCTTCCACGGCCTTTGCTCCCCTGGGCCATCGCTCCACTCCGCCAGCACTTGGCGCAGAACCATTCGCATTTCCTGCCGGGCGGTGGGCCGGCGCGGCGCGGTTGCCACCCGGATCAGCACGGGTTGGCCGGGCGGCGGCCGCGGCGGCCGTTGCGGCCATGAGAAGATGGGCGGTTCCGGCGGCTTCATCTGGTTGGGATGGCCGCGGCGGGCGAACCTTCCCAGATGGTGCTGGGCGGCAGGCGTTCGCCCTTGGCCACCAGGGTCAGCGGCCCCAGCACCGCATCGTCGCCGATGCGCGTGTCGTAAAGAATCGTGCTGCGCGGGCCGACGGTCACTCGTTCGCCGATTTCCACCAGGCCGATTTTCATCACGCGATCCTCGAATAAATGCGTTTGCGGTCCGCTGCAGGCATTGAGTTCCGCGTCGTCGCCGATGCGCACGCAGTCAAATTCGGTGATGTCCGTGGTGTAGAGATAAACGCGTTTCCCGACCCGCGTGCCCAGCAGGCGCAGCGCCCAGGGCAGCATCGGCGTGCCGCGCAGCAGGTCCAGAAAATTCGGCACGGCGAGCGATTCATACAAGTTGGTGATCGCCTCGCTGATCCAGACAAACGGCGTCCACATGGCCGCCGCGCGCGGCCGGTAGCGGCCGATGAACATCCATTTGAGCGCCACCACCATTAAAAATGACGCCAGGCCAAACAGGCAGCCGGCTCCGGCCAGCGCCCCGGCCGCTTGATAGCCCCAGCCGCATTCCTCGGCGACCGGCAGCACCAGGACAATGATCAGGTAGCCGCTCGCAATGACCACCGCCAGCGGCAGCACAATCCGCAGAAATTCCACGCTGCCCCGGCCCCAGCGGCGGAGCCGGGAAGGACGAAAGGTGAGGGCCTCGGGGAATCCCTGCAAGCCCTCCCGCGCCGGCAGCCGGATCGGCGGCGATCCCATCCACGTTTGCCCGGATTGCATGTGTTCGTTCTTGGGGGCGCTGGTTTGCACGCCAATCAGCACATCGTCGGGCACGGTGATGCCGTCGGGAACATAGGCCCCATTTCCGATGAAGGAACGATTGCCAACGTGCGTCGGCTTCAACGCCATCCAGCCGGCATGCGATTCGCCGTCGCCCAGCATCGCGCTGTCGGCGATAAAGCTGTCGTCGCCCAGGCTCAACAGTTCCGGCACCATGCCTTCGGCGGTGGAAATTTCCGCATGGCGGCCGACCTGGGCCCCCAAACACCGCAGCCAAAGCGGCGCAAACACCGAGGCGTAAAGCCCGTGCAGCACGCGCAGGCTGCAATCCAGAATCAGCGTCATCAGGTTCTTGTGCCAGAACGCGAAGCTGTTCACGGAAAAGGTTCCGCTGGTCTGCCGGGGCAGCAGCCACCGCAGCCCCGCGGTCAACGCCATGGTCAATCCCACAAACAAGGCGCTGGCCGGAATGGCCAGCAGGAAGAAAAAGCCAAAGGCGGCCACCGGGTTGACGTGGGATTCAAAGACGTCCAGCGAATGGGCATCCAGCCAGTCAATCAGCATGAACGCCGGAAAGGTCGGCAGGAAGAACAGCACCGCCACGGCAAAAGCCGTGGCCAATAACGCCACAGCTTGGGCCCAATGCCGGATGAAAGAAATCTTTTGCCGCGCCGGCAGCGGTTCGATGAATGGTTCAACGGCGACTCGCGCCGGGGCGCCGGCCCAGATCTCGACGGCGGGAACGGTGCGCCCGGCCGCCAGGGCGGATTGGCCTTTCAACCGGGCGCCTTCGCCCAGCTCGGTGTCGTTTTCCAAAACGGCGTTGGATTCCACCACGCATTCCCGTTTCAGCCGCACTGGTCCGAGGATTAATTCTCCGCCCGCGACCCGGGCGTTTTCAATATTCACAAAGGTGCCCAGGCTGACGCCGTCCTCAATCGTCAGCAGTTCCGGCGCGCCCAGCGTGAACGTATCAATCATCACCTCGCGGCCAATCCGGGCTCCCAGGGCGCGCAGGAACAGCGGCATCCAGGGCGTGGAGGCGAGCAGAAAATTGTCCGGCAATTCGCAAAATTGCTGGCCCAGCCACCAGCGGAAATAGGTGGCGCCCCACAGCGGATAATGGCCGGCTTGCAAGCGCCCGACGACCAGCCGCTTGCCGGCGATGGCGATGGCAAAGGTGGCAAACTGAGCCAGCACAAAAGTGCCCAGCGAATACCCGATGGCCCGGGCCACGCTGTCGCCCGCGTCCCCGGTGAAGTAGTGAAACACGAAAAAGGGCGCAAGCCAGTCGGCCATGTGCAGCAGCACAAAGAACGGAATCACCCCCGCCTGCATCAGGCCGCACAGAAAATGGCGCCGGGTCGAAACCGCGACGCGTTGGGGCGCGGCGGCGGGCGGCGGTTGCAACCGCCGCCGCTGCATGGCCTGGGCGATTTCCGCCAGCCGGCGTTCGCCATACACCACTTGCACGCTCAGCGCCGCATAGCGCGCATCGGCGCGCAAAAGGGACACCAGGCGCGCGGCGAGCAGCGAGTGGCCGCCCAGCTCGTCAAAAAAATCCGCCGTCCGCCGCCAGCCCCGGCCGGGAAACAGTTTTTGCAGGGCGGCAAACAGCGCGGCCTCATCCTCATTTTGCGGCGCCTCGGTTTCGGTGGCGGCAACGGCGGTTTTCAGGTGCAGCCGGCGCAAGGCGGGCAGATCGATTTTCCCCGAGGCCAGCCGGGGCAAGGTTTCCACCATTTCAAAATGCGCGGGCACCATGTAAGGCGGCAGCTGCTGGGCGAGGGCCTGCCGCAGTGGCGCCGGCTCCAGTTGCTGATTCGCCGCCGGGCTGATAAAGCAAACAATCTGGTCGGTTTCGGCCAGCGGCCGCACGACAGTTGCGGCGGCCGCCACGCCGGGCTGCGCCATTAATTTGGCCGTGATTTCCTCCAGCTCCACGCGGAAGCCGCGGATTTTTACCTGATTGTCCGTGCGCCCGAAACAATGCACCGGGCCGCCGGGATCGATGCGCGCCAGATCGCCCGTGCGATACATTATGGCCTCGTCCGGTCGAACGGCCGCCGGATTGGCGACAAACCGATCGGCCGTCAAATCCGGGCGGCCCAGATAGCCTTGGGCCAGGCCCGGGCCGGTGATGCACAGTTCCCCCATTTCCCCCATCGGCCGCGGATGGCCCTGTTCGTCCACGACGAGCAGGCCGTAATTGGGCAGGGGCCGGCCGATGGTGACCGGTTCGCCCGGTTGCAATTCCGCGAGGGTGGCGGAGACGGAAGTTTCGGTTGGGCCATAGGTGTTGAATACTCTCCGGCCCGGCCGCGTGAGCCGGCTGGCGAGCGATGCGGGGCACGCTTCGCCGCCGAGATTGATGAGTCGCACCGTGGGCAGGGGATCATCGACCAAACTCAGCAGGGTCGGCACCGCGTGCAGCACCGTGATCCGTTCGCGGGTGAGCGATTGCGGGAGCAATTCCGGGTCGCCGATGAGCGGGGGCGGGGCCAGCCAGAGGGTGGCGCCGACCAGATACGAAATCCAGATTTCCTCAAACGACATGTCGAAGGCGACGGAAAAACCCTGGTAAACCCGATCCTCTGGGCGCACGCCCAGCACAGAATTTTCGCTCCGGAGGAAATGGCAGATGCTGCGCTGGCTGATGGCAATGCCCTTGGGTTTGCCGGTGGAGCCGGAGGTGAAAATCACATAGGCCGTGTCGGTCGGCTTGGCGGGACAGCCCGCAAAGGCTAGCGGTTGCTCCGCCAGCAAATCTTCCATCGCCCACACCGGAAAAGTAGCTCCCCGCAGACGCGGCAGCCATTCCCGGGTGGTCACCAGGCCGAGGGCTTGGGCGGTTTGCAGACAGGTTGCGATGCGTTCCGGGGGCGTTTCGGCATCCAACGGCAGCCACGCCGCGCCGCTTTGGGTGATGCCAGCTTGCGTGATCAGCAAGTCGGCTCCGCGCGGCAGAAACAGTCCCACGACCTTGCCTCGCGTGGCTCCGCGCGCTTGCAGTGCCGCGCCCACGGTCTGGCTGGCGGCGAGCAATTGGGCGTAGGAAACCGTGCGTTGCCCCCAGATCAAGGCGGGCTGATCCGGCTGACGGTTCGCCGTGCTCGCAAGCAGGTCGACGAGACATTCATCGCGCAGGAAATCCGGCCGTTCGGGCCCGCGCAAAATCATTCCGCTGGCCGCTTCAGGCAGGGCCTGGGCTTCCAGCCGATCCCATTTGATTGATCCGCCCGTAGCGGCGGCGTGGTCCAGAGGTGACACAGCAGTTTGGGATGCTTCGACCCCACCGAACAGACGCAACCAGCCAGGGCTTTGGTTACTCTTGTTTGGACGGTTTTTGGGTGGGGGATTGGGGTGAATGCAACCGGCCGAGCCCGGGCGGCAGGTCTTCCGGCTTACTTCAAACGATAGCAGCCGTAAAGTTGCACCCGGTGGAATATCCGCCCGTCGTCGATCGGGATCTCGCGGAGGCCGAGATTGGTTACGCTTTCAAATTGTGCCGTCAGAAACTCCGGCGCCGCCTTGGGCGCGGGAATCTCCCGGTAGCCCACCGGCTGGCCCTGGAGCCATTTCCAGAGCCAGCCCGGTTCGAGCTTGTAGTATTCCACATGATCCACATAGACGGCGTTTTGCCCGACCCGATGTTTGCGATAATCGTATTCATCCCAGAAATAAAACTGGCTGCTGGGAACCTGGCCGAGAAAACAATAGACCAGCGGGGTGGGGGACCCAACGGCACTCCGGGCGGCGGGCGAATAAAAGGAGTAAAGCCCGGTGGTGCCGTAGCCGTCGGCGATGATAAAAGCGCCGGGATCGAATTGCTGGCGCTCGGCCTCCACCACCAGCGCGGTTTCCCGCCAGCCGCGCGAGCGGTGGGCAATGTCCACATCGCCCGGCAGCTTCGCCGCGAAGAGTTTGGTCAGGCCCGTGTCATGCATCAGCGCCACCACGGGCAGCCCGAGGAGCAAACCGGCGATCAGCAGGCGCTTGGCGGCCACCGGTCGGGTCTGCCAGTAAAGCGCGCCCAGGCAGAACAGCGGCGGGATGGCCGCCACCGGCCAATTGCCCTGCACGCGGGAATGCAGGCTAAACAGCCAATAGCCGAAAAACAGCGGCGCACCCATGCAGGCCAGAAACAGCCACAGCGGTTTTTCTTTCCGATATTTCCAAACCGCCACGCTGGCCCACAGCATGGCAAAAAAGAAAACCGGATTCAGCAGCCCGGCCTGCGCGCCGAGGAATTCCCAGAAATATTTCAGCGTAGGCTCCCAATGTTTGTCGAGTTCCGCATTGCCGGCGACGTGAATGAGCGTGACCCAGTGGTTCTGCGTGTTCCAGATGATCACCGGCAAGGTGCCGAGCGCGAACACCCCCAGCGCCAGCCACGGGCCCGCTTTGCGTAGGTGCCCGCGCGCCGCCGGTTGCAGCGCGAAATAAATCCCCCAGCAGACGAGTTGCAGCGCGGCGGTGTATTTGCACAGGAAGCCCAAACCGATGGCCAGGCCCGCCAGCAGCCAATCGCGCGTTTTGGCGTCGGGCTGTAGGGCGCGCCAGCCGGCGAAGGTGCCCGCCAGCCAGCACAGCACCAGCGGCGGATCAATCGTCATCAGCACCGAACCCACGCTCAGCAGCGGGGTGGCGAGCATGGCGATGAGCGCCCAGAACGCCGTGCGCGGGCTGGCTTCGCGCGCCAGAAACCGCAGCACCATGAAGCCCATGATCGCCGCGATCAGTGGCGAGCAGAAGCGCACGCCGAATTCCGTGTCGCCGCCGATGACCGTGCCAAGTTTTTGCAGGAACGCGATGCCCAGCGGCTTGCTGTAATAGGAAAGCGCCAGATGCTTGGACCACGTCCATTGATACGCCTCGTCGCCGCTCAAGTTCAACGGGCCGCTCGCGAGATAAATCCACCGCGCCACCAGCGCGAGGACAATCACGCCATAGCCGAGATGCAGCCATTCGATTTCTGATTTCTGATTTCCAATTTCCGATTTCTCCCAGGTCTTGGGGGGATTCATCAGGTCGGGCAGGCGGGCGTGCCAGGCGGGAAAGACCTTTCGTCCCGCAAAATTCCAGACCGACCGCAGCGCCACCGTCAGCGCCACGGCATAGCCCGCGCCCAGAATGGCGCCCGCCAGCACATCGCTGGGATAATGCACGCCGTTATAGACGCGGGAAAACGCCACCGCGCCGGCAAACAAGAAGAGCAGCCAGCCGCGCCGCCGGTAAAACAGGAACACCACCATCGCCACGGCGAAATTGTTGGCCGCGTGCGCCGAAGGCATGCTGCGCCGGTTGGCTTGCGGCGGCAGCGAGCCGTCGGGCCGGGGGGCGAGGTAACCGGCCCCGACTTTGAAATCATGCGTGTCCGTCAGGTAGAGCCGGGCGTCGGGCTGGGTGACATAGGGTCGCGGGCGCAACACGGATTTTTTGACCGTGTTCACGATCAAGCCGTCGCCCACCGACACCACTAAAACCAGCAGCAGGGCGCACAGTTTCAGCCGGGGCGAACCCCAAATGAGCACCGCGAGCACGGCCAGCACCACGGCCGCCAGCCACGGCAAGCCATAACCGCTCAAGCGCGGCATGAGCCAGTCGAAAAACGGATTGGCCAGCGCGCGGTTGATGAAATCAAATAGCGCGGTGTCGAGCGAAAGCAGCCAGTGCATCGCCGCCAGTGTAGCGGTAATAATTCTGGCGGAAAACTCAATTGCGTTGGCTCTGAGGAGGGGGTGATGAACGTTGGCTGGGGACCGACGCCAAAACCCCACCGCCGCAGCCGTGGTTAGACCCGAATTTCGAACTGAAAACGGCAGTTAATCCGGGGAAGCCGGTGACGGCCGCGCGCCAACAGCGGGGCTGAAGCCCGCGCCGTCCCAACGCTGGCGCGAGGTTTGGTGCGACCCCGCTAACGCGCAGCGTTTGGACTGCGTGCGATTTATCGCCGCTTTCCCCGTGCCGGCACGTCCAAGGCGACCGCCAACTTCGGAATTCGGGTGAAATGGAAGTTCCTCCCGCGCGGAAGGCGTTCATTTTGGAAAAAAACCGCGGATATTTTTGCCGGTTCCTGGTTTTGTTACCGCAGCGCCGATCCGCGCCAGTTGCGGTTGGCCTCCCGCTTTCCGCGCTGCGCCTTTTGCGCCTCCCTGTCCTGGCCCTGGAATAGTAACTAATGTATATATACTAATCGATACTGTATTTGCTTGCCCTCCCGGTGGCGGGGGTGTAACCTGTCTCAGGTTTTAAAAATGCGCCGCCGCCGTTTCCGGGGTGCGCGGGTCGGCTAGCCGATCTTTGACATATTGGAATTGCATCCGGCTCGCGCCCCCAGCGGCTGGCCAGCGTGGTTTCGTCAAAACGCGGGGAGCGTTTCTCTCCTGGGGGAGTAGCGACAGCGGCTATGGCGGGTGAGGGCGGACGTTTCAAAACCAATTACTTTTTTGTGTCCTTGGTGCCTTTGAGAACCAATGCGCTGGTTCGTTTTTTGCCACGGCGCCGCCGTTGCCAGCCTTCCCTTCCGGGTGAACCGGCGATTGTTTGTCTGTGCTGGTTATCCGTGTTGATCCATCTGTGGCCATCCGGGGTTGAACGGCATTTTCCATGGAATCGAAAGGTTGGTGAATCGGAAAACGGACCGCCGGAAAAAATGCCTCTCCACGGTCCGGAAACGGTCCTTCTTTTGCACTGATCCATATAAGCGAAAAATAGCTTATTTATTGGGAAATTCAAGGATAATTGGCGTAAATCGGCTTAAATTTCGGGTGGTGGCGTATCATTTAACTGACAGTTTCTATGACAGTCTCTTCCACAGTCTCTTCCTGCCAATTGTAGACTGCCGGCTGGCTGGACCGGACGAAAATCCGAAGGAGGAAATTTTCGGATGAGGGGCCTGGGCCGGGGCATGTGATAATCTGGTGAGGGGGGCGGGTGATTTCGAGAAATCCTGATTATATTCCAGCGGCGGGATGGTCGATCGGGTGCTGATTCGCATTGGCCCAGTATTTTTCCTCGGAACCGCGCATCATCAAAAGATGCGCGATAACCTCGTCGGTCGGACACATGACTCCAGCCCATGTATTGCCATAATAGCCGATGGGATGGAGGCAAAGGGCGCACAACCAGTAGGAACCCTCCTCACGATCACGCAGCGCGATCGTGGGTCGGCCTTTCCGGAACAGGTAGGTCACCTGACTGCGCTTGCTGGTTTCGGAAAAATGGCCGGTCAGTTGGTATAACTCAAAATCATTGGTGGAGATCAAGCCGGCGGGTTTTTTCTGGGCTTTTTGTTCGGCTTCAATCGGCCAGGCTTGAGCCGCTTCCAATGTTCGAAGGGTAAAATTCAATCGATTTTCCGGCTCAAAGCCAAAACGGGCGCGACCCGACTGGTCCCGAAAAACAGACACCCTGCCCATCATCTTTTCGCTCCACCAAGAATTGACTCACCGAAACCCGGACGCCTGAGGCGGCGGCTCGTCGGGATCTCATGCCGGACGTGGTTTTCGTCGTAGGATTCTTTCCAGCGAAAGTTCTCCATGGCCTTGTGCTTGTAACGCGGCTCGAGCACCAGCGACAAGCCGATTACGGGCAAAGGCAAGCCCGACCAGTCCTTATTGGCGATGCTGGATTCGGCGACTTGCCTGGATGCCGGTGCCAATGTCAGGAGATCTTTACCGGCTTCAAGCTTATCGTTTTCGGCCATGGTTAACCTCCGGCTGAGCGACCCACTGCGGTGGCCCGTGCTTCCGCAATCGGAATTTCCTCAGCCGGCGTGCTGCCGATGATGTAAACATTCCGATTCGCGTCGAATTTACGGACGTGAAAGGTTTCCTCCCCCTGCCGAACAAAAATGGCGTAGCCGCGTTTGAGCATGTCGGTGATGGTTTCCTTGGCCTTTTGGACTTCATCCGGCTTGTCCGGATTAAAGCTCATTTCAAAATCGCCGTAGCCGGTGTTGAGGACGTCGATTCCCGGGAGTGGCGTCTGGTTGTTTTGCATAGAACTGGATTTCTTCGATCAACAATTGTGGTGTGGCGGAATGTTTGAGGACTTGATACAAATTCACGGGTCATTGGCCGGCGCGTTTTTTCAGAACAGTCTCAACGTGAGTTTTGTATTTCTGGAAGTTTTTAAGCCGGCATTCGGCGACGAAGCGACTGCACTCCTTGATAAAGGATTTCCGACTTTTCCAGCAGGGGTGGCCGGCCGGGGGCAGAAATTCGTTTTTCAATCCGTTACAGCCCGCGCAGCATACGGCCATGTTGTGCTCGTTGTCATACTTGACGCCGCTCGCCTCCAGCAGCGAACGCGGCACGAGATGTTCCTCGGTGGATTCGGCCAGGGCGTCGGTGCTGGACGCCAAATCGCGCGAACAATAAACGTATTTGCCGTCGCTCTTTTCAAAGACATTGACCCAGCCGAAATCGGGTCGGCACCTGGACACGCTGCTTGCCTACCTGGAGGCAATCCACTGGCACGCGGTTGATGCTGGCACGCTGCAACCATCTGGCAGCGCCACTGCGGTATTCCGGCAGCGTGGCGATTGGGCCGCAAAAAATACCCGCGAAGAAACCAGCCGTGACCGTTACACGAATCAAAATTTAAGCCTGGAGATCGCCGATCTGGAAAGCCAGCTCGCAGCTTTGGGCTATGGGAAAATTTACTGCGAAGCGATTCGCACAAATACGAATAGCGGCCGCGACAATGCGCACGCGCAGCACCTATATAAACTGCGCTGCAGCGCACGCTGAAAGCCAAGACCAGAACCGCAAAGTCCACGGCCATCCCTGATTGATTTTCCGACAACGCCGGATTTGCAGAAACGGTAAAAAACAGCCGCCAAAAGGCTGCGTAATTTTGTTGGTTTCGATTTTTGGAACTTGGAACTCATCCAAAGCGCACAAAATCAGCGCGGCTTTACAGCTCATGGCAATGCCTTATTCATAAACGCCGCGCGGAGTTCCAGGCTAGGTTTTTCAGCGCTATTTCACCTGCGTCATCGCGTAAATGTAGATGTTCACGAGCATTCGCATGCATAATAATTCCGTGCCGGGCGGGGCGGGGCTGCGGTGTTCGGTGACCAGATCCCAGGCGCACTGCAGGCCGCTCAGGCTGATCAGTCCGACCATGCGCGGGCCGACCATGAGGCCACAAAGCCCGAACTGGGTGAACATGTGCGGTGGTTCGCCCCCGGGAATCTGAAAGTAACAACGGTAAACCTCGTGCGTCCTAGGCAACGGAACGAGCTGCACCTCGGGCATCATTTCGGCGAAGAAGGCGGTTTGCTGGCGAAAATAATCGTTCAGGTCCGGATTGACCCGATCATCGTGGCAGGCGTCAATCATCAGAAAGCCGCCGCGCCGGATAAATTCCACCACGTTGCGCCGGGCGCTGGGATCCACCAGCACGGCGACGCCTTGCGAAAAGATGAACGGATATTTGCAGAGCGAAGCGAGATCGGCCGGATCGGCCGTATACCAGTTGGGGTCGATGTTGAGCGTGGTCTGCTCCCGGAAAAATTTCATCAGCAGCGGGTCGCTGCCGGCATGCCGCGACCAGCTCGGGCTCGGTGTTTTCAACCGCGCCCAGCCCACGCGGTCGCCGCGCAGCTGATCCAGTCCGTTGCCGAGCAGGGACAGCCTCGGTACAAAAAACAGACTGGCCAGCCCCAGTTTTAAGAAGCGCAGGCGCGAGATTTCAGTCGGATGGCTCATAATAATTTGCAGCGGCGGCGGACGATCAATTCTGTGGCGTAAACGCCGAGCAGCAGCAGGAGCAGCAGCCCGGAGTTCCACAGCGGTTCCGGCATTTTTACCGGCGGTTTGGCGGCGGCCTCCGTCGGCGATTGGAGCCCGGTGGCGTTGTCCACCAGCGCGCCGCCGGTGTCTTCCGCCAGTTGTTTCATGCCCGTCAGATCCGCCGGCAGGTTCAGCAGTTCCGCCGAGCTAGGCTTTTCCTGAACTGGGAAAACAACCCGCACGGTGTGGTTGGCCGCGTCGGTGGCGTGGACTTCCCACCGGCCCGCCTTCGTGGGCGTGAAGCTGGCTTCCCACGCGGGACCATCCGCGGTGGTCGCTTCGGAAATGGTTAATGGTTGGTGTCCGCCAGCGGGTGAAACCGTTTCCAACCGCGGCGGGTTTTCGGTTGAGGCGGCGTTCACGGAGAATACCATCGGCGCGTTGACCGCCGGCGACGCCGTCAGCTTCACTAGGCGCAAACCCTGGCCGGAGCCGGGCGCGAGCGAGAGCAGCAGTTGTTGCCAGAATTTTTCCACCGCGAAATTGCCGCTGGGCAGCGACATTTTCCAGCGCCACAACAAATCCGTGGCCAGCGCCGCCGTGAATCCGTTGCCGTATTGCTGCCGGGCCAGCAGGATGTCCGGCACGCCCTGGCCGCTCACGGCCAGCGTTTCCGCTCCCGGCTTGACGGTTCGCACTTTGGCGTTCTCGGAAAATTTCGGCAGCGCGTCGCCAGTGGCGCTCGCAAACAAACGGTTCGCGGCCGCGCCGCGTGCCCCGGCCGGCCGCGCAAACGGTTTCAAGGTGATCAATTGGCTGCCGCCGGAAGACGAATCATCGCCGGACTGCGTCGCATTGTCGGACAACTGCTGCCGCATCCGCCGCAGCGCGGGATCACCCAGTTCATTTTGCCTCGCAAAAACCACCGGCAGCATCTGCTCGAGCGCCGTGCCGGAGAAACGTTCCGTTGCTTGCGTGTCCGGCGAGATGAAGAGCACCCCGCCGCCGCCGCGCACATAATCCACCAGCGCCTGTTGCTGCTTGGGCGTCAGTTGGTCGGCAAAAACGTGGGCGAGAATCACAACCTGAAAGCGCCGCAGTTCCGCCGCGTCCTCTGGCAGATCCGTCAGCGCCGTGCCGTTGGCCGGGGCCGCCGTCATCTGCACCTGCAGCGCCGGGTTCAAGATCGCCGTGAGCCGGAAACTGGGGTCGCTCTCCAGCGCGCCGCGCAAAAACCGGTAGCCCCATTGCAAGGCGCCCTGATAATACAGCACCTCCATCGTGGTGTGCTCGACCACCTCGGACAGGCAGGAGGTGGACTGGTCGCCCACGCGAAATTCCAGCGAGAGCGTGCCCGGTTCGCCGGAATCCACCGGCACCGGCCAGGACAAAGCGTTGTGTCCCGCCCGGACCGGCAGTTTTGCGGCCGCCAGTTTTTTCCCGTTGCCCCACAGTTCCACCGGCAACTCGCCGTCCTGCGCCACGGAGGTTTCGACCAATGCTGTCGCCGTGAACTGCGTTTGCCGCAGCACCCGCGCCGGCGCTTTGACTTCGCACAAGGCCAGGCTGGCGCCGGGCAGTAGATGATTTTTGCCCGGCACAAAATAGATCGGCACACCGCGCTGCGCGGCTGCCGCGGCAAACTTGCCGGCGTCATCCTGGCTCGTGTCGCGGCCGTCGGTGAGGCAGACAATGGCGGTGGGATTTTCCGCGAGCGTCTGGGTCAGCGCCGCATACAAATGAGTTTCGCCGCCCTCCATCGGGGGAGTGGTGGCGTCGGGGAGGGAGGCCGCAGACTGGACCTCGTTGGCAAACCGCCGGTAGTTGATGCGGCCAAAGTTTTGCTTGGCCGCCGGTTCAATCTGTTGCCACCGACGCAACGCCGAAGCGAGCCGCGTGTCGCCCCGATAATCCGGGGTGCTCATGCTTGCCGAACGATCCACCAGCACCGCGAGCGTGTGGGAGGACTTGCCCGGTGGCGGGGTTTCCGTTACTCGCATGGGATTGGCGAGACAGAGCAGCATCAATATAATCGCCGCCGCGCGCAGGCCGGCCAGCCACCGGCGCCGACTCGGCAAGAGCTCGCCGGCCGTGCGCCGGTAGGACCAGACCGCGAAAAAAATCCCGGCCGCCCCCAGCAGCGCGAGCAAGCCCGCCGCCGCCGCCGGCGACCAGGTGCGCAGCCATCCGCCAAATTGCCATTCGATGTGTGTCATTTACCGGTTTTCCAAATCGTCGTTCGCCGGCTGAAAGTCCTTTGACACTTGTTCAAAATAATCCGCCACCGCCGCGCGATAAGCGGGCGGCGCGGTCGTGGTTTCCTTCGCCGCCAGTTCATACGGCCGCCGCATCCGGGCCAGATCCGCTTGCAACGAGTGGATCAAGCCGGTCAGCGGCGGGTCGATCTCTGTCGCCAGCGACGCGATGTCGAGCGGGTTCAAACGGTCGCCCGCGCCCGGTGTGCACAAAATATTGTTGAGCGTGGCCAAGCTGGACGGGGGGCGGCTGCTCCCGGTGCGGATATCCATGCTGGCCAGCCGCAGGTTGTCCAAAAGCTTCGCGGCCTCGGCTTTTTGCATTTCGGCGCGGCTCATTTCCGGCCCGCGGGCATGGCCGGTTTGATCGCCGGGTTTGGCATCCGGCGAAGCACCGGTCGCCGAGCCGGTTTCCTTGCCTGGTTGCGTTCCCGGACTGCTGCATTGCGAAGCCAGATGATTCAAGTTCGCCTGTGTGCGCTGCAATTGGTCCACCAACCGCGCCAGTTCCTGGCGCGTGAGCGGACCGGAAGTTCGCTGCTGACCGGCGTGTTCGGCGAGTTCGGTCAGCTTGCTGGCCAGCGCCTCCGAACGTCCGGCGTCGCGGGGCGACTGCTGTGCCTGCGCTTGCATCTGCTTCAGCGAATCGCTTTGCAGCTGCTTTGCCATTTCAGCCAGGCGGCCGGCGGCATTGGTCGCGCCATTCTCCTGCTGGCGCTGGGCTTCCGCGGCTAGATTTTTCGTGGCTTCGTGGACCGCGTCTTCGGATTTCTTCAACTCGGCGGCGGCTTCCGCGTCGGTTTGCGCCTGCGCGGCCTTACGGACGCTGTTGGCGGCCGCGGAAAGCTGGAGCAGCGCGTCGGCGAGCTGGTTTTTCGCCGTTTGGTTGCCGCCCGCGCGCAAGGCGGCAGCGGTTTGGCGCAATTCCCGCGCCGCTTCGGCGGCCGGTTCGCTGGCGGCGGTGAAATCACGGCTGTCAATCCGCTCCTGCGACTTGCCGGCGAGCTCGTCGCTCGCTTGCAAATGTTTCAACGCGTCCGGATTAAAACCGGGATCGCCGAGAAATTCGTTAATGCACTGCTTGATTTCGGCCTGGCGCTCGCCGGGCGTGCCGGTAATTTCCCCCGCGCCGGACGAAGCAGCTTCGGCGGCGAGCTTGAGCGTGGCATTGGTGTTGCCGCTCGCCAGATCGCCCGCGAGCCGCGTTTGCGCGTTGGCCAGCGCGTCGATTTTTCCCGCGCGGGTCAGCGGATGGGTTTTCAAATCCAGATTTTTCGGCTGCTGAAACGGATCATTCGCCTTCGGCTGTTTGTTCTTGCTCGCTAGTGAAATGGAATTCTTCAAATACTTTTCCACCTCGGTGAGATAGCCCAGCGCCTTGCCCTGCGGCGGTAATGCCGGTTGGTTCTCTTCCTTCTGAATTTTTTTACCGGCATCCGTCATGAGCGGTTGCGATTGCCGCACGAGGCCGAGGATTGGCTCCGGATAATGATTCGTGGTCATCAGCTCGACCACCTCCGCGGTGCGCCCGGCGAGTTGGCCTTGCGCGTCGCCGACGCGGGAATTTTCCGTCCGCCATTCGTCGTTGTCGTGGCCGACTCCGGCGTGGGCCAGTGTGAAATTATCCTTCATCAGCCGCAGCTGCGCGGCCTTCAGCGCGGTGACGTAGTTGAAACATTTGCTCGGCTGGTCGCCGCCGGCGCAGATGAACGTGTCCTCGCGCACTGGTTTCACCTGCACGAACTGGACTGGCGAAGTCGTGGGCGGCAGGTTGCCGTCGGCGGTCCGCTGCGCGGTGACGTGATACGAAACGATGTCGTAGGTTTTGACGTCCAGCTGGTCGAGGAAGATCGACGGCTTGAGCGTGTGCCGGCCGGCCGAGGTCAATTCATCCGTCAGCGGCTGCGACAGGCGGTGCTCACCGTTCACTTCAATTTCCAGCACAGCATTCCGCAGGCCGCAGGCGGAGACGGCTTCAGCTTCGAGCGGCACTTCTTCAATGGCGGTCGCGGCGGTTTCCGATTCCGGCGAATGCCATTCGATGCTGGCCGCCGGCGGCTCCGGCGCGGCGGCCTTCTTGATGCCCGCCTTAGTCGCGGGCGCATTTTTTTTCGCCGTCAAATCTGGCTGCACTGGCCGCGTCCAACAGACCAGCGTGGTCAGATGCGCCATGGCCAGCAATGTCACGAGCGTGGTCAGCACCGGCAGCCAGCGGCGGCGCGGCGTCAGATGGGCCTGTTGCAAAAAAAACTCGGTCTCCGCCCGCTGCGCTTGTGCAAGCGGATCGACCGCGGATTTCATGGCTGTCGCGGCTTCGAGCCGGTTGTGCGTGGCAAACTGCGCGTCAATTTCCGCCGCGCTACGGACCAGGCTGCGCCGCCGGGCACGCCACAAGAATCCCGCACCGATGGCGGTTAGGGCGAGGCCGGCGAGCCAGCCGATCCGCAAGCTCCGCCAGTCGGCCACCGGTGCCACGGCCGGATGCAGCAACCAAAGCAGCGCGAGTGTCGCGGCCAGGCCGATGGTAACCAAGGTGAGCAGCGGCACGGCTTGCGCCGCGCGATGCCGGGACCGCACGAATTTTTCCGGGGTGGAATTTTTAGCATTCATGGTTTCAAGGAGTTGAGGTTTACAAGGAAGTCCGGTTGGCCAAAGCCAGTTCGGCGAACAGCGCGGCGCCGCCGATCACCAGCAGCCACCACCAGAGCCGCTGGCGGTTTTCGGCCATCGCCCAGGCGGCGGGCATGGCTGTGGCGGTCCGCACGGTGGGCGGCGCCGCTTCCGACGATTCCAGCGCCGCGAGCTGGTCGGGGTTGGCCCACGGCGAAAGATCGGATTCCTCCGCCGGCGGGTTGACGGCGAAAACTATCTTCACGCCGGCCCCGGCGAATTCATACAAGCCCGGCACATCTGGGCGCACGTTGCCATTCACGGTCGAATTTTTTTGCGGCGTCAGCGCGTCGAGCGCATGCCAGGTGCCCGGCAGGTCCGGCAGGGGAATTGTGTCGCCCACGCGCCAGTCGTTGCGCACCTCCTTGAACGCGCCGAGCCAGCGAACCGCGCAATGCACGAACGGCACGAACGACGGTTTCGCCGGCCAGTCGGTCGCCTCCCGGTCCGGCGGAAAACCCGCGATGAGCAGGCGCTGCCCGTCGTGGTTGAGTTCGCCGATGGCCATTTTCCCGTCCGGCCAGTTGGCGATGGGCGCGAGCAGATCGCCCGCGAGATCAAAGCCGCGATAAAATTCCACTTCCAAAAGCGGGAGTAGGCTTTGTCCGGCGAACGCCGCGAGCGCCGGATGCTCGGCATCCCAATCGCGCAGATGCCACGGTTCGTCCGCTGCCGCCCGGGTGGTGACGCGCACGCCCTGCTGTTTGAGCCAGCTTCTTTGCGCCGCGCTGCCGTCCGCAAAAACCCAGACCGGGCCGCCGGCTTCGTGGAATTGATCGAGCCGCTGCCGGCCGGGCTCGCGGAAGGAAGCCTCGTTGCGCAGTACGACCGTGGAGTCCAACGGCCAAGCCTGACCCGGCAGCGGCGCGGGTTGGATGCCGACGGTTCCGAGCTTTTGCGTGGCGCGCAGGGCGTGCGTGAGAAAATCCGTTTTCGGCGCGGCATCGAGCAGCACGACGTTGGTGGTCGTGGCGGCAGCCGCGATCCACGCCGTGTCGTCCGCCGGCAAATCATCGGCATCCAGCGAAACGCGCAGGCCCGCGGCACCGGCCGGCCAGGCGCAGGGAACCGTCAGTTTGTTGTCGCCGTTGCGGAGCAAAACGCTTTGCGTGACCACGACGGTTTTGCCGGCGTAAACGGTGAGTTCGCGGCGGTCGGGCGTCTGGGGAAACTGGCGGATGGTGACTTCCAAGCGATCCTTCTCGGCAGGCGACTGGCGCAACGCCGTGATGGCGGCCTGACGCGCCGGTGCCGGCGTGGTGCCGATAAAGCGGAAACTCACGCCGGGCGGAAGTTTCTGCGCGAGATCCGTGCCGCGCCAGCCGGCGCGCTGTTCGTCGGCGGCCCAGGCGAGGATTTTCGTGCCGGCGGTAATTTTGGCCAGCGCGTCGCCCGCGACCCGCAGTGGCCGGGCATAACGGGTTTTTTCGTAGCCCGGTTTGACAGTGGCGAGCGCGGTGCGGACGCGCGCCAGATCGTCGGTCATCGGCACCAGCCAGACCGGTTCCGGTTCCATCAGCAGCAGCGCCGCCTGATCGCCGGGAGCCAGTTCATCCAACTGGCCGAGGCTCCACGACTGGGTTTCTTCCCAGCGACCGCGGGTCTGCTCGCTCATGGAATTGTCGAGCGCGATGACCAGCGCGCGGCGGGTGACCGTCGGGGATTTTCCCCAGAACGGCCGCGCAAAAGCGGCGCAGAGCAGCGCGATGGCAAGGCAGCGGAGCAGCAGGGTGAGCCAGCGGAGCAGCCGGTTGCGCCGCGTGTCGCGCAAGGCGGATTCGCCGAGGAACCGCAGTGATGGAAAGCGCACCACGTCGCGCGGCTTGCGGCGCACCAGGTGCAGCACCACCGGCAGCCCGATGAGTAGCGCGCCGGCGAGAAATCCTGGAAAAAGCCAGTTCACAGTCGGTTCTCCCGTTTGGCCAGGTAACCGCTGAGCGCGGTGACCGGCGGCTGGGTGGTGCGGAGCTGGATGAAATCGCCGCCGGCCGCGCGAAAATGTTCCTCCAGTTCGGCGCAATGTTGTTTGAACCGTTTGAGATAACCGGCGCGCACGGCGGCGGCATCGAGTTGCTGGCGCGCGCCGCTTTCCGCGTCCACCCAAAAGCCGGCGTGGGGCTGGTCAAAATCCAATTCCAGCGGATCCAAAATTTGCAGGCCGATGAGATCGTGGCCGTCGTAATGCAGCCGGCTCAAGGCGGCTTCCAGCGCGGGCAGATCCTCGTAAAAGTCGCTGGCGATGACGACGAGCGAACGCGGCGGAATGACTTCCGCTAGCGCCTCCAGCGCGCGCGCCAGGGCGGTTTGCTTTTGTGGTGGAAAATGTTCCATGCGCCCGATGAAGGTCTGCCAGTGCGACGCCGTGGAGCGCGCCCGGAGAAAATCCACCAGTTCCACGCCGGCCACGCCGAGGCCAAACGCGTCGCCCTGCCGCTGCGCGAGCGTGGCAATGCCGGCGAGCGCCAGCCGGGCGAAATCCAGTTTGTTCATTGCCTGGGGCCGCGATTTGAAATCCATGGACGCGCTGGCGTCGAGCACGGTGAACACGCGCAGTTGGGTTTCCTCTTCGTATTGTTTGACATGGAGCCGGTCGCTGCGGCCAAACAACCGCCAGTCCACGCGCCTTAAATCGTCGCCCAGCTGGTAGTCGCGATATTCGGCGAACTCCACGGACGAGCCCTTCTGCGGACTGCGATGACGGCCGCTCAAAAAGCCATCCACCAGACAGCGCGAGCGCAGGGCCAGCGAAGGCAGATCCGCCAGCAGTTGCAAATCCAACGGCGGCACGGCCCGCGCTGCGGGTGCGCGATGAAACACCGGCGGCAGACGGAGCGATGGCGGCAGGGTGGGCATGGGTTATCGGACCGTCTCCACCAACTGCTCAATGAGCGCATCCACGGTTTGTTTGTCTGCCTCCGCGCGATAGTTGGTGATGAGGCGGTGACGCAAAACCAGCTTGGTTGCGCGCTTGATGTCTTCGCGCGCGACATTGTAACGGCCGTCGAGCACGGCAAAAACTTTTCCCGCGAGCGCCAGATATTGGGAGGCGCGCGGTCCGGCGCCCCATTGAACGAAGCGTTTCACGAAGTCGGGTGCCGTCGCGCTTTCGGGCCGCGTGGCTTGCACCAGCGCGACGGCGTAATTGGCCACGGTTTCCGGCACCGGCACCTGACGGACGGCGCGCTGCAATGCGAGCAGTTCCGGCCCGGTCCAGATCTTTTCGAGCGGGGCGGGTTCGTCGCCGGTGGTGGTCAGCAGAATCTGCACTTCCTCGGCGTGCGAGGGATAATTGACGCGGAGATTGAACATGAACCGGTCCAGTTGCGCCTCGGGCAGGGGATAGGTGCCTTCCTGCTCGATGGGATTTTGCGTGGCCATCACGAAAAACGGCGACGGCAGATCGTAGCTGCGCCCGGCGACGGTCACGCGCCGCTCCTGCATGGCTTCCAGCAGCGCCGCCTGCGTCTTGGGCGGTGTGCGGTTGATCTCGTCGGCGAGAATCAGGCTGGCAAAAACCGGCCCGCGCACGAACCGAAACTGCCGGTGGCCGTCGGCGCCTTCTTCCAGAATTTCCGTGCCGGTGATGTCGCTGGGCATCAGGTCGGGCGTGAATTGGATGCGCTGAAACGGCAGGTCCAGCAATTCGGCGAGGCTGCGGATGAGCAGCGTTTTGGCCAGGCCGGGCACGCCGATCATCAGCACGTGGCCCTGCACGGCGAGCGCGACAAAGAGGTCGCGGATGATTTCGTCCTGGCCGATGATGCGGCGATCCAGCGCGTCGGCGAGCTGGCGATAACGGGTCGGCACGAGCCGGAGCAGTTCGACGTCGGCATCGGTGACGAGGTCGGGCTTGGGAGCAGTCATGTTATTCATAGTCAGATTCTAATGGCGGTGGTTCAATTTATTTTTCCGCCGCCGGCGGATTGGTGGTTGCCGTATTTACGCCGAAGGGCGCGCCAAGAATTTTTCCGCTGGCGGGATCGGCGAGTTGCGCGTGCTCGGATTGCGCCAGGTTGGCCTGCTTGCATTGCTCGCTCACATCGGCGGACGCGCGGGCGGCAATTTCCGCGAGCGGGGCTTTCGGCGCGGCGGCGAAGGCTTTCACCCACGCGGGTAGAAACCGCGGTTGGTCCGGCTCGCCTTCGGCCAGCGTGGCGGAAAGCACGGTGCGGTGGCCGTCGCTCAACTCTGGCAGGAAACCGCCGGAACTGCCTGTGCCGATGAAGATAAACTGGCGACCGGGAACCGCATCGAGCGCGGTGCGCAGATCCGCCGCCGTCAGCCGCGGGCCGCTGACCTGAAATGCCGGCCCACCGCCCTGGGCCTTGCCGGACTGGCCGAGCAGCACCAGCCAAAATTCATCGCGCACAGAACCGCCAAGGTTGTGGAGCTTTTGCAAAATCTGTGCCCGCGTGACTTTGCCGGAAAGAATTTCGACGTGGTCGGCGTCAAAGCCGCGTGCGACCAGATTTTTTTTTATTTCCGCCGCGAGCGCTTCAATCTGTTCCGGAGCGTCGCTGGCGATCAAGCCGACGACAATCAGCGCCGCCGGGCCGGGCGTCAGCGGCGTCGAGGGGGTGAGGATTTCCGTCCGGGCGTTTTCGGGACTGGCCGCCAGCTGGGACAAACCGAAGGTTGCCACTGCGCCAGCGAGAATCACCGCCGCGCCGACCGAGCACGCAAATTTCAGCTTGGCCCACGCCATGGCCTTGAGCGCGCCCTGGATGATGGTGCGCGTGGACGGGCTGGCGGCTTCGCCGAGGTGTGCCGACGTTGCCAGCGTGACGACCGCATTCGGCGCAGCGCTGACCGAATAGGTTGAGACCGCACTGGCAATAATCGCCGTGCTGAACAAGGCGCCGCGTCGGGCAAAGGATTTCCGCAGTTTATCCAGGGCGCGTTGGACGCGTTTTCGGGCCGTGTGTTCTTCCAGCCCGAGCGTGGTGGCGACGTCTTTCAAGCTTTTGTTCTCGAAGAAACGCAGGACCAGCACGTCGCGGTCATTGCCGCGCAGCCGGGCCATGGCCTCGTCGAGCAATGGGGCGAGCTGGGTCCAGGCGGGGTCGAATTCGGGGGTTGGGATGGTGGCTTCCATGGCGGCCTCCTGTTCTCGTTGTTGACGGCGCAACTCGCGCTTGCGGACATCGGCGCAGGCGAATCGCGTGGTGCGATACAGCCAGCCGGATAATACGGTGTCCGGGCTGAGCGCAGTGGCCTTGCGCGCCAGAATGACAAACACCGCCTGCGCGACATCCTGCGCCAGATGGGCATCGCCCAATTGGCGGAAAGCCGCCGAATAGACCAGCCCGGCATGGCGCGTCACCAGCGCGGCAAAGGCCGCCTCCGATTGCTCGGCGGCATACGCTTGCACCATCGCCATGTCCTCACTGATCATTCTACCTTTATATGGCCGCCCAAACGGCATCGGAGACAAAAATGATTTTGATCCCTAAAACCAGCCCCTGTCTGCATTGACGGCCAAATTTCAACCAAGCTCAATTTATTGAACATTTTGTCGGCCTATCGCCAGCCCGATCTGCCTGACAGAAATGTTACCTTGAATCCGGCGCTGGTTTTCCTCGCCGCGCCGACTACTTTTACCGTGCCCCAAGAATAACCGTGACCCCGCCGCGTGCTGTGCTCGAAAAGTTGAATGGCTTGATGGCTTCAAGCTGACAATTAAGGGCTTAGAATACAAGCTTCAAGATTGGTGGGTTTCGATCCCCGGCCCCATGGTTCCTTATTCTCGATGATAAAGGAGATTTTGGAGGAGCTTGGGGCGTTGGTTAATGGTTTCTCAAATCCAAACGGCGCTCCGCAAATTAACTGTTGGTTCAGGTCTGGTTTGGCTGGTGCGAACTGGCCTCGCTACGAGTCCTGTCCGTGACCCCCTCATTTGCGGGGGTGTTCATGCCTGCAGGGCTATGGTAGGTTGAACGCATCCAATGATCTGGCGAATGCGAATTATTCCAATCGATTGCACCATCGGTGCTTGAACCTCTAATTTCCAAAAATTACACTATGAAAACCTTGTTAAAACGCGTTTCCTGGGCGGGCCTGCTGCTGGCGGCTCTCGGCGGCAGGCTGGCCTCGGCGCAGACGCTCATTATCAGCGACCAATACAATGTGGCTAACTCGGGGTCGGGCTTTGCCTTGGGCAGCGGGGTGAATTCCGGGATCAATCCGCCCACCACGCGATTGACCGGCACGCAGGCGGCCAATTTGCGTTACTATCAGGCCGTTGGCACCAAGGCGGCCTCGGCCCATTACATTACCAATAGCGCCAAGCTGGCAATTGCGCCCGTTGCGGTGGCTTCGACCCTTTCGCTGAGCACCAATGGGACGAGTGTATTTGATTTTGGGCCGGCGCTTAACGCGGTTTCGGCCACGCCGGCGTTGCCGGGAGTTTATGATGTGACCATCAACATCGCCAATGCGACGTTGGCCAATGCGCGGTGTTCGTTTGCGATCAGCTCGGCGTTCGGGCAGTCGGGGGCTTGGGATTTCGGCATTCAAATTTACCACGCGAACACGGGCGATGCGGCCTACACGCTGCAGAAGCGGATTGCGACCACAGCGGCGGGGCTGGCGACGGCGATCAACAATGTGATTGGGACGGTGGGCACCTATTCAAACGAGGTGGCGTTTTTGATCCGGGTGACGGATGCTGGGGCGGAATCCGGGGCGAATTACCACTCGCGGGTGCAGGTGTCGGTGGACGGGGGTAGCACGTGGATTTATGATACGGTCGGCGATGTGGACCTGCCTAATGGCTGGCGGTTCCCGGCTTTGACCCGGTATGTTTTCTGGGACATTGCCCCGAACGCCGGAGTCGTCACCTATGATAACTTCACGATAAACTGGCTCTCCGGACCGTCCCCAACAGCGCCGCGGGTGTGGACGGGGGGCGGAACTTCGGACAGCAATTGGAGCACCGCTGCCAACTGGAGCGGCGTGGTGCCGAATGTGGGGGATGCCCTGATCTTCAACGGGCTGATCCGGCAGGCCAACAACAATGATCTGAGCGGGCTGGGCGGGACGAGCCTGATTTTCAGCAATGGCGGATTCAATCTGTCTGGGAATGCGCTGGTAAATGTGGGGGCCATCTCCAATCTGGCCGGACTCAATATCATCGGACTGCCATTGGCGTGGCCGAGTTCCGGGGCCATCTGGAATCTGGCGCCCAACAGTGAAGTGCAGCTCACCGGGGCCAATTGGCAGGAAAACGCCGGGAACCAGACGTTCAACGGCGGCGGCACCCTGCGCCTCAAAGGCAGTTTCAACATCGGGATGACCAATGCCGTCACGCAAACCACCTACCTGAACGACGGCCAGATTATTGTGGATGGCGGCAGCTTCACTTCGCGCGGTGGCTTCCGGATTGGCGAACAGACGCTCACGGCCGCGAGTCCGCAACTGGTGCTGACCAACGGCGCGGCTTTTACGCTGACGATTCCGGGTTCCAATATCCGGGTGGGGGGTAGCACCAATCCGCTGGTCAGCACCTTGGTGGTGGATCACAGCACGCTGACTTTGAGCGGGGGCGCCGTGGCGATTCCCAATGCGGCCGGGGCCACCGGAGTGGTGAGCCAGATCGGCGGTTTGGTGACCGGCGGCCGAATCAACTTCAGCTTGGCTGGCGCCGGCATGGGAACCTACACGGCCGCCAACGGCACCTTGGAAGTGCTGCAAGTGTTGAAAACCACGGCGGGTGGCTTGGCGCAAATCTATTTTGACAATGCCATTTTGCGGACGGCGACCGGTGCCACCAACAGCCCGTTTATGAACGGGCTGGATGTGGCGCAAATCAATGCCGGCGGGCTGACGTTGGATACCACGACGACGGATGTGAGCATCGGGCAAGCCTTGACGGGTTCGGGCGGATTGACCAAGACCGGAAGCTATACCGCCACGCTCACGGGACCCAATACCTTTGCGGGGAATACCGCCGTGAACCAGGGTAGCTTGATCTTATCCTCTGTTCAAACCAATGTGGCGGCGATTCAGGTGGCCAGCGGCGCCACGCTTGGGGTGCTGTATCAAGCGCCGGGCACAACCTTGACCGCCGGCAGCTTGAATCTGGCAGCCAGTGCGTTGACGTTCGACTTTGGCAACAACGGCAATTCGACCGGTTCGGTGGTGAAGGTTTCGAGTCTGAGTGCCAGCGGCGGTCCTGCGTCCGTAACGGTCAATGTTGCCAACGGGCCCTATCTCCAAACCGGACAAATCGTGCTGCTCAAATACAGCGGTGCCATCGGCGGTGGCTTTGCCGCCTTTACCCTGGGCAGTTTGCCGTCGGGCATGACGGCCAACTTGGTGAATAACACGGGCAATAGTTCGATCGACTTGAATATCACCGGCGTGCCTGGATTTCTCTGGACCGGTGCCGTCAGCGGCGACTGGGATGGCTCAACTTTGAACTGGTTGAACGGAAGCGGATCGCCCGCGACCTATGCCGATGGTTATGTCACAAAATTTCTGGACGGCGCCGCCACGGGCACCATCAATATTCCCGGTTTTCCGATACCTTCCAGCATTCTGGTCAGCAACAGCGCTTTGCCCTATGTCTGGAGCGGGGGCGGCATTGGCAATGGTTCCCAGCCGCTGCTGATCAAGAAGGGCTCCGGCACTTTGACCCGCATTGATGGCGAGGCGGATTTGATTCCCGTGTTTGAACTGGATCAAGGTACGGTGGTGATCAGCAATACGTTTCCGGCCACCTTCACCACTGTGTTGACGGATAACGGCAGCACGCAGGGAGTGCTGGCGGTGCAGACGCCCTACACCTTGACCGCTTCCTCCGCGAACACGAATTACCATGGCGCCTTCCTGCTTTTGGATGGCATCCTCAAGCCGACCACGGCCCTCTGGTTTGGCACCACCAACGGCGGAACGACCATTACCAACAACGCCACCTTGGACTTGAATTTTCTCAGCCTGGGCGACGAGCCGGTGGTGGTGTCGGGCGCGGGGGTGAATGGTCAGGGCGCGATTATTGATTCCACCACTTCCACAACGGTGAGAGCCGTTCTGAAAAATGTCACTCTGGCCGGCGACACGGTGTTCGGCGCGCCCAACGGCGGCCGCTGGGACCTGCGGATCACCACCGGCACCGGCGACGGACCGGGATTGGCCGGGAACGGACACAACCTGACCAAGGTAGGCTCGGGCATGGTGAGTATTGCCTGCGCGCTGGCCACCACCAATGCGTCACCCTATTGGCGGATGAATTTGGGAAATATTTCCGTCAATGAAGGCACCCTGGCGTTTGCCCAAGCCGTGGATCTGGGAAATCCAGCCGCCGGCATGACGGTCAGCGCGGGGGCAACCTTGCAGCTCTTCAATCTGGGCCTGACGAATCCGGTCCAGAAGAGCATTACCATGACCGATGCCTTTCTCAATGGCAACGGCGGGGCCACGGGCACGAATGTTATTAACGGTTCCATGCAGTTGAGCGGGGTGATCAATGTTTCCGCCAACCAAGCTACGACGGTGGTCAATGGGCCCATCGGCGGCACGGGTTCCGTGGTTTTGACCGCCAACAGTCCCGGTGCTTTGATCTTGAATGGAACCAATACCTATTCGAGCGGCACCATCGTCAGCAATGGAATCATTGGGGGCACTGGTATTATGGCCGGGAATTTAACCATGGTGGCCGGAACCTGCGCTCCGGGTTATAACGGAGTCGGAGCCTTGACTGTCAATGGCAACGTCACCCTTGCGGGCACCACACTGATGGAATTGGATCGCGCCCAAACCCCGAATAGTGACCGGTTGGTGGTGGGCGGTAGTCTGGCTTTTGGCGGCAGCTTACAAGTGGTTTTGGGTGCGGGCGCAGCGTCGCCCCAAGCCAATGATACGTATCAACTGTTCAACAAGGGCGGATCCGGGATATTTACCCAGATCACCCTGCCGGATCTTTCGGCACTCCCGGGTGGGCTGACTTGGAACACCAACAATCTGCTCAGTAGTGGGTCGATTTCCGTGAATGGCACCGCCTTACCGCCGGTGATCACCGCGATTGGCATGAGCGGAACCAACTTTACTTTCAGCGGTAGTGGCGGGGTGGCTGGCCAAACTTACTATGTGGTGGGGGCCACCAATGTGACTACTCCGTTGCCGCAATGGGTGCCGGTGGCCACCAATGTTTATGAAGCGGGCGGTTATTTCCACTTTACCAACCACATCACCAGCGGACCGGCCTTTTTCTACCGGGTAGAACAGCCTTAATCACAATCGCATCTATAATTGCCACCCATTCCATCATGCACCAAGCCATTGCCGCCGCAGGATTAAAAATATCGCCTATGCCAAATCAGCCGGATGTAGATCAACCCCCAATCAAACATAACAAGCGGGCGTTTACCCTGATTGAATTGTTGGTGGTGATAGCCATCATTGCCATCTTGGCGGCCATGTTGCTGCCGGCTTTGGCGAAAGCCAAAGAGAAGGCCAAAACCACCCTGTGTATCAGCAATCAAAAACAAATCCACTTGTCCTTCACGATGTGGGGCGACGATAACAACGCCGGCAAATATCCTTGGAATACCGGCCCCGGCGGAGTGAGCGGCCCGCTGCGGACCAATTGGGTGGTATTGCAGCCCTATCTGGTCAACCCCAAAGTCCTGACCTGTCCCAATGATATCAAACGAGTCACGCTCGACAGTTGGGCGCAATTGACGGTGGCTTGGGATTTCCGCACCAACTTAAGCTATATGTTTTGTCCGGACGCCATGCCGACGCGGCCGAGTGCCATTTTAACGGGGGATAATACCATTTCCACCGATAATCCTAATAATGTAACCTTGGCCATGCCCGACACCCCCGCCACCGGATCGCTGTGTTCCTTTAATCGGGCCTTGATCATCCGCCGCGGCTGGATGAGCCAGATGCGCCATAAGGGCGTGGGAATTTTGAGTTTCTGCGATGGGAGCGTCAGCGCGACCAAATCGGCCCAGCTACAAGAAAGAATAAAGGATATGATGGACCGCTATTTGCCGGATCCCACCGAGGTGGTTCGATTTCAGTTGCCGCAATATAGTCCGATTCCCTTCTGATTCCGGCTGAGGATTGTTCCAAATTCAAGCCCTGCCGGCGACGGGCCGCGTGGGGACTTCTCATTGCGAGCCCAAGTCATTCTTGGTGGCTTTAATGATCGCCTGGGTGCGGGAATGCACATGCAGCTTGCTGTAAATATCTTTTAAGTAGCTGCGGATAGTCGCCGGCGTCAGGCCCAGCGCCTCGGCCACTTCCTTGTTACTATAGCCGAGGGTGATATATTGCAGCACATCGGATTCGCGTTTGGTGAGCGTGTTTTCCGGCTTGCTCTGTGGATTTCCTGCGCGGAACGATTGCACCACTTTCCGGGCAATATAGGTGGACATGGGGGCGCCCCCTTGTTGGACTTCGCTGATGGCACTCAATATCTCATCCGCCGAAGCGCGCTTCAGCAGGTAGCCATTGGCCCCCATCTGGAGCGCCTGGAAGATCCGGTCGCTATCATCATAGACGGTGAGCATGATGATCTGCACCTCCGGCAACAGCAATTTGAGCTGCCGGACGCACTCAATCCCCGACATTTTCGGCAAATTAATGTCCATCAGCACCACTTGTGGCTGCAGCCGCGGCAGCTTGGCCACTGCCATTTCTCCCGAGGAGTAGCTGCCAATGCATTGCAGGTCTTTGCATTCATTCAGCAATAATTCCAGGCTGGCGCGCCAGCGCTGATGGTCTTCCACGATCGCGATTTTCAGGGGCATAAAAAGTTTAAACGGGCAGGGGGCAGCCTGGGGATGCATTGGATGGGGGTTGCGCCGATTTGATTACAAGCCTTTTAAGGGAATGGTGAAGACAAATCGGGTGCCGCCTCCCGGCTGGCTGTCCATTTGAAAATGGCCGGCCAGATTTTCAATGCGTTGGCGAATGCTTTCCAAACCCTGCTGGTCTTCCCCCTCCGGTTGTTCCGGCAGCCCCTTGCCGTTATCGGAAATGTGCAAATGGAGGCAATCATACTCACAGGCCAGTTTTAAACGCACCTCGGTGGCTTCGGCGTGGCGGGCGATGTTATTATACAGCTCTTTGATGATGAGAAAAAGCTGGTGGCGGATTTCCGTGGGCATGCGCTGGGAAGGCAGATTTTCCGGCAGGTCCAGCCGCGTGCGCAAATGGGTCGGGCGGAAAAAATCCCGCGTGAACTGGGCCACATAATTGGCAAAATTATCCAGCGAATCTTTGTGGGGGTTCAGGGCCCAGACAATCGCGTCCATGGCGATCACGCTTTCCCGGGCCGCCCGGGAAATCTGTTCAAGATCCGTTGCGATCGTGGCCGGGTCAAGCTTATGCCGGGCTCCCAAGTCCGCCAGCAGGCCAATGCTGGTCAGATTGGCCCCCAGTTCATCGTGCAAATCCCGGGCAATGCGCAGGCGCTCCTGTTCCACCAGATTGAGCTGCTGTAATTGATCTAGGCGTTGCCGATACTTTCGCGCCGTATAGCGTCGGGCCATCCAGGCGCCGCCGCCGGTAATGCCCGCGATGAGCAAAACCAGAAAGGCGTTCGTTTGCCAAAAATAGGGGCGGACGGTCAGGGTCACCCCGGCGGCCGGGTTGCTCCATTCGCCTTCCGGACTGGAGCAAAGGACGCGAAAAGTATGTTTTCCCCGGGGCAGGTCGGTGTAGCTGGCCGACCGGGACGAACTGGCATCCACCCAGTCAGAATTCACCCCCGACAACTGATACCGAAACCGGATGCGGTCGGGCGTGGTCAGGCAGGGGGCCGTAAATTCAAACTGCAAACGCGTGGGGCCCGGACGCAGATTTTGCAAGGCTGAAGCGGGCGCCAGGCGGGCATTCAGCCAGATTTTATCAATGACCGCCTGGGGGGGGGTGTTATTGGGTAAATCGGCTGGCCGGAAATGAATGGCGCCTTGGGCGGTCGAGAACCACAATTCCCCCTCCTCCGTCAGCCGGCCGGCGGGACTGGATAAATTGGCAAACAAAACGTTCGGCAAGCCGTCATTCGGGCCATAAAATATCGGATTTACCCGGGGTTGGTCGCCGCTGATCAGGGCATTAAGCTGGCTGGCCGGAATCTGGAAAAGCCGGTGCGAGGTGGTTCCCCAGAGCGCGCCCTGGTCATCTAGCAGCAAGTGTTGAATGCTGGCTTCCGGCAAACCCTGCTCGGCCGAAAATTGATGGGTTCGTCTGTCTTTCAGGCAGAGCAGATTTCCGGAACTGGTGCTCGCCCAGAGGGTTCCTTTGGCGACGACCAGGCTCTGGATGGCATCCTTAAAATCGGTTGGCTCGTGGACGGTTTCCCAGCGCTGGTCGTTCAATCGGGCGATGCCGCCCTTCCAATCGCCGACCCAGATCCCGCCCTGCTCATCTTCCGCAATCAGCCGGAGACAGTTTTTTGGCAACCCGTCCGCCGGCGTATAATGGGTTAGTTTTGTCCCCTCTTTGCAATAAATGCCATAATCTTTATTCAGCAACCACAGGCGGCCCAGCCGGTCTTCAAACAGATTTACAAACGGTTGCCCATTGGCCTCCAATTTTAAGTTGGCTGGCTCGAAGACCCCGTTGGTCCAGCGCCACAAGCCGTGGGTCTCGGTTGAAATCCAAATCCCGCCCCCGTTGGCCGGGAAGAGGCACCAGGCTTTATAGCCGGGCCACCCTTCCGCCGGGCTGGCCAAATGCCAGAACCCATCTTGCCAGCGCCCGATTTCACCGTTCGCCGAGATTGCCCAGACCTGGCCGCCGGGGTCGGGCGAGATGCTGCGAACGAATCCGTTTTCATAGCCCCCGCCCAGTTCATAAGCGAAAAACTGCCGTTGAATGAGCTGAATCAAGCCCCCGCCATGGGTGCCGGCCCAGATATTCTCCTCGGCGTCCTCAAACAGGCAGGCGATCCGGCTGGCCGTTGGCACCAGGTGTTTGATGGTGCCGGAGCTAAAGCAAAAGATGCCTTGCGAATCCGTGCCAATCCAAAGCCGTTGATGCTTGTCTTCCAGCATGCAGCTCACGCGGGACAGATTGTTCCAGGCAAAGGCGATTTCCACCTTGGCCGATCCATCTTCCGAAATTGAGCGCAGCACGCCGCCCCGGGCCACCCATAAGCCGCCCGCCCGGCGCGGCGCCGCCTCAAGGGTGCCACCCCCGGGGACATCGATGTCGCGCCACTTGCCCGCCTGGTAGCGCATTATCTTCAATGGGCTGGTCAGCCAAAGCTGGTCCTTCGAATCGCACATCAGCCGCGCGCCGGCGGGAAAATCGCCCGCCCAGGGTTCCATCTGAAAGGGGGGCTCCGTGGAAATCCGCCCGAGCGTGCCATTGGTATTCACCCAGAGCAGGCCGTTGTTATAACGGCACAAATTATCAATCGGGGCCGGCGGGACCGCCGGATTGGAAAAGACCTGGCTGCCGCCGTCGTGATCGAGGTGGACGAGGCCGCTCTGTTCCGCAAGCCAAAGCTGGCCGCGCCCGTCGACCGCCAGGGCGTGGATGGCGGATGGAGCCGGGGAGTCCGCTGGAACCGCAACGGGTTGGAATTGTAATCCGTCAAAGCGGATTAAACCCCGCGGGGTTCCGAGCCAGAGAAACCCATCCGGCGTCTGCTGAATCGAATCAATGACATTCACCGACAAACCTTCCTTGGCCTGCAGGATCCGGGCGATAAAATCGGATTCAGGATGGTTGCTGGGGCCGGGCCGAGCCGGGCCGGCTTGTGCCGAAGGAGAAAAGCGGTCGGATTGATTTAGCGGGGTATTGGCGGCTGAAAGTGTCCAAGGGGAACTGCTTTCCGGTCCGGCATTAAGGGGCGCGGGGGCCGGCGCTTCCCCCAAGGCGGCGCTGGAAAAGGTCGGGATCAGGCCGCCGAAAACGAGGATCAGAAGTTGTGTTTTGACGTTCATCAACCGGGGCACATGGCCCTCCGCATGGAAATCAATCGCGCCATTTTCGAAGCCGGAATATCAGGGTGACATGAATGAATTGTTCAAAGCCATGGTGGCGCAGACTAGCGCTTTTTTGCGGTTGTCTTCAAGGTAAATCCTGCCGGGGGTCGTATATCAATCAAAAGTGGACCGGGTTGAGGTTAAACCCGATTTCCGAAATGGAAACCACCGGGATGCCAGTTTTGGGGTGCCCCTCCTCGGGCGGGGGACTTTCGGCGTCCCGTCGGAAACGTCGTCCCCCTCACGTTTCGTTCCGGCCCAGAGCGGGGATGGTTTCAACGAAGTTCAGGCGCGACACGTGCGCTCCCGCGCCCACTTCGGGATTCGGGTAAGGCTGACTCTGCGCTGGCCTTGGGGCGGCGGGTGTTTTATGCTGGTTTGCCCGTCAGCCGGCCTTGTTGGCAAGCTGGCGGGCACTTATTTTATGGAAGTTTTAGAAAAATCGCGTATCCGGCGGTCCAAGCCGTTGCCGGCGGTGGAAATCCGGGAGATGGAATTGAAGGATGTGGCGGCGGTGTTTGAACTGGGCCAGAAGCTGTTCACGGCCGAGGAATGGCCGACGCTGTATCGCTCGTGGGATGATCATGAGCTGGCGCTGCTGTTCAGCAACGACGCGGAAACGTGCCTGGTGGCGGAAGCGGAAGGGCGGGTGGTGGGGTTCGCGCTGGGCCGGGTGCTGGACAAGCCACGCAGCGCCTGGCGCTACGGGCTGCTGATGTGGCTGGGGGTGGAGCGGCGGTTCAAGCGCGGCGGTATCGCCACGCGGCTGTTGCGGCAGTTGAAGGGGCTGTTCATTGAGCGGGATACGCGGATGATGCTGGTGGACACGGCGGCCAAGAATCATGCGGCGCTGGCATTTTTCCGGCGCAACGGCTTTGGCCAGGAAATCCGGCACGTGTATCTCTCGCAGAACCTGGAGAACGATCCGCGCTATATCCAGCGCAATGACCGGGGCGAGGACGACACGGAGGATTGAGCGGGAGGGCTATTTGGTCTGCAACTGCCGCAGCGCCACCAAGGGGTCCACGCGGGCGACGAGAAAATGTGCCCAATAGTTTTTCCAGCGCTGCCAGAAATTCTGGGAGGCGCGGAAGGCGGGCAATTCGAGGCGGCGGGAATGCTGCAGGGCGGCGGCGAAAATCTCCCGGGCGCCCGCCACGGTGGCGCGGTCGGAAAACCCCAGCATGAGCTCGTAGTTCAACTTCAAACTGCGGACATCCAGATTGGAGGAGCCGACAAACACCGTGCCGCCCACGCGGTAGAGCTTGGCATGGAGCACCTGCGGCTGGTATTCGTAAAGCTCCACGCCGGCGCGCAGCAGGCGGGCGTAGTAAATCAACCCGGCGGCGCGGGCGAGCGGCACATCGCAATGCGCGGGCAGGAGCAGCCGCACGCGGCCGCCGCGGCGCACGATCTGACGCAGCAGCTTCCGCAGCCGCCGGCCCGGGAGAAAATAGGGCGTGATGAAATCCGCCGAGCGGGCGCCGGCCAACTCCTGCCGCAAGGCGCGCTCGAAGCCACTCACGCCGCGGCCGGGGCGGACGGCGAGTAGCTGCGTCGTTTCCGCGCGGCGCCGCAGTTGCCGGAAGACGCGCAGTTTGTGCCGGCGCCGGAAGGCAAAGTCGGCGTTGGAAAACATCGCCTCAAATTCATGCACCAGCCGATGGGCCAAAGCGGCCTCGTCCAGTTGCAACATTAAATCCAGCCAGCCCAGTTGGACGCCGTCGCCGTGGTAGCTCTTGGCCAGGTTGGCCCCGCCAAGGAAGACGGTGCGGCGATCGCAGAGCAGCAGCTTGCGGTGGTCGCGCACGCCAAAGCGGGTGAAGCGCAGGGGATTGAAAAACCGGACGTCGCCGCCCGCCTGAATCAGGGGATGGAAAAAGGTTTTGGGCAGGGTCAGCGAGCCATACGCATCCACCAGCACCCGCACGCGCACGCCGGTTTGGGCGGCGCGGGTCAGCGCGGTGAGGAACTGGCGCCCGATCTCGTCGTTGGCAAAAATATAGACTTCCAATTCGACGCTCTGCCGGGCGGCAGCGAGGGCGGCGAGCATGGCGGGAAAGAAATTTCCGCCACCACAAAGCCATTGGGGTGGAGCTGCGGATGGGTTCATAATCCCTGAAAGCCAAGCCCGGGAGACCGCCATTTAGCGGGCGGCGGGCTGGCCCAGGGCGCCCCCGCCCATTTTTTTCATCATTTCCGTCTGCATCATGGTCCGGACATCGGAGTAAGCCCGATACCCGGCGGGCGGATTGAAGAGTGAATCGGCGGGCTGGGCCGGGTTGAGGTCAACAAAGTGCAGGGTGGTAGTGGTGGGCACGCTTTTGCCTTTCACGTCGTCGGTGGCGTTGACTTGGATCTTGAGGGGGCAATTCTTCAGGTCGGTGGCGAGCCAGGCCAACACAGTGACTTGGTCGCCCGACTGGGCTCCAGGGAAGGTGTATTGATTTTTCACGCAGGAATGGCCATCCAGCGTTTCCTCGCCCAGCTTGGTGGTAACAACCTGGATCTCGTTGGTGGCGGATTGGGCGTCCGGGCTCGGGATTTTGGCGTAGGCTTCCAAGCCGGGATAAATCGCATAATCCGTTTTGGTGTCGTGGCGGGAAAGGTTGATGACCTGGTCCATGCCCATGGCTTTCATCTGCGCGGCCGCTTCGGGCGGCATCGCCGTGCCTTTCATCTGGGTGATGTCCAGCTCCGTGCGGGAATTGCCTTGGGCCATATAGACTTTGGCGCGGGTGCTGATTTCGCCCCGGCCGGACTGGTTGATCTGCATTTCCATGGTGGCGGAGAAGTTCAGGCTAGTGCCAAACACCTTGGTCATGGCCCGGTCGGCGGCGGAGCTGGAGGGTTGGCCGGGCTGCGCGGGCGCGGCAACTGACGCGGCGAGGAAACCGGCGGTGGCGAAGAGGAGGCAGAGGTTTTTTTTCATGGGGATAAAAAAATGTGGGCGCAAATGAATGCGCCCACATTGTGTTTTAGACAAAGGTAAAAAACAACCGCTGAATTAGCCGAGGCGCTGCTTGAGGCTGGCGAGCTGATCGTTCAACGCCTGGGGCAGCTTATCGCCCAGTTTGGCATAGTTGGCGGCCACGTCGGCGATTTCATTCTTCCAGCCCGGGAGATCCACCTTGAGAAGCGCTTCGAGGTTGCCGGCGGGCAGGTTCAGGCCGGACAGATCCAGCGCGTCGGGCGTGGGGAGGTTACCGATGGGCGTGGTCTGCGCCTTGCCGGTGCCTTCCACGCGTTCGCAGATCCATTTCAGCACGCGGCTGTTGTCGCCGTAGCCGGGCCAGAGGAACTTGCCGTCGGCGCTGCGGCGGAACCAGTTCACAAAGAAAACCTTGGGCAGCTTGCGGCGGTCGGTGCGTTTGGCAAACGAGAGCCAGTGGGCGAAGTAATCGGCCATGTTGTAGCCGCAGAACGGGAGCATGGCGAACGGGTCACGGCGGAGGACACCGGCGGCCCCGAGGGCGGCGGCGGTGGTTTCGGAACCGCAGGCGGACCCCATGAACACGCCGTGTTCCCAATCGAACGCTTCGTTCACGAGCGGGATCGTACTGGGGCGGCGGCCGCCGAAGAGGATGGCCGAGATCGGCACGCCTTCGGGATTCTCCCAGGCCGGATCAATGACGGGGCATTGCGCGGCGGGCGCGGTGAAACGGCTGTTGGCGTGGGCGCCTTTCTTGCCGCTGGCCGGGGTCCAAGGATTGCCTTCCCAGTCAATGCCGGAGGCTGGGGCCGGCACGCCCATGTCTTCCCACCAGATGTCGTTGTCAGGGGTGAGCACGACGTTGGTGAAGATGGTGTTCTTGGCGCAGGATGTGAGCGCGTGGGGGTTGGACATGGCCGAGGTTCCCGGCGCGACGCCGAAGAATCCGGTTTCCGGGTTCATCGCCCAGAGTTGCCCGTCCTGGCCGACGCGAATCCAAGCGATATCATCGCCGAGCGTGGTGACTTTCCAACCGGGCAGGGTGGGCTGCATCATGGCGAGGTTCGTCTTGCCACAGGCGCTGGGGAAGGCGGCGGCCACATAGTATTTCTTGCCGGTCGGCGCGGTGAGACCGAGGATGAGCATGTGCTCCGCCATCCAGCCTTCGCGGTGCGCGATGGTCGAGGCGATGCGCAAGGCCAGGCACTTCTTGCCGAGCAAGGCGTTGCCACCGTAGCCGGAGCCGTAGGACCAGATGGACTGGTCGTCCGGGAAATGGACGATGTATTTTTTCTTCGGATCCGGTTCGCAGGGCCAGGGGACATCTTTTTGGCCGGGCGCCAGCGGCGCGCCCACTGAGTGCATGCAGGGAATGAATTTGCCAGCGGCGCCGAGCTTGTCCATCACGCTCTGGCCCATGCGGGTCATGATGCGCATGTTGACGACGACGTAGGGCGAGTCGGTGATTTCGATGCCGACCTTGCAGATGGGGGAGCCGAGCGGGCCCATGGCGAAGGGGATGACATACATCATCCGGCCCTGCATGCAGCCTTTAAAGCGGGCCAGCATTTCCTGATGCATCTGGACGGGATCCGCCCAGTTGTTATTGGTGCCAACCTCTTCCTTGGTCTTGGCGCAAATGAAGGTGCGGTCTTCCACGCGCGCCACGTCGCTGGGATGCGAACGGGCCAGGTAGCTGCCGGGGCGCTTCTTTTCGTCCAGCTTGATGAACGTGCCGGTCTTGACCATCAGGTCGCAGAGCGATTGGTTTTCGGCAGCGGAGCCGTCGCACCAGTGGATGGCGGCGGGCTGGCACAATTCGGCCATTTGCTGTACCCAGTTAATCAGGTTTTGATTCGTCGTATTTGGTTTGTTGGTTGTCATGGATTTCAAATTAGAAATTACGGGACACACCTTGCCATAAAACAGCCCGCCTTAACAATGGTAAAATGCCAGTATAGGCGTATTTTTTTAATTTTTGATGTCGCCCTGATCGGGGGGAAAGTTAACAATCAAGACCATGGCAAACACTTCTTCGCCGGCCGCCGGCCGCCACCAGGTCCCGAGCCGGTGCCTGGCGCGTTCCCTCCTGCATACGCTGGCGGAGGAGCCGGCGCTGGAGGCGGTGACCATTGACCATGCGCACCAGAAGGTTTCCCTCGCCACGCTCGGCCGCACGGATCTCGAAAAACTGACGGCGCGCATCACGCGCGACTTTGAATCCGCCCAGGCGGTTGACCCGCAGGCGCATTGCTGTCTGCTGGGCGGCAAAACCAGTTGCGACCGCTGCGAGCTGCCCCTGGCGGAAAATGACCGCCAGCGGATCACCATTCGCACCGAAGGCGACGCCACCACCATCGCCCGCGTGACGTGCCCGACGGCGCCCAAGTTCTGGCGCTGGCGCGACCTGCCGTTCCCGAAAATTGTCCAGCGCGACGTGGAGTTTCTCGAGCACGCCGAGGAGCAGGACCATGCCGATGAATGGAAATGGCAACTGGCGCTCGCCGGGGCATGCGGCGCGTTTGGTTTGCTGGCCGGCTTTGCGGTGGGCGCCACGTCGTCCTGGCGGGTCCCGCTGTTTCTGTTGAGCTATCTGGCGGGCGCGTGGTTTCCCGCCGAGGAAGTTTGGGAGCGCCTCCAGAAGCGCACGCTGGATGTGCATTTTCTCATGCTCGCCGTGGCGGGCGGCAGCGCCAGCATCGGCGCGTGGGGCGAGGGGGCGACGCTGCTTTTCCTGTTTTCGTTCTCCGGCGCGCTGGAGCATTACGCGCTGGGCCGGACGCAGAAGGAGATTCGCTCCCTGTTCCGGGACGCGCCGAAAACCGCCACGGTGCTGGACGCCGCCGGCGCGGAAACCGAAATGGCCGTGGAAAAAATCCGCCCCGGCATGCGCCTGCTCATCAAGCCGGGCTCGCAATTTCCGGTGGACGCGGACATCGCCAAAGGCACCACCGCCGCCGACGAATCGAATCTCACCGGGGAGGCGGCGCCCGTGGAAAAGAAGCCCGGCGACGCCGTGCTGGCCGGCACGCTCAACCAGTGGGGCGCGGTGGAGGTGGTGGTCACCCGGCCCGCCGCCGAGAGCGCGCTGCAAAAAATCATCACGCTCATCCGGGAGGCGCAGCACCAGAAAGCGCCGGCGCAGATGTTCGCCGACAAGTTCAGCACCTATTACACCTATGGCGTCATCGGGCTGTCGCTGGCGATGTTTTTTGTGTGGTGGCTGCTGCTCGGGGAGAAAGCCTTTGCCGACATGACGAAAGATCACAGCGCGTTTTACCACACCATGACCCTGCTGGTCGTCTCATCGCCCTGCGCGCTGGTGCTGTCCATTCCGAGCGCGGTGCTGGCGGCCATCGCCTGGGCGGCGCGCCACGGCATCCTGTTCCGCGGCGGGGCGGCGGTGGAAAAAATGGCCGAGATCGACACCGTCTGCCTCGACAAGACCGGCACCCTCACCACCGGCGAACTGCGCGTGGAAACGGTGGAAAGCTTTCCCGCCGGGCGCGAAGCGGAAATCCTCCAGCTGGCCTATTCGCTGGAAAAACTTTCCACGCATCCGCTCGCCCGGGCGATCACGCTCCACGGCAAGCACCAGCGGCTGGAGAGCCTCGAATTTCCGCAATTTGAATCCGTCACCGGCGAAGGTTTGAAAGCGCAGCACGCCGGGCAGGCCATCCTACTGGGCAAGCGGGAATGGGTGGAGGCGCAGGTGGGCCAGGGCCGCTTTGCCGCGCCGCAATCCGGTGCCGGCACGTCCGAGGTCTGGGTGGCGAAGGGGGAGCTGCTGGGCCGGGTGATTCTGCGCGACGACATTCGCCCGCAGGCCGCCGGCGTCATTGCCGAGTTGCGCGGGGAAGGCCTGACCTCCGTGGTGCTCACCGGAGATCGCACCGCAGCGGCGCAACATTTAAAGCACGAATTAAAGCTGGATGACGTCCGGGCCGAACTGAAGCCGGAGCAGAAAGTGGCCGCCATTCGCGAATTGACGGCGCAGGGGCGGAAGGTGGCGATGGTGGGCGACGGCGTGAACGACGCGCCGAGCCTGGCGGTTTCGCACATCGGCGTGGCGATGGGCGCGCGCGGCGCCGACGCGGCGCTGGAGCAGGCGGACGTGGTGCTGATGAACGACCGGCTGGAGAATTTCCTCGCCGCCTTCCGCCTGAGCCAGCGGGCCAGCGCCATCATCAAACAAAACCTCTTCATCTCGCTCGGCACCGTGGTGGTGCTCGTCACGTTAGCGCTGCTGGGCAAAATTCCGCTGACGCTGGGCGTGGTCGGGCATGAAGGCAGCACCGTCATCGTGGTGATGAACAGCCTGCGGCTGCTGTTTGGCGGCGGCCAGAAATCGGGATAGTTTCCGCGCGCCGGTAATTTCCTTTTTTGACACGGCGCCGCCGCCGTTTATCCTTCCAGCATGCGCATTGTTCCCGTTTCGCTCGGAAATCGAAGTTACCAAATCAAGGTGGGTAGCGGCTGGCTGCCCCGGCTCGGCGCGGAGTGCGCGCGGCTCAAGCTTGGCCAGCGCTGCGCTGTCATCACGGATACCAATGCCGGCCGGCTTTTTGCCAAGGCGGCGCTGAAATCGCTCGCGGCGTCGGGCTTTGACCCGGTGCTGATCACCGTGCCCGCCGGCGAAAAATCCAAGTGCCTGGCCCTGGTGGAAAAATGCCATGACCAGCTGGCAGCCCACCGGCTGGAGCGGAAATCGTTCATCGTTGCGCTCGGCGGCGGCGTGGTGGGGGACCTCACGGGGTTTGTGGCGGCGACGTATCTGCGCGGCGTCCCGTTTGTGCAGGTGCCCACGTCCCTGCTGGCGCAGGTGGACAGCTCCGTGGGCGGCAAGACCGGCGTGAACTTGAAGTCCGGCAAGAATCTGGTGGGGGCGTTTTACCAGCCGCAACTGGTCTTGTGCGATCTCGACACGCTGAAAACCTTGCCGAAGCGCGAATATGTTTCCGGCCTCGCGGAAGTCATCAAATACGGCATTATTTACGACGCGGTGCTGTTTGCGCAGTTGGAGCGCAACCTGCCCAAGCTGCTTCAGCGCGACGCGGCGACCCTGCGCAGCGTGGTGGCGCGCTGCTGCGAGATCAAGGCGGAGGTGGTGGGCCAGGATGAGACGGAAACCGGTCTGCGCGCCATTTTGAACTTCGGCCATACCATCGGCCATGCGATTGAAAACAGCTCCGGCTATGGCAAATATTTGCATGGCGAGGCCATTGCCATCGGCGCGGTCGCGGCGGCCAAGTTGTCCCGGACGGTGCTCGGGCTGCCTTCCGGCGACGGGGAGCGGGTGGAAAAACTATTGGCACAGGCGGGCTTGCCGGTCACAATCAAGCTGGATGCCGCGCGGCGGAAAAAGCTGTTTGCCGCGATGAGGCTGGACAAGAAAGTCAGCCACGGCGAAATCCAATTCGTGCTGGCCAGGAAAATCGGCAAGGTGCTCTGGGGCCAGAAAGTGCCGGCGGAGGCCATCCAGGCCGTGCTGCCGTGAGCCGGCCTTTTTTTTGAGCTGTCCGCCGGGCCGCCGCCGGTTCAGCGCAACGTTTCGGGCGGAATGAGGGTGAACTTCATGCCCAAAACCAGCAGCGCGATCAGGCCGAAATACAAGGCGCCCATGGTCAGGCGCTGCGCGGGGGTGACTTCAAAGTAGCGCTGTTCCTCGGCGGTTTTCCGCCGGAAGAGGGAGAACAAGCGGGGCAGGGACATCACCAGGATCAGCAGCAGGAGGAAATTGAAGTGGGAGATGATCATGCCGACCAGGATCACGAAGCCCACGATCCAGAGCCACGGGGACAGGGCGGTGACAATGCGGCCGCCATCGAGAAAGCCCGTGGGGGCGAGGTTGAAGAGGTTGAGAAAGAAGCCGGTATAGGCCAGGGCGCGAAACATCAGGTTGCCGGTGGTAAAATACATCAGTTCGCAGCCCAGCGCGCCCACCGTGCCCAGCAGCGGGCCGCCGAGGCCCACCACCGCCTCGATCCAGGCGTTGCGCGGCGCCTCCTTAAGCGCAATGAGCGCCCCCATGAACGGAATAAAGACCGGCGCGCCCACCTTCAGGCCCTGCTGCCGGGCGGCCAGCAGGTGGCCGCATTCGTGAATGAAGATCAGCAGCACAAAGCCGACGGCAAATTGCCAGCCCCACATCATGGCATAGGCCCCAATTGATAGGATCATGGTGCCACCGGTCTTGAGAAACGGCAGGAGAAACTTCAATTTGGCGGCGAATTTCAGCAGCACGAACAGGCCGACCCCGACGGGTCCTAGATTTTTTTTCAGCTTCTGGCCCCAAGTCGGTTCCGGTTTGGGCGCCAGCGGCGGAACGGAAATAGACGGAGGGGGCAGGGATTCCATGCCGAATGATTCAATGGGCCGCCGGCCATCGTCAAACGGAATCGGGGACGGCGGCGCTGAAATATTCTTTGATTCCGTTTTACACTGCGGCGGCGGTGCGTTAAATCATCCGCCCGTTTTGAAATGAACGAAGCGCATATTTTAAAAATTGCCGGCGAACTCAAGATTCAGCCGCGCCAGGTATTATCCACGGCCAAACTGTTTGCCGAAGGCGCCACGGTGCCTTTCATTGCCCGCTACCGCAAGGAAGCCACCGGCGAATTGGATGAAGTGGCCATTACGACCATCCGCGAGCGCATGATTGGCCTGGCCGATCTGGACAGCCGCCGCGAAACCATCCTGAAATCGCTCACCGAGCGCAATCTGCTCACGGACCAGCTCCAGGCGGACATTGCCGCCGCCGACAGCGTCACGCGGCTGGAGGATATTTACCTGCCCTTCCGCCCCAAGCGCCGCACGCGCGCGATGATCGCGAAAGAGCAGGGGTTGGAGCCGCTGGCTGATTTGTTGTTTCAAGCGCAGTCCACCGCCGATCCGCGGGCGGAAGCCGCCACGTTTGTCAGCGCCGAGAAGGGCGTGGCCGATGCGGCCGCCGCGCTGGCCGGAGCGCGCGACATCCTCGCCGAACGCGTGAGCGACGACGCCAAGGCCCGCGCCAAGCTGCGCGAGCTTTATTGGAACGAAGGCGTCGTCAAATCGAAAGTGATGTCCGACAAGCAGGAGGCGGGCGCGAAGTTCAAGGACTACTTCGACTGGAGCGAACCGGCGGGCAGAATTCCCAGTCACCGGCTGCTGGCCATCCGGCGCGGCGAAACCGAGGGGTTTCTGATGATGCGCATATCGGTGGAAGAAATGTCCGCGCTGGCGCTGCTGGAGCCGCTGTTCGTGACCGGCCAAGGCCCGGCGGCGGAGCAAATCCGTCTTGCGGTGCAGGACAGCTTCAAACGCCTGCTCGGCCCGGCCATCGAAGTCGAGTTGCGCATGGAAACCAAGAAGCGCGCGGACACGGAGGCGATTCGCGTGTTTGCCGATAATTTGCGCGAACTCCTGCTGGCCTCGCCGCTCGGCAGCAAGAATATGCTCGCGATTGACCCCGGCTTCCGCACCGGCTGCAAGATCGTCTGCCTGGATCGCCAGGGGAAACTGCTGCACAACGACGTGATTTATCCCACCGCCTCGAGCGCCGGGGAAATCCGCGAAGCCGCCGCCGCGCTGCTGAGCATGATCAAGAAATATCAGATCGAAGCCATCGCCATCGGCAACGGCACGGCGGGCCGCGAGACGGAGGCGTTCGTGAAGGCGCTCAAGCTGACCCTGCCCATCGTGATGGTGAATGAAAGCGGCGCCTCGATTTACTCGGCATCCGAGGTCGCGCGCGAGGAGTTCCCCACACAGGATCTCACGGTGCGCGGCGCCGTTTCCATCGGCCGCCGCCTCATGGATCCGCTCGCGGAACTGGTGAAGCTGGATCCCAAATCCATCGGCGTGGGGCAGTATCAGCATGACGTGGAACAGGGCGCACTCAAGCGCAGCCTCGACGACGTGGTGATCAGCTGCGTAAACGGCGTGGGCGTGGAGCTGAACACCGCCAGCAAGCAATTGATGGCGTATGTCTCCGGCCTTGGCCCGGCCCTCGCGGCCAACCTCGTCAGTTACCGCAATGAAAACGGGCCATTCAAGTCGCGCGCCGAATTGAAGAAGGTGCCGCGCCTCGGCGAAAAAGCCTTTGAACAGGCCGCCGGCTTCCTCCGCATCCGCGACGGCGGCCATCCGCTCGATTCCAGCGCCGTGCACCCGGAACGCTATGAACTCGTGGATCGCATGGCAAAGGATCTGAATTGCTCCGTCAGCGACCTCCTGCGCGACGCCGGGTTGCGCCAGAAAATCCAGTTGCCAAAATACGTCACCGAAGCCGTGGGCTTGCCGACGCTCACCGACATTCTCGGCGAATTGGCCAAGCCCGGCCGCGACCCGCGCCAGAAGTTTGAAGTGTTCTCCTTCCAAAGCGGCGTGGAGAAAATGGAAGACCTGAAGCCCGGCATGAAACTGCCCGGCATCGTGACGAATGTCACGGCGTTCGGCGCGTTCGTGGACATTGGGGTGCATCAGGATGGTTTGGTTCACGTCAGCCAGCTGTCGGATCGCTTCATTAAAGATCCGTCCGAAGTGGTGAAAGTGTCGCAGAAAGTCACCGTGACCGTGACCGAAGTGGATTTGCCGCGCAAACGCATCGCGCTCTCGATGAAGGCCGCGCCGGTGATCGGCGCGAGCAGCACGGGCCCGCGCACGTCGCCCAGCGCCCCGCGGCCGGCGGGCGGGGGCTTTAACCGCCCGGCGCAGCCCGCGAAACCGGCGGCGGTGGACTGGTTCACGGCGGCGATGAGCAAGAATAAGAAGTGATTTATGGCTGAAAAAAAATCCAAGTCCAAGCAGGACGAGCAGGCGCAGTTGTTGACCCTCTTGCGCATCATATTGCCCAAAGTCGCCCCCGACCCGGAACTCGCGGCGAGAATTTATTCCGCCGTCGAGGATGAATTGCGCGCCAAAAACCGCGTCCATTCGTTTGAAAAATTCTGCGAGCGCATTGCGCTGCCGGATTTGGAGCCGAAGACGCTGGAAGACGTGAAGCAACAGCTGATGGCCGGCTTTGGGGAAGCCGACCTGGAGATTGAGCCGGATGCCGAAAACAAGTCGCTCGCGGTGGATATTTCGCTGCCGGACGGAACGCAGTTTCACAAAATCATTCCCGTGCGGCCGGCGGGGCCGGAAAGCAGCGACGAGCAGGATATCACGCTGAAATTTGTGGCTTTCCCGGTGGCGCTGCCCGGCGATCCGGAAATGATCTGGGCCCTGGCGAAACGCGAGAACCTGACCAACGACGAAGCGGTCATTGCCCTCACCAAGGTCGAGGACGACTTCTGGGCCGCCAAGGCCGGCCAGAAACTGCTGAAAGACCGGGTGGAACGGAGCTTCCCGGAATTTGTCGCGCGGGTGCCGGCCGGGCTGCTGAATGAGGTCGGGCTGAAACGGCATTACAAGCTGCCCGAGACGGTGAAAGTGTTGCGGGCTTTGAAGAAAGGTTGATGGGGCGGCGGCGGTGGAATATGACGTAACCACTCCCGATGAAATCCGTCAATTGATCCGGTTATGAAACGTTTATCCACCTGGTTTGCCCTGTGTTTGCTGCCGCTTGCCGCCTGGGCGGAGGCGCGGCCCAACCTCCTCTTTGTGCTCATTGACGACATGGGCTACGCAGACATGTCTTGCTATGGGGAAACGCACATTCAGACGGTGCAGCTCGACCGGCTGGCGAAGGAAGGCATCCGGTTCACGCAATTTTACGTGGCCTCGCCGATTTGTTCGCCCTCGCGCACCGGCTTGGTGACGGGCCAGTTTCCCGCCCGCTGGCGCATCACCTCGTATCTGGACAACCGCCGCATGAACGACGCGCGCGGGATCGCGCAATGGCTGGATCCCAAGGCGCCCACGCTGGCCCGCACGCTGCAAGCGGCCGGGTATGCGACGGGGCATTTCGGCAAATGGCACATGGGCGGTCAGCGCGATGTCGGCGAGGCGCCGTTGATCACCGAATACGGCTACGACAAAACCCTGACGCAGTTTGAAGGCTTGGGCGACCGCATCCTGCCGCTGCTCGACGCCTTTGACGGCCAGCCGGCGCGGAAGTATTCGCTTGGCAGCGACAAGCTGGGGCGCGGCAACATCACGTGGCTGGACCGTTCAAAAGTCACCAGCGCGTTTGTCAGCAATGCGCTCGAATTCATCCAGGGCGCGGAAAAATCCGGCAAACCCTTTTACGTGGACGTCTGGCCGGACGACGTGCATTCGCCGTTCTTCCCGCCGGCGGCGCTGCGCGGCGACGGCTCCAAGAAGGGGCTTTACCTGGGCGTGGTCAAGGCCACGGATGACCAGCTCACGCCACTGTTTGATTATGTTCGCAACAGCCCCACGCTGCGCACCAATACCTTGATCATCGTGGCCAGCGACAACGGCCCGGAACCCGGCGCAGGCTCGGCGGGGCCGTTTCGCGGGCACAAGGGCAATCTCTTTGAAGGCGGCATGCGCGAGCCGTTCATCGTGTGGGGGCCGGGCTTCTTGAAGCCGGCGGCCTGCGGCACCGTGAACGAGGCCACCGTGCTGTCGAGCGTTGACCTGCTGCCGTCGCTCGCCAAGCTGGCCGGCGTCCCATTGCCGGCGGGCGTGGCGTTTGACGGCGAAGATATGACCGCCGCCTACCTGGGGCAGACGCAGCCGGCGCGCAGCAAGCCACTCTTCTGGGTGCGGCCGCCGGACCGGCCGGGGGATAAAATCGAAGCCTGGCCGGACCTGGCCGTGCGCGAGGGGAATTGGAAGCTGCTCCTGATGGAAGATGGCAGCGGCGCCCAGCTTTATGATCTCGCGACGGACGTCGGGGAAACGAAAAATCTCGCGGCGCAGCAGCCGGCCGTGGTGAAGCGCCTGAAGCAGGCCTTGCTTGCCTGGCGCAAAACGCTGCCGATCCAGCCGCCGGCCAAGTGGAATCCAGCCACGGCCCCGGCGGCGCAGGATAAAACGCCGACGTAAACGGACCGTGGTTTAAGGCCGTTTTTCTTCGGCCAGCCGGCCCGCCCCGCGGGCCGGCTTGATTTGCCCGTATGAAACCAGGACAAAAATCGAGCTGTATTGGCCGGCTGCTGCTGTTGCTGGCCGGGGTGGGATTCTCGGTCTCGGCCCAGCCAGCGTCTCCGGCCCGCCCCAATCTTGTGGTCATCGTGGCCGACGATCTGGGCTATGGCGACTTGGGCTGCTACGGCGCGACCAAGATCAAAACCCCCGCCGTGGATCATTTGGCCCGCCAGGGGCTGCGCTTCACCCAAGCCTACGCGCCGGCGTCCACCTGCACGCCTTCGCGCTATGCGCTGCTGACCGGCGACTATGCCTGGCGGCAGACGGCGAAGAAGACGTCCATTTTGGATGGCGACGCGCCGCTGGCCATTGAGCCGGGCACGCCGACGTTGCCGGAGCTGTTGCGGCGGGCGGGCTACGTCACGGGCATCGTGGGCAAATGGCATTTGGGCTTGGGCGATGGCCAGACGCCCGTGGATTTTAATCGGGAAATTAAGCCCGGCCCGCGGGAAGTGGGGTTTGATTATTCCTACATCATTCCCGCCACAGTGGACCGCGTGCCCAGCGTCTGGCTGGAGAATCAGAAAGTGGTGGGGCTCGATCCGGCGGACCCGATCACCGTCAGCTACCGGATCAATCTGAGTGACGATTCCACCGGCCTCCAGCATCCGGAACGGCTCAAACAACCGGCGGACCGGCAGCACGCCGGCACGATCGTCAATGGCATCAGCCGCATCGGCTACATGAAGGGCGGCCACGCGGCCCGTTTCAAGGACGAAGAACTGCCCGGCACCGTGGTGGCCAAGACCGTGGCGTTCCTGGAAGCCCACCAAACGCAGCCGTTCTTCCTCTACGTGGGCCTGTTTGAGCCGCATGTGCCGCGCGTGGCGGCCACGAATTTCACCGGCACCAGCGACTGCGGCGTGCGCGGCGATGTGATTCAGCAGCTGGATGGGGAGACCGGCAAAATCCTGGAAACGCTCGACCGGTTGCAGTTGGCCAGCAACACCGTGGTGCTCTTTACCAGCGACAATGGCCCGATCTTCTTTGACGGCTATTTTGATCGCTCGCAGGAAGACGCCCACGGGCATCAGCCGGCGGGCGGATTGCGCGGCTGGAAATATCTGGTTTATGAGGGGAGCACGCGGGTGCCGCTGATCGTCCGCTGGCCGGGCCAAGTGCCGGTGGGCGTTTCCCACCGGATGTTTTGCCTGACGGATGTGCTGGCCACCGGCGGCGCATTGGCCGGCGTCCAAGTGCCGGACCACGCGGGCGTGGACAGTTTGAATCAATTGCCCGGGCTGCTCGGAAAGCCTTCCCCCGCCATCCGCACCTCCGTCGTGCAACAAGGCACTTCCGGAGCGTATGCGATCCGCGAGGGCGATTGGAAATATATTCCCGCCACCGGCCCGGCCGCCGCCAGTGGCGTGGGCTCAGGGGCCAACCCCAGCGACCCACGGTTTGCGGCGGCGATCATTCTGGAACCGCTGCTCTACCAGCTGGCGAGCGACCCGACGGAAAAGACCAATCTCGCCGCGCAATTCCCGCAAAAGGTTCAAGAGCTGTCGGCTTTGCTGGCGGAAATCCGGGCGCAGGGCACGGCGAAAGCGCGGGCCGGCGATTAATGGTTGCCGGTCGGGGGCCCGGCCCGCTCACCCCTAGCGCCGGAGGGCCGGCGCACTTCACGGCGCTCCGCGCGGTTCGGGCGCAACCGTGAACTGCTGGCCGTTTTGGAATGCGGCGGCCCTTCCACCGCGCTGCCCGGAACGACGATGGAATCAACCGGTGGGGCGAGCGTCCCCGCGAGCCGCGCCTTGCGGCGGGCCACTGTGGGGAACCGGCTCGCGGGGAC